>JBIOJL010000038.1:0-23450 GCA_044450885.1 Tepidisphaerales bacterium
ACACCATCTGCGCCCAGGACTACCCCGCCCTCCGCGTGCTTCTCGTCAACGACCAGAGCGACGACGACTCGCCCGCCGTCCTGGCGAAACTTGAGGCTGAACACGCCAACCTGCGCGTGGTCGATGGCACCCCGCGGCCGGCCGGGTGGTGCGGCAAACCCTGGGCCGTCAAACAGGCGGCCGATCGCGCCGACACGCCCTGGCTCTGTTTCACGGATGCCGACATCTTCTTCCATCCGCTGGCCGTGCGCCAGGCCATGCGCCTGGCGCAGCACGGTGGCTATGACATGGTCAGCCTCTTTCCGACGCTGATCTTCTCCAGCGGCATCGAGAAGATCGGCATGGCCGGCCTGATGACCATCATCGCCCTGATCTTCCCGCCGGGAAAAGCCAACGACCCGCGCAGCAAAGTGGCGCTGGCGGCAGGGGGATTCATCCTCATCCGCCGCGAAGCCTACGACAAGATCGGCGGCCACGAGGCCGTGAAGGCTGAGATCATCGAAGACGTGAACTTGGCGAAGAAGCTGAAGGAGTCCGGCGCCAAGACCCACAGCCGCCTTTCCCACGACCTCGTCCGCACCCAGATGTACGAGGACTTCAACGACATGTGGGAAGGCATGTCCAAGAATGCCTACGCCGGCATGGAATACCAGCCGCGGAAATTCTGGGTGGGCCTGATGTTCGGCCTCGCCTTCGTCGTCCTGCCCCCGGCCTATCTGCTCTTCGGCCTGGTCTGGCTGCTGCGGTCGCATTCGCGCACGAGTCTGCTTTTTGCCGCAATCGCCGCCGTGATGTGGACGGCCCAGTGCCTGGTACACCGGCGGTCCGTGTGCTTCCTGCGGCTTCCCTGGTGGCACGCGTTCCTGATGCCCCTGAGCATCGCCCTGTACTGCGCCATCGCCACCCATTCCGCCTGGCAGCATCATTACGGCGGCGGCACGACCTGGAAAGGGCGGAAGTACCCGTCTTGACCTGAAGATGCTGACCCGGCTCGTGGAGATCGCGATTGCCCCGGCCAGAAGTAGAGCCGGTGCCCTCACCGGCATCTTCAAGCGGCGTTTTCACGCCCCCTGCGGCTGCGGAGCCGGCGGGTCCCCGAAAATTCTGTTGCATCGCTCCCCGCTTCGGTCGATACTCTCCGGTCGCCCGTAGCAGAAGAGGAATCTCATGCAACATTGTCTGGGCCGCAAGGCCTGTCTCCTTGTGTTGACTTTTTGCACCGTGGCCGCCGCTTATGGGGCAACGGCCCTGGGTGCGGAAGCCGCCGCGGCCCAGGCTCGCGTCGGCAACGTCCTGTTCACCATGCCGGAGGGGTGGCAGCGCAAAGACCAGGATGACGGGTCCGTGCTCCTGACGCCCCTGGCAACGCCGCCCGGCCAATGGTATCAGATCCGCCTGCTGCCGCCGGATGTCCGCAAGGGCACGCTGCACGAGCAGTTCCTCTCCGAATTGGCGAGTTTCCGGCAGGCGTACAAGGGCGTGGAAGCCGGGCAGATCATCGAGCAGCGCCATACCAACGGCTACGACATTGCCCTTTCGGTCATGTCGATGGAGAACAAGGACAAGGCCGGCGAGTTCCTCTACTGCATGCTGTCCATGTCCGCGGCCGGCGACCGCGTGCATCGAATTCTCCTGACCACCAACAATTCGACGCTGTTCAACCAGAACCGCAAGGTGAGCGATGGCCTGCTCAACAGCGTGCGCTACGCCAGCCTCGTGGTCCTGGCCAAAGGCCGGCCGCCGCTGACACAGGCCACGGTCGATGAAGTGGCCGACTTCGTGGAATGGCTGATGGAAGTGCCCCTCACCGACGGCCAGCGGCAGGCCGTCCAGCAGCATCTCATTGACTCCTGGAACAAGAACGACAAGGAAGAGATGGATGGGACCGCCGAGGTTCTCAAGGTGCGCACCCAACTCTCGGCCATGACCAAGGCCCAGCGCGAGCTGGCCCGGCAGGCGGTCCAGCCGGAGCTCATCAAGAACTGGCGGCAGGATCGGCATGCCATTGCTAGGACCATGCTGGGCATCTACGACGCCGCCCACCAGCCCATCGCCGCCGGCGAGCCACCGCTCACGCGCCAATCCGCCGACGCCACCATCGAGCTGCTCTACTTCATGGCCAGCCAGGTGGCCGGCGGCGAAGAGGTCCAGCCGACCGCGGGCGTGAAGGACGAGTGGGCCAGGAACCTGGCTGCGGGTTATGCCGCCATGAACGCCGACGCAAAGAAAGAAATCGGCCAGATGCCGATGGCCTGGGCGGCCGTGCGCTATGCCTGGCCGGAAATGCCGGCCCAGGAGCGGGCCAAGCTCAAGGAATCCTGGGGGCAGAGCCCCCAGATCAAGGAATTGTCGGCCTCGCTGGTCCGGATTCGTGCCGAGGCCGCCGCCAGCAAGACGGAACGGCTGGCCGATGCCATGCGCAAGATGCAGGACCATCAGGACAACATGCGGACGCTCATGAACATCTCCAACATGCAGCACCAGACCAACATGGCCATCATCCACAACATGAACAGCGGCTGGCATTACGAATATCGCTATCGCTGAGCCGGGCTGCTTGGGTGAGACCCAAGAACAAATGACCAATGACCAGTGACCAGTGACAAATGACCAATGACACCTGGAACATCCACCCCTGGCGCGGGTACAAATGGACTGAAGAAGGTCGAACCACTTCGGAGACCGTCATGAAACATCTGGCGATTCTGCTGGCCATTTGCCTGCCTGTGCTGGCCGCCCAGCCTGATCCGCGGCCGCTGGTGCTGGTGCAGCGGCATCCCATCAACTCCTCGCACGTCTACACCTACCACACCGAGGGCTTTGCCCCCGGCGGCGGGCTGTACGTGCTCGATGCCGCCGGCCAACTCCACAAACTCGTCGATTCGCCCAAGGGCGAGATCCTCGACTGCGACGTCTCCTACGACGGCACAGAGATTCTGTTCTCATGGAAGAAGACTTCCGACGACGGCTATCACCTCTTCACCATCCGCCCCGACGGGACCGGCCTGAAGCAGATCAACGACGGCGAATGGCATGACTACAACGGCTGCTTCCTGCCGGATGGCGGCATCGCGTTTCTTTCGACCCGCGCGGTGCGCTTTGCGTACTGCTGGGTGTCTCCCGTGGGGCTGCTGCACCGCATGGACCGCGACGGCGCCAACGTCGTGCGCCTGTCGGCCAACATCGTCAACGATTTCACGCCCTCGGTGATGCCCGATGGGCGGCTGATCTATTCGCGCTGGGAATACGTGGACAAGCCGGCCATTCCCATCCAGTCGCTGTGGACCATCAACCCGGACGGCACCGCCCTGGCCGGGTTTTACGGTAACCGCGTGCTCAGCCCGGCGACGTTCATGGACGCCCGGGCCATCCCCGGAACGCGCAAGGTGCTGTGCGTGCTGACCAGCCACAACGGCCCGGCCCGCGGCGCCATCGGCATCATCGATCCGGTCCAGGGGGACAACGCCCGGGCGGCCATCCGCAACCTCACGCCCGAGGTCAACATCGGGCTCGTGGATAAAGGGGACGGGAACTCGATCCATGGGCCGTACGAAAGCCCGTGCCCGCTGGATGACCGCTCGTATCTTGTGTCGAAGGACGGGACGATCCTGCTGCGCGAGTACGACGGGAAGGCCGAGACGACGCTCCTCCAGCCGCGCGACGGCATGGGCTTCTTCAATCCCCGGCCGCTGGCGCCCCGGCCGGTCCCGCCGGTGGTGCCGACCCGGATCAATCCGGAGGAGAAGGATTCCGGCTGGGCGACCATGTTCATCCAGGATGTCTACGCCGGCCTCGAACCGTACGTGAAGCGCGGGCAGATCAGGCAGATCGCGGTGGTGCAGGAGATGGAGAAGGCCGTCCGCACCGATGTGAACAACCGCGCCTTCGGTTTCCAGTTTCCGGTGATCTCCTGCGGGGCCACCTACGCCGCCAAGACCGTCTGGGGATATGCCCCGGTGCTGGCCGACGGCTCGGCCCACTTCCGCGTGCCGGCCAACGTGCCGATCTATTTCATGGCGCTCGACGCCACCGGCCGGGCGCTGCAGCGGATGCGGACGTTCACCCACCTCATGCCCGGCGAAACCCAGGGTTGTGTCGGCTGCCACGAGCCGCGCAACACGTCGGCCATATCGCGCCAGCCGCTGGCGCTGCTGTCGCCGCCGGTGGCGCTGCAGACGCCGGAGTGGGGCCTGCGCGGGTTCGACTACTCGGCGCTGGTGCAGCCGGTGCTCGACCAGCACTGCGCCTCGTGCCACACCGGCCCGACGCCGGCCGGCAAGGTGGATCTCAGCGGCGACAAGACGGACTTCTTCAACATGTCATACGAGACCCTGGCCCGCGGCCGCAAACATGCGGGCGAGTCGGAATGGGACAATCCGTACACGAGCTGGATTCCCACGTTCAACGGCATGGAGGCGAACATCCTGCAGATCACGCCGCTGGCCTGGGGCTCGCCGCGCAGCCTGCTGGCCGATCTGCTGCTCTCCGGTCATCCGGACAAGGATGGCAAGCCGATGGTGAAGCTGGACGATGCGGCGCGCCGGCGGATCTTCGCCTGGATCGACCTCAACGTGCCCTACTATGGCACCAGCCAGACGGCCTATCCCGACAAGCCCGGTTGCCGGCGGCTTTATCCGGCGGACCTCGACAAGACGCTGGCCGATGTGGTTGTCCGCCGCTGTGTCGGATGCCACAAGAGCGGCAAGGTGGTGCGCCCGATCTGGACGCGCATCACCAGGCCCCAACTCAATGGCTTCCTCATGGCCCCGCTGGCGAAGTCCGCCGGCGGCTCCGAGGCCTGCGGCCCGGGTGTGTTCGCGGCCACGACCGATCCCGACTACCAGGCCATTCTCCACACCTTCGACCCCATCCAGAAGATGCTCAAGGATCGCCCGCGCATGGATATGCCCGGCGCCAAAGCGGCGACGTGCGATGTGACGCGGAAGTAATGATTCATTGCTTAAACTCGTAGGACACCTGCACCATCAGATTCAGCCCGACCGGGCCGGGGGAGGCGCTGACGGCCTCGTCGGAATCGTCGCTTCCGCCGCCGTAGCGCATCATGTAGGCACGGCGCTGATAGGCGTACGCATCCATCTCGTCGGCGTCGGGCGTGCTCTGGGTGCTGAGGGCGCGGATGGCGCCGAGCTGGCCGCCCGCGGCCTTGGCCAGGCGCTCGGCGCCGGCCCGGGCCTTGCCCAGGGCGTCGGCCAGTGCCTTGGTGCGGACCTCTTCGGGCACGCGGGCGACGAACACGAACGCCGGTTCGCCCGGCCGGACGGGCGTGCTGCCGTCGTAGGAGGAATTCCCGCTCTCCTCCATCGCCTCCTGCTCTTCCAGCGAGGCGCTCTTGGCTTCGCCGAGGTCGGCGGCGCGGATCTTCTCCTGCAGTTCCGTCGCCGCCATCAGGAGTGCGTCGCCGGTCTTGCCGGCCAGCGACCACTCGGCCTTGACGGTCAGGGCAACCTTCACCGGCGGGGTTTCCGCGGGCTTCTTGGCTGTCTTCGTCTGCATGCGGCTGCGGAGCATGCGCTCCATCTGCCGCTGGCGGGGGTCCTGTGAACCGGCGCGCGCGTCGGAGAACTCGACGGATTTGTCGACCGGGCCGAGCGCGGCCAGCTTCTTCTCGGCCGCGGCCCGTCGCGTCTTGAGCGTCTCCAGGGCATCCTTCATGGTCTTGCCCTCGGCGGTGAGCTCGACCGTGACCCGCATCGTGTCCGCGGGGCGTTTGACGCCGGCGGCCCCTGTGCTGTGGATGACGCGGTCGTCGGCCGGTGAGCCGGCCCTCGAAGCCGGCGCGGCGAGGACCGCCAACAGAGCCAGTGCGAAGCAACGCTGGTATGACATGTGGCAACCTCCCATAAAGTGGCGCATCGATCGAAACGGGGCCCCTCAGCGGAGTTCGTCCATCCCGATCTCATCGCGGATCTTCTTTCTGAGCAACAGGGCCCGTTCGCCCTTGAGCGGGCGGATGGTCCAGTAGAACTCCCGCACGTAGTACCGCTCGTCCTTGAGCGAGGCGTAAATCTCTTCCAGCACCGGAACGTATTCGGCGTCGCCGATGGCGGCGATGGCGCGGTACACGCGCCGCTGCAGATCGTGGTTCCCGTGCTGCTTCTCGCGTTGCCACTGGGCGACCAGGACGTCGACGCCCCGGCGCTCGCCCAGCAGCGCCACCAGATACGCCGCACGGCTGATGGAGTCCGTGTCGGTGTTCTGCAGAAACGGCGAAACGTGTTCGGCCTTCAGGCCCGGCGGCGGCGCCAGGTCGGGCACGTTGGAACTGGAACTGTAGATCCTTGTCGACCCGTTGCCCAGCGTGAAGCGGCCGTGCCAGTAAGCGATGTTGCTCGTGTCCCCGGCGAGGTAGGCCAGTGCGGTGACTTTGAATGCGGCCTCCGTGCCGCCCAGCGTCTGGACGGCGATCTTCGTGGCTGCCTCGGGCGGGCCGGCCAGCACCAGGGTCCGGTAGGCGTCCAGCCGCAGATCCGCCGAAAGGGCCGCATCCTGGGAGAGTCCGGCCGCGTGTTCCGCCGCGTCCGACGGCGAGACGTCCAGCAGCAGCGCCAGGGCGACGACGCGCTGGCGGTCCGGTCCGGCCCGCGCCCGGGGCGCGATGGCCGCGACGGCCGCCTTGCGTTGCTCGTCGGAGAAATTGTTGGGCAGGCCGTAACGGCGGCCGGTGTAGATGGTGCGCAGCGCGTCGTGTACGTAACTCTCATTGTCGGCGCTGTCTGCCGCGGCCAGCACGCCCCAGAGGGCGTCGGCGGCCGCCGGATCGGGTATGCGGGCCATCGACTGGATGATGGCGCTGCCGGCCTTCCCCGGTGCGATGGCATTGAGCTTGCGGAAGAAATCCGCACGCTGCGTCCGCGGCAGCCAGGGGATGGCCTCGTGGGCGAAGAGGCCGACGTCGGTGCTGGCCTTGGCCGCGTCCAGCAGCATCGGACCGGCCTTATCTTCGGCGCCCAGGGCGATGAGCGGGACGGCGGCCGCGCCGCGTTCCAGCGGGGTGGCGGCGTCGAGCATTTTCAGCAGTTGGCCTTTGCAGGCATCGGCCCAAACCGGGCGTTCCTTGCCCGCCCGGAACTGGTCGACCCACTCGTTGGGATCCGGCGGCTTGGGCGCTGCCTTCCTGCTGCCGCCGAAAATCCCGCCGAGAAATGAGGAAGGCGGCGGGCTGAAGTCGCGGTCCTCGCTCGGAAGCAGGGCATGCAGCGCCTCGGCGAGTCCGCGGGCGGCAGCGACGCGCACGGACGCGTCCGGATCCTGGAGCACGCTCTTGAATTCCGCTCCGGGCTCCAGTTCGGCCAGCCCGCCGATGGCCGCGGCGCGGACCAGCGGCGAGGGGCTGGCCAGCATCTTGCGCAACTGGGCGATCGTTGTCCCGGACCTGGCGTCGCGGCCGGAAATGCTCTTGACGATTTCCCGGGCGAGTTGCGGGTGCTTTTCCGCGGCCTTGAGGAGCGGTTCGATGCGCAGCGGCGTGTCGGCGCCCTGGAGGGACATGGCGGCGCGGCTGACGACGAAAGCATCGGGATCGTCGAGCAGGCGGATCATCGCCGCATAGTGGTTGGCCTGGGCGGCTGCGGAAGCGTTGGATCGCTCGCTGAGAATCTCCTGGAGCGCCTCCACGGACTCCGCACGGACGCGCCAGTTGGCGTGCTCCAGCAGCTTGGTCAGGGAAGGGACGACGCCGGCGTCGGCCGAACCCCGCAGCACCCGCACGGCGTGGACCACGAGGTCGGCGTCGGTTTCCTTTTGCGCGTACTGCCCGACGCTCAACAGCGCTGCCTTGTCGGGCGGCGATTCGGCGAACTGTTTGAGCACGGCGGCGCGCACGTTGGGCGAGGGGTCGTCGAGCAGCCGCAGGAGCGACGTGGAGGCGTCCGGTCCGCCGACGGCCTGCAAGGCCCGCAGGCTGAGTTCGCGGACCAGCGCATCCGGGTCGCTGAAAAGTTCGAGCAGCAGGGCGGCGTCGGCCGGTCCGGCTCGCTGGGCGAGTTCGTGGGCGGCCGCGTTGCGCGTGCGGGCGTCGAGCGAGGCGAGGCGCTCGATGCCGCCCGGCCATTGCAGCGCCAGCGTGTTGGATGCGACCAGGCGGTAGCGCAGGTGAGTCAGCCGCTGCCGCTGTTCGTCGGTGGAGGCTTTGGCGAGGTTTGAGTACACCTCAGGCAACAGCGAGGCACCGAAACGGGAAAGCCGCTCGACGATCGCCTGGGCTTCGACGGCGGAGTCAGAAGCGATCAGTCGCTCCAGGTCCGGGCGGAGTTGGCGGACTTGGTCGGCGCTCAGGGCGACCGGCTGGGTCGCGGGTGACCGGGGGACCGCCGTGGCCCACTGCTTGAGCCGGGCGAGGCGCTCCGGCGTGAAGGTCGTGGGCTGCCAAGGATCCAGGCCATCCAGCGGCGCACGCCACGCCGACAGCAGTTCCAGCGCCGAGAGCTTCATGGCGAGCGTCCCCGTCCGGAACGATGCCGTGACGGGTTCGGCGGAAACTTGTGGGAACGGCAGGAGCCGGCGGATGGCGGCTTCGCGGATGGCGGGCTGGGTGTCGGCCAGCCGCTTGATGATGGTGGCCAGAGCGGCGGCATCGGGCTGGCCGGTCGCCGCCAGTTCCGGGATGGCCGAGGCGCCCGCGGCGGCCTGGTGCTGGCCGAGCCAGTCGATGAGTTGGGCGGCCGTGCGGAAGCCAACCTCGCGGGCGACAACCGTGCCGTCGGATGCGAGAATGCGCAGTTCGGGGACGGCGTTGGCGCCCATTTCCCGGGCCTCGTCGCTCTTGTCGATGTCGAGGTGGACGTAGACCCACTTTTGCAGGACGACGCGGGCCTCGGGTTTGTCGATTTCTCGTTCAAGCATGTGGCACGGGCCGCACCATTCAGCGCCGAGTATGAGGAGGATGGGTTTCTGCTGGTCGATCGCCTGCTGAAGCGCCTGCTTGAGCGTGAGCGACGGCAGGGGGGCCGGCGCGGGTGTGGCGGGCTGTGTTGTCGCGGGCTGCTTGGTTGCCGGTTGTGTGGTGGCGGCGTAAAGGACAGTCGTGGCGGGAACGGTTTCGGCCCCAACGGGGCCGCGGCCTGTAGCCACGGGTGAAGCGAAGCCCGCCGCAAGGCGGGCGAAGCGTAACCCGTGGGAAGCCTGACCGCGAAGCACGGCTTGAAGTCGACGAGACGCGGCTTGCGGATACAGGGCGGTTGTTGCGGGCACGGTTTCGGCCCCAACGGGGCCGCGGCCTGTAGCCACGGGTGAAGCGAAGCCCGCCGCAAGGCGGGCGAAGCGGAACCCGTGGGAAACGTCTTGATTCGACGGTCCCGCCCCGAAGGGGCGGAGGAACTGCCCCGATCCGCCACAAAACATTCCAAGAGCTTCCTTCGCCCCGCCGGGGCGAAGAGCGAGCGAGAAACCTTCTGCCACGGGTTCCGCGACGCCCAGAGCGGCGTCGCTCCACCCGTGGCTACACGCCGCGGCCCCGTTGGGGCCAGGAACCACGCTCGGCAGATCGCGTCCCGTACCCGCAACGTGAAACCACGCAGTTGTTTCTCTTGGCGATCTTTCCCCACGACTTACGTCGTGGGCTAATACCTGTCGCCCCTGAACGGGGCTGAAGGCGCAGACACTGATCCACATCGCGAGCAGCACCGCCAGACGGCCGCGCAACAATGGGGCGTTTCTCATGGTTGGTCCTCCGGGCGCAGAACGGCGAGGCCGCGGGGCGTCACTTTCGCTTTCTCACCGTGCTTGATCTTCGGCCAGTAGACGTCGTACTTGAACGCGGGACTGTTTTCGCGGTCGTGACATTGCGTACACTGGTCGGCCGCGCGAAAGGGTGTCTTCACGCGCGGGTCGGCGACGTGGGCGGCGGAGGGGCCATGGCACGATTCGCAGCCGACGCCCAGGCGGTCCTCGCTGTGGGCGACAGAGACAAATCCGCCCGGCATGGCGTAGCCGGTGGTGTGGCATTGCTGGCAGAAGGGGTCGACGTGGGAACCCTTGTTCTGGAGTATGTTCCAGGCGTTCTGATGCGCGGTTGTGCTCCAGTGCTGGTAGTCGGCGCCGTGGCAGAAGCTGCATTCCATGTTTCCGGCCACCTTGAAACCGGCCGGCGCGGATGCCGGCGGCGCAATCAGGCCCGTCTGCGGCGCGGGATAGTCGCTGCGGGCCAGTTGGTCGAGAAACTGGCGGTGGTTGGCCGACTGGCCGGGGTCATCTGAGATCTCGGAAGTCAGTTCGACGATCTGTCCGGTCCAGGCATCCGCGCGGGCGGCCGGAATCTGCAACTGCACCATGAACTTGCCCTTGCTGGTGGCCGACGCCAGCAGGCTTGGCCCGATCTGCCGCGGCGCGATGGGCTGGCCGGTCGGCCCGCCGAGGACGACGTCGGCCTCGGGAAACGACGCGGCCAGTTGCTGCAGTTCGTCCTCGGGCATGTACGCCAGCACGACCAGCCCATCGTGCGGCTCGCGCGACTGCTGGAGCGCGGCGAGGATCGCCGCCTTGGGCTCCCGCACCTGGACGGCCGCCGTGGCGAAGGACGGGGAGACGATGCCGGTGATGGCGATGCGCCGGCCCGCCGCGGAGACGATGCGGACGAGTTGGCCGATCGGCTGCCCTTGCGCGTCGCGGGCGTTGGCGGAGATCAGCGGCGCGGACGTATCGCGCGCCAGTTCGCGCAATCGCTGCGGGCCAAGGGCGAGTTCGGCGCGGCCGAGGTTATGGGCCATGATGCCCATGCGCGCCTCGCCGGAGAGAATGGCGGCGAACTTGGCCTGATGGTAAGGCGAGTCGCCCGAGGGTGCGCCGCCGACATCCACGTAGAGGACATCTGCATTCGTGCGGAGGCCGGCGAGGTAAGAACCGCGCCGGAGCAGCCCGCCCGACTGGTTGGCCGTGCAGCCGCAGGGGGTGATCCAGCCGGCGGTGTCGCCGCTGGCGACGAGGATGGCCGGGCGCGTCGCCGGCGCAGGCCCGGCGGACGGATGGTCGCACGCGGCCGGGCCGAGTGCGGCCAGCAGGGGGATCACGGGGACGAGGATGGCAACGGGTCGAAACATGAAGGTCGGCTTAGTGCGTCAACGCGTAGGCAAGTATGTTGACGTTGATCTGTATGGCGTTGGTGATTTCGTTTCCCCCGCAGCAGCAACAACCCTGGGAATGCGCGGTGTCGTTAAGGCCGTCCACCGAGTACAGCACGCCGATGCGTCCCCCGATGCTGACGCCCTCGAGCGGGCGGACATTGCCGTGCTTGGCCTGCAGGAAGTTGATGTCGGTGACCGTGTGGAAGATCGGGTGGTCCATGGGAATGGCCTTGAGTTCATACTCCGGGAAGACGCGGGCCATCTCGGCGCGGAAGGAGCGGTCCCAGTCGGGCGACGAGCAGCCGGCCGACGCCAGCAGGAACCCGCCGCGCTCGACGTACTTGCGGAGCAGGGCCCGTTCGGCGTCGGGAAGCTGGAAGGCGCCCTCGCCGGTCATGATGACCAGGGGGAACTCGAACAGTTCCTCGGACGACAGTTTCACCGCGTGGAAGCGGCGGCTGGTGGAGATCGAGGAGACGCGTTCGGCCTCGGCCAGGAAATGATCGGAGAAGCACTTGCTGCTCTTGGACTCGGCGTAGACGAGATTGGCGACCTGCACGACGCCCTGGGTCTCGCCGCCGGTCTGGTGGACGTCAATCTTGCGGTCGGCGGGACGCGTGGCCGGTTCAGCGCCGAGCAACCCGGCGGCGAGCGAGGCCAGGAGGGCCGTTCGGGCGAAGCGGGCGATGCGTTTTCGAGTAGTCATGTGCGACCTCCGGATAAGCCTGGAGCATGTCAGGGTTGGGACAGTTCATCTGCGACGCGCTGAAAGTAGGCGCCGACGCGGCGCTTGTAGGCGGCCGGCGCGGGGACGTCGCCCTGGCCGGCGAGCGGGTTGCGGGCCGATGCGGTGCCGGCGCCTCGGGGCGGAGCGTCCGGGTTGGACGAAGTGGTGGATCCGGCCGGGCCGTTGGCGTTGCCCGAGCGGGAAGCGGCCGAGTGTGTGGGCAGGTGGCCGTAAACGCCGACGTTCTGGGCGGTGTTGCGCGAGGCGGAATAGCCGCCCTGGCCGGCTTTGGCGTTGAGCCCGGAGGCGGCCAGCAGTTGCTGGAGCGTATTCCCCAGCGCGCTGGAGAGCTTGGGGTTGAACTTGAGACACTGCCCGGCGGCGTCGCCGAAGCCTTCGCATTTGCTGATGAACGTCGCCAGGATGTCGGCCGCGGCCTTGGCGTGCCGATACCCGCGGGCGCCGGAGAAATCGGCCAGCCCTTCCTGGGCGCTGGTCATCTCATCCTGTGCCCCGCTTTCGCGGACCCGGCGGGCGATCTCCTTGGCGGTGTCGCGCAGGCCGTTAACGGCCGGGTCGTCGGGGAGTTCGGCCGCGTGTTTCTCGATGTCATCGAGCAGGTCGCGCAGGTCGTTGCGCAGCTCGGCCTGGCGGGCCTCGAAATCGCGCATCCGCGGCTTGACGCTCGGGTCATCCGCGCCGGTTTTGTCCTTCAGCGAAGCCAGCCGCTGCTCGAGATCGCGCTGCTCCTCGTAGATGCGGATGAAGCGGGCCTCGTCCTGGAGCAGGGCGAAGACCTTGGCGAGAAGCTCCATCGGCAGCGTCACGTTCTTGTCGAAATCCTCCTGCTTCTCTTCGAGCGCCTTGCGAAGTTTTTCCAGCGCCTCGCGGGCCTTGTCGGGGTTCAGGCCCGACTGTTTCCCCAGCCCCGCCGCCGCCTTGGCGGATTTGGACAGTTCATTGGCCAGTTTCTCCAGTTCCTTCTTCATCGCCTTGTCGATGTCGAAGGGGAGGTCGTGTTTGGCGAGTTCATCGACGGCGTTGGCGTGCTCGGCGAGTTGGTCGGCGAGTTTCGCGATCTCCTCCGCGATCTTCTTGGCCTCGTCGCTGTTGGGGTCCATCTTCTCCAGCTTCTTCTCGAGCTTGTCGATCTCGCTTCGGGCGGATTCGAGGTGCCGCCGGGCCTCCTCGTACTTGGACTGGAGCACATCCATCCCCTGCCGGGCCAGCAGCATCTCTTCGTAGTCCTGCTCGGAAATGATCCGCACCGTGGTCACGGGGCTCTCAGCGCCCTTGGGTCCGGCCGGGTCGTTGTCGATGACGCGCGCAAACAGTTTGATGACATCGCCGGGATGCAGGCCGTATTCCGCCAGCGGCAGCGCCGAGTTGACCACGAGGCGCGTGGGCTGCGACTCTGGCACCGGCAGATCGACGGGCAGGCCGCGGGAATCGTTGAGACTGCGATAAAGCTGCATGCCCGCGATACCGTAGTCATCCTCGGCGGCGATCTCCACCGGCAGCACGCTGCGCGGCGTGGCGAACGAGGTCGGCAGCGGCTGGATGACACGCACCATGGGCCGCTCGTCCACCAAAATCGCAATGGGGGCGACGAATCTGTCCAGGGAATCCTGGCTGGCGGTGTCGGTGATACGCAGTTCCATGCGCCCGGCGAGACGCAGCTCAAAGCTGCCGATGACGGCGTCGGGCTTGCCGGCCGCGGGCTTCATGGCAATTGTGGTAACCTCGGACGGCCGGGTGGACGCAGGCCCGGGCGGGCGGATTTCGATGGTGCCGCCGCCGAGCGGCCGGTTGCTCTGGGCGATGACCTCGACGCGCGTGCTGGGCAGGCCCGCGATGCCGCCCTGGGGCAGCGGGCCCTGGTACGGGCCCAGGTGCGTGTAGGCCGGCGGCGTGATGCGGAAGGTCACCGACTGCAGCACGGGGACAGTCGCCACGGTGACGTTGTAGCGCCGCGAGCGGACATCCGGGCCTTGCACGAAATACTTGCCCGACGCGACCACGCCCGCGATGGTCGTGCGCCACTTGCCCGTGGCTTCCATGAACATGGGAACGGTTTCGGGCGTGCTCGAGCCGTCGGACTGGTAGATGACATCGAGCCTTTCGACGGCCGGTCCGTCGGTGTCCACGCGGATCTCCAGCGGGGTTCCGTAGATGACCCGGGCGTCGCCGGGGGAAATGCGCAGGCCGATCCGCGAGAAGGGAGGATGATCGCCGAACGGATCGAAGAAGCGGGCGAACTGGGTCACCACCAGGCGTGGCGAGAGGAATGTGGCCAGCAGGGCGGCCGCTGCGATGCATGCCAGCGACACGGCCGGCCGGCGCAGCGGTGCCAGCGGGATGGCGCGGCGCGGATCGACTGCGGCGGCCAGCGCCGCGGCCCGCTCGACGGCCATACGCGCGAGTTGCGCCGTGATCGTTTCCTGGGCGACAACATCGGAGAAGTGCAGGTCGACGCCGCTGAGAATCTGCCCGCCGGTACCGCCAGCGTCGTCGATCCGCCCGGCCAGATGCTGCGGCGTGGCATGCGTCCGTAGCCGTCCGGCTGCTGTGATAAGAACCAGGGCGGCAACGACCACGACGCCCAGCGACCAGCCCAGGCGCAGCGGCGAGGCCAGTTCCGTCATCAGATCGATCCACATGCCCGCCAGGAGGATGAGCGCGGCGATGGCGATCGCCCAGCCGATGGCCGTGAAGGAGCCGAGAGCCAGCGTGCGCCGTCTGAATGGCATCAGCCGTTGCGGAAGTTGGGTGCTGCTCATAAACGGCTCCTTCATCTTCAGACCAGCCCGCCCGACCGGCGGACATACCAGGTGACCGTCCACAGGGCGATGACGGCCGCCAGTATCCAGAACCGGTCCCATGCCGTGATTCTACGGACCTGCTGCGGCTGGGTGATATCCATGTACTTCGCAAAATGCGAGGCGATTTCCGACGCCCCATCGACACCGACCACCTTGCCGGAAGCATCCGTGGCGATGCGGGCCATGAGGTCGGGCCGGATGCGCAGGTTGAGCAGTTCCTCGCCCTGGTCGCGCACGTCAAAGACGGTGACAAGCGAGGGATCGTCACCGGCCCCGGCAACGCGGGCCTGGTAGCGCCCATCCGGCAGCGTCCCGAAGGCGACCCGATAACTGCCGGGCTGATCGCCGAACGGCGCGGGTGTGAACGCGGTCGCCTCGGCCGCACCTTCAGCGCGAAGCTCGACTTTCGGCAGCGGAGCCGCGCCGGGCGTGCGCAGCAGCAGCGTGACGGTTGCGGGCTCGGACGTGTCGAACCGCACCTTGTCGCAGCGGAGGGACATGTTCTGGCCGGGCAGCAGCGGCGTGCTGGAAGCGAGCCAGCGGAGCAGGCTGCGCCAGAGGTCGCCGTAGATGTCCTCGAGTTGCTGATTCTGTGGCGGCAGGAACGCCCAGCGCCACATGCCCGCGCCTTCGACGACGATCACCCGGCCGGTGCCGTAGGGTTGGTAGACGACGGCCGGCTCGTTCTTGCCCGAGTCGCCTGCCACCGTCGCCAGCACCACCGTGAGCGGCTTGGAAGTATCCACCGACGCCGACCGCGCCAGCGGCGGCAGGGCGGCCATCGGCTCCGACCCCGGCAGCCACTGCAGGTCGCGCCCCTGCGGCGTGAGGCTGATATGTGCGTGCGACTCGCGCGCCGGCGTCCAACGCACGGGCATCAGCCGCGCCAGCTTTTGGCTGATCTGCGCCGTGGGCGAGCCGCGCGAGCAGACCAGCGCCCCGCCTTCCTGCGAAACCCAGTTCTGAATCTGGTTGATGGCCGCGTCGGTGAGGAAAACTTCCGCGTCGCGCCCGAGCACGATCACCTGATAGTCTTTGAGCGTTTGCGGGCTGGCCAGCACCCCGGCGGGATCGGTGAGGATGCTCCAAGTCTGTGGCCGGTTCGGGCGCGTCTGCGCCGCCGGCGCTGCCGGTGTTGCCGGTACATCCTCGGGCGCGATGGAGCGGCGGATGAAGCGCCCTTCGGCGAGCTTGACGATGCTGTCGACCGCCACGGCCGGGTCGGCCGCCAGCGTGCGGAGCAGGAACTTGTTGTCCCAATAGGGCTTGCCCTCCAGCACCAACACGCGCACCGGCTGGCTGACCACGCGCAGCAGGTAGGACGCCGAGTTGTTCGCCTGGTTGGTTTCGCCTGGCAGCGGCTCGACGCGAACCTCATACGGATAGAGCCCGGGCTTGTCCTGTCCGACAAGGAAGCGGACTTCCTCGGGGGCGTCCGGGTGGACCACGACGGTCTGCCGCGCAATCTCCTTACCCTGATACATCAGAGTCACGTTCGTCGAGGCCGGCCCACCACCTTGCAACTTCACGCGGGCCCGTAGCGGCACCTGTTGCTGGATGAACGAGAGATCCTGCGGCGAGCGCAGTTCCACCGAGACATCGCGAGCCACCGTATCCGCGCCGAGCGTGACCGTGTAAATCGGCGACGAGGCGGCGCGGGCCATCCGCACCGCCTCGAGTACGCGGTCGGCCGGGCCCGCGTTGTGAATGCCATCGCTGAGCAGGACCAGCGCCTGCCCCTGCGGCCGGTCGGTCTCGATCGAGCCCGAAAGCGCGCCGGCGAGGTCGGTGCTGCGTCCCAGCGGCGGCGCGGGTTGTCGCGCGAGATCGAGCGCGGTCAGCGTCTTGGCAAACCCCCGCACGCGCACGTCAAAACGTCCGCCAAGCTGGCGGCTGAACTCGGCTGCGGCCTTGAGAGCGGCCTGGTGACGCGTCTGCCCGCCGGTTGCATCCGGTGTGCCCATGCTCGCCGACTCATCCACCAGCACCGTCAGCAGGGGCTTGCCCGGCGGCGGCGGGACGGGCTCAACCCACGTCGGATTCAGCAGCAGCAATAGCACGGCCAGCGCTGCGGCCGCGTGCAACACGACGACCCCGGCCCAGCGCGTGCGGGACAGCGTGCCCGGGCGCTGGGCGGCGTACCATGCCAGCAAAACTCCCACCGCCACCGCCAGTGCGGTCCACAGCGAGGAAGGAATCAGGGGTTCGAAACTCAGCCAGCCCATAGGGCCTTTCTAAAGGTGTCAGGTTCTAAAGAGCTTGAGGGTCAACAGTTCCAGCAGCAGGAATACGGCGCAGGCAACAAGACACCAGGCCCACACCGTGTCGTGCCGCTGCGGATCGTCAGCCAGACTGCGAATATCGATCTTGCGTCCGCCCGCGAGCCGGTTCTTCAGCACCTGCGGATCGAGGCTGCGCAGGTCTGACTCGCCGGGCGGAACCGCCGCGGCCACGGCGAAGACCGTCTGCTCGCCGCGCAGCACCCGGTAAATCCCCGGCGGCCCCATGCTGTCGCATTTCCAGAGGATGAAGTTGTTGTCGGGGCGAAGTTGCCCGAGATTGGTGACGCCTTTGGGACCGGTCAACGTGAGGTTGTCGCTCCAGGCGACGTCCGCGGGCAAATAGCGGGCGAGCGCCTGGCCCGACGGCACGGCCGTGTCTTCCGAACGGCGCTGTCCGAGCAGCCGCGCGCCGAGTTCCTCGACCAGCGGCACAAACGCTGATGAATTGGGCAGGTTGGACTGGTCCAGGTCGGCGTTGAGCACGGCCAGCGACCCCGCGCCGCAGGCCGACACCACGAGACACGCGGAGCGATCGGAATAGACGGCCAGCAGATCATCCTCAAGCCCCGTAGTCAGTCGCCTCGACGCCAGCCCGCCGCCGAAGCGCAGGCTCGAGAGCACCGCCGGCAGTGTCTCGCCAAACGCGTTGAACGGCGACTGATTGGCCCGCTGTTCGAGAATGAATAAGTCTCGCCGCGGCGCCTTGGGTTCTGGCGGCAGAAACTCCACCGGCAACTGCAAATCGCCGCCCACCGTTTGCGCGAACATCTTCAGATTTGACGCGTCGATCGGGTCGGCCGCCACGTACAGCAGCGCCTTGCCTCGCCGCACCAGCGACGCCAGCAGCGTCACCTGCGGCTGCGTAAGATGGCCGGGATGATCCAGCACAATGAGGTCGGCCGCGATGATGGCATCCCGGTCAAGCTGTGCCGGATCGAGCCGAACGACTTTCCCGCCGGCCTGCGGTGGCTTGGGCAGCAGGGGGAGCAGGGCACGTTCGAGGTAGTGGCTGGACGCCGCATGTGGCTTCGCCGGTTGCCGCGAGACCATCGCGAACACCGGCATCGGCCGGATGTCGATGACGAACGAGCGGCTGTTGTCGGCCGGCAGGGCATCCTCGGCATTGACCAGCCGCGCCGCGCCCGAAACCCACCCGGCCTGCGGCAGCGTCACATTCGTGGCCAGCGTGCTGACGGAATTGGGCGGGCAGGTTCCGCTCAGGCGGAACTGCTGCGCGCCGATGGAGAGCTCGACCTGCAGCTCGCGCGTGGCCGGCGAGTAGTTGCCAACGTCGACTTCGATGCGGGTTTCGCGGTCCTGCTCGACCCGGCCCTGCGGCGCCACGCGCAAAATCGCCAGGTTCGCCGGAGCCGTCGCTGGCGCCACGTTGCGCAACTGGATCACCGTGTCCTGCGGCAGGGGTGAGAAATCGGCCGTCGCCCAGGTGCTGCGCTGCAGGTCGGAGATGACCAGCAATTCGCGGCGGTGCTGGCCCGGCGACGCCGCGAGCATCCGCCCGGCATTCGCGATAGCGGCCTGGAGATCGAGCTGTTCCGGGCGCGGCTGCGCCTTGGCCAGTTCCTCCCGCAGCGCCCCGACGTTGCTGCTTGGCTGGTCGAACACCGCCAACGGCTTGGCGCCCGCGAGGATGAGATTCACCGCCAGCCCCGGCCGGCCCGCCAGCGCTTCCGCCGCCACCGGCCGGCCGCGCTCGAACACGCCGATGCCGTTGCTGACCGCGGCCATGCTCTGGCTGCAATCGAGCACCACCACGCGGGTCGTGTCGCCCGCCGGCGCGGATGATGCCAGTGTCGTTCGCTCTGTCAGTGGCCGGGCAAACGCCGCTGCCAGCAGCAGTACCGCCGCGATCCGGCACAGCAGCACGATCGCATCGCGCAGCCGATGCCGCGCGCGGCGCTGGCGGATCACTTCCATCAGGAAGCGGATCGTCGACAGCGCCACGCGCGTCGGGCGGGGCTTGGTCAGCCAGTGGATGATCAGCGGCAGCGTTGCCGCCGCGATTCCGGCCAGGATTGCCCAGGGATGAACGAGCGTCATGGTGACGGTCCTTCAGTCAATGCTCAGTCGTCAACCCGTACGTTCGACCAGGAAACTGCCCAGCGTCTGCAAGTAGGGGATCGCCGTGGATACCCGGTGATATTCACACCCCGTCGCCAGCGCCAGTTCGCGCACCGCCGTGACGTGCTCCTTGAATCGTTCTTCGTAGAGCCTCGCTACTTCCGCCGGCGATGCATCCACACGCCCATCGTTCTCCAGCCCTTCAAACCGGCACGCCAGCGCGCTTGGCAGCCGTTCCTCTTCCGGATGGACAATGTGCAGCACCACCACTTCCCAGCGCCGATGCCGGAACAGCCGCAACGCCGCAAACGGCTCTTCGAGATCGTCCACCAGGAAATCGCTGAGCACCAGCAACACCCCGCGCCGCGTCAGCCGGGAAAACAAATCGAGCAACCCATCGCCCAGTCGCGTGGCCGGTTTGGTGTTGATGCCGGCAATCAACTCATGCAGCCGGGCCAGGTGCAGCGATGTGCCTGCCGGCGGAATCGCTTCCTGCAACCCCTCGGCCAGCACCGCCACGCCGACCTGGTCCTGTTGCGTCACGATCATGTGGCTCAGCGCCGTGCAGAGATACTGCACGTATTCGAGCTTCGATCCGGGTTGCGGCGCCAATCCGCGAAAGTCCATGGACCCGCTCGCGTCGATCGCCAGCGTACACAGCAGATTCGTCTCATCTTGGAAGATCTTTGTATACGCCCGCCCGGTGCGGGCGAGCACCTTCCAGTCCAGCCGGCGCAGATCCTCGCCTTCGACGTACTCGCGGTAATCGGCAAATTCCCCCGCGCCGCCCTTCTGTCGCGAGCGGTGCCGCCCGCTGTAGGCACCCTCGATCTGCCGCCGCGTCGCGAATCGCAGGTGCGACAGCGAGGCCAGCGCCTTCAGATCGAGAAAGCGGCTCTGGACCGGCGCGGACTGGGCGGCCACGATCGCCATCGAACATCCCCTCTCATGCATGCACTTCCTGAATCAGCCGCCGCACAACCTGGTCGGCCGTCACTCCGTCGCCCACCGCCCGGTGGTTGACGATGAGGCGATGCCGCAATATCGGCGGAGCCACCTGCGCGACATCCTCCAGCGTCGGCGCGGTCCGTCCTTCCAATAGCGCCCGCGCCTTGGCCGCCCGCACCAGATTCTGCGACCCGCGCGGCCCGGCGCCCCATTGCACGTATTCCTTGATGAACGTCGGCGCCCGCATGTCGCCCGGCCGACTCGCTCCACAGAGCTTCACCGCATACGCCGCCACGCTCGACGGCACCGGCACCGCCCACACCAGATCCCGCAATTCGATGAACGTCGCCCGATCAAACGCGGCCGCCGGCAGCGGCGGAGTCGCCCCGGCCGTCTTCAGCACGATCTCCTCTTCCTGCTGCGGGCTGGGATAGTCAATGTCGATCTCCATCATGAACCGGTCGAGCTGCGCCTCGGGCAGGGGATACGTGCCCTCTTGCTCGATCGGGTTCTGTGTCGCCACCACCAGGAACGGCTCTTCCAGCGGATACGTCCGCCCGCCGACCGTCACATGCTGCTCGGCCATCGCCTCCAGCAGCGCCGATTGCGTTCGCGGCGTGGCCCGGTTGATCTCGTCGGCCAGCAGCAGATTGCAGAAAACCGGCCCCGGCCGGAAGGTCATCCGCGGCGCCCCGGTGGCCTCATCGCGCCCCAGCAGTTCGTACCCGGTAATATCCGACGGCATCAAGTCCGGCGTGAACTGGATTCGTGAGAACTTCCAGCAGAAGGCCGACGCCAGCGCCTTGACCATCAGGGTCTTGGCCAACCCCGGCACGCCCACCAGCAGGGCATGTGAGCCCGTCAGCGAGCAGACCAGCAGCAGGTCGATCACGCTCTCCTGCCCGATCACCACTTCGTGCAGGCTCCTGCGAATCGACTGCACGCGCTGTGCGAACGAACCCACGCGTTCTTCGGCCACCGCCGCAACTGCAACCTGTGTTGTCATGAGATATTCGGCGTCAGTGTCCCAACGCCGTCCCTGGGGACCACCTGGAACCACACCCATCCGACTCTGATGTCGGGTTGTAGTATAAGCTCGGGCGGAAGGATTGCAATGCCTTCATTATTTCGCCGACCCGAACTTCGGACCTACAAGTCCTTTGCACCTTGACAGGCCGCCCGGCGTCCCCTAAGTTGCCGGCTCGAAAATCGCCCCGGAGAAAGCGGACGGGGCACGCATGAAAAACCAAGCGAACCGGGCTCGGGTCCGGGCCGCTGCACAGGGCAAGGCACGCTGAAAGGAGCATAGTTCAATGGCTGCTGTCAAGGTTGCAATCAACGGGTTCGGGCGCATCGGGCGCATGGTCTTCCAGGCACTCTGCGACCAGGGCCTCCTGGGCAAGGTGATCGACGTCGTCGCCGTCGTCGATATCTCCACCGATGCCGACTACTTCGCCTATCAGATGAAGTACGACTCGGTCCACGGCAAGTTCAAGCACGACGTCAAGACCGAAAAGAGCAATCCCTCGCTCGAAGACAACGACACGCTCGTCGTCAACGGCCAGAAGATCAAGTGCGTCATGGCCGTCAAGGACCTGGCCACGCTCCCGTGGAAGGCCATGGGCGTTGACTACGTCATCGAATCGACCGGCCTGTTCACCGAGAGCGACAAGGCCAAGGGCCACCTCGCCGCGGGCGCCAAGAAGGTCATCATCTCCGCCCCCGGCAAGGGCGACGTCAAGACGCTCCTGATTGGCGTCAATGAGAATGAATACGACCCGGCCAAGCACAACATCGTCAGCAACGCAAGCTGTACGACCAACTGTCTCGCCCCGGTGGTGCATGTCATCATCAAGGAAGGTTTCGGCATCGAGACCGGCCTGATGACCACGATCCATTCGTATACGGCCACTCAGAAGACCGTCGACGGCCCGTCCAAGAAGGACTGGCGCGGCGGCCGCGCCGCGGCCTGCAACATCATCCCCAGCTCCACCGGCGCCGCCAAGGCCGTCGGCGAAGTGCTCCCGGTGACCAAGGGCAAGCTGACCGGCATGTCGTTCCGCGTTCCCACGCCGGACGTCTCCGTCGTTGACCTGACCTTCCGCACCAACAAGGACACCAGCATCGAGGAAATCGACGCGGCCCTCAAGAAGGCCAGCCAGACCTACCTCAAGGGCATCCTCGGCGTGACGGATGAGGAACTGGTCTCCACCGACTTCATCCACGACGATCGCTCGAGCATTTACGACAGCCTCGCGACCCTGCAGAACAACCTCAAGGGCGAAAAGCGCTTCTTCAAGGTCGTAAGCTGGTACGACAACGAGTGGGGCTACAGCAACCGCGTCATCGACCTGGTCAAGCACATGGCCAAGAAAGATGGAGTGCTGAAGTAGTCAGTTGTCCGTAGTCAGTGGTCAGTAGCTGGTAGCAACAACTGAACGACTCCAAGGCGTCCCGGAATTCCGGGACGCCTTTCTTTCGAATACAAACGGCAGCGAATGCGGGAATACTGCCCACGTTCGGTGGCACGGGCTTCCAGCCCGTGTGCCGCGGTACTCCGCGGCATCAATACTCCCTCTCCCTCCGGGAGAGGGCCGGGGTGAGGGCGGATGGTGCATGGAATACCCATCCACAACCCGATACCCGCTCGCTATAATCGCCTGCCATGAAAAGCCCCTTCTCAGGCATGGACCCATATCTTGAGATGTGGTGGCGGGATGTGCATCAACGACTCTGCATTTATTCCTGCGATCAGATTCAGGCTCGGCTTGGCGGCGATCTGCTGGCCCGAGTTGATGAGCGTCTTGTCGTGGAAACCGATAGCTACGGTCGCGACATCAAGCCGGACGCGTTCGTCCTGGAGCGCGATCCGGGTTGGGAAAGCTCCGTTGCGCCGGCCGGCGGCGTGGCCGTCGCCGAGCCCCTGCTGTTGCGAATCGCCCCCGAGCCGGTACGGCAAGGTTTCATCCAGATCATCGATGCGCGCGACGGCGGGCGCGTGATCGCCGTGATCGAGTTTCTCTCACCCAGCAACAAGATCCCCGGCGATGGGCTAAAGAAATACCTTCAAAACCAGACTGAATGCCACAAGGCAGGCGTCAACCTCGTGGAGATCGACCTCGTTCGCGCCGGCGAGCGCCACACCTTGGCCGGCCTGAGTGGATCATCGCAGCTCTCCACCACCTACCAGGTCTGTGCCTATCGCGCCTGCCGGGAAGAACGCTGCGAACTCTACCCCGTCGAACTCCAGTCGCGCCTGCCGGCCATCCGCATCCCGCTTCGCCCAACCGACCGCGATGTCGTCCTCGATCTGCAAGCCCTGATCGACCAGGCGTACCTCAACGGCCGCTACGGCCAGGACATCGACTACCGCCGTCCCTGCGACCCGCCGCTCGCCGGCGAGGACGGCGCATGGGCCGACGGCTTGCTCAAAGCTGCCGGCCGTTCGTAGTAACCCCCGAAAGGGGGCTTGAAAAACCCCCGGCGGGGGGAAGAACCACGCCAACAACAGCCC
>JBIOJL010000039.1:0-23085 GCA_044450885.1 Tepidisphaerales bacterium
CAAGCGTACTTGCCCATGCCACCCAAACAGGTTCCATCGCCACAGGATTTCGGCCGCGTTGGAGCAGTCAGTTGACCGGGCGCGTCACGGCATTCTTCGTGGCCGGAAACACCAGATACCCCTCCAGCATCCGCGCCGTGGCGTCGCCGATGCCTTTCACGTTCTTGAGGTCGTCCACACATGTGAACGCCGGGCCGCGGCGGCCGGCTTTGGCCCACGCCTGGCGGTATTCCACGATGCCCGTGGCGACGGTGCGGCTCAGGCCGGGTATGGCCGAGAGCACGCCGGCGTCGGCCACGTTGGGATCAAGGCGATCGACGAGTTCCGCCGCCCGGTCGCCCGATGGCGGCATAGGGTCGGCGATCTCGGCGCGGTTCTTCCAGAGTCGAAATGCCAGGATCGTGGCGATCAGAAACCCGATCAGCGCCAGGCCCACCCGCTGTCGCTGGTTCCAGATCACGGGCGGCGCCCCTGCCAGGATTGCACCTTGTGGCGCATGGCCTGAAGCTTCTCGAACACCGGCTTGGGCTGGAACATGTCATCGAGCAGACCGCCGCCGGGCACCGTCTGGTTGATGTCGGCGAGGTTGCCCCAGGCGACCGACTCTACGAACGGCTTGGAGAGCGCCAGGTGATACACCGCATCCATCCACTCGGCCTGGAGGCTCGGGTCCCACGGTTTGTGCCACACGCCGGCGGCCGCGGGGTTGAGCCGTCCTTCGGAGCAATCGCCGGGGTCGGCGTTCGGCCGGCCGGGCGCGCCGCAGGCCGTGATGAAGATCGGCTTGCCCAAAGTCGAGAAGCGGTCGAGCATGGCGCTGATCTGGAACAGGTCGCGCATGTACTGCCCCGTCAGGGGCACGCCCATCTCCATCTCCAGGGCGAACCCCTCGAATCCGATCCCCGACTGCGCCACCATCTCCGCATACAGCACCGGCGATACGCTGGTTGGGGTCTTGGCGTGATACTCGCCGAAGGCCATGGGAATCTGCACCAGCGTTCGCGCGCCCGGGTGTACGTTCTTCACCTGGGCGATCAGCAGCCGGGTCATCTCGATCATCTGCTCGAACGTCAGCGCGAACGCCCGGTTGGTCGGCAGCCCGGCGACCACATTCCACAGCGACACCGCCTTGCGATAGCGCGAGACCAGCCGCTGCACGCGCTGGTACGCCAACTCGCGCACCGTGTCGAAATCGTTCTCCCAGATGAACATCCAGTCGGGCAGGTCGGTCTCGTCGAAGTTGATGAGCGGCCCGGCGATGATGGGGATGCGCTTCTTGGTTAGCGCCTCGGCCCAGACGTCGACCGCATCGGTCTCCATCGTGCCTTCCTGCGGCTCCATCGCCCGCCAGCTCATCGGCAGCACGGCGTAGTCGAAGTTCGACCAGAGCATCTCGCGGTACTTCTGGTTCTGCACCGACACGTCCACCTTGCATCCGAAGACGTGCTTCACGAACGCGTTGGACTGCCGCCGCCGGTTGATCAGCAGGTCGGCGTGAAACACGGACAACTCTTCCGACAACTGTACGGCGATCACCAGCGACTGGTCCGCCAGCCGCGAGGCCTCGGCGCCGTCCTCCAACTTGCCCAATGCCTCGGAAAGCAGGTCCTGCGCCTCGCGCAGTTTCTGGCTGAATTTGTCGGCCTTCTGGAAATCGAAGAAATTCCAGTCCTCGTACTTCTGGATGATCTTCATCAGCCGGAACCGGGCCATCTCCACGTTGAGGTTGTACGGCTTGACGCGCAACGGCAGCCGCGTGGTTTCCAGATGAAAGGTCCCCACGTTGCCGACCTCCCAGAGCATCGCCACGGCCGCCGGGGCATCCTCGCCGCGCACGATGTGCAGGTAGCCATCGCGGAAGGCGACCTCGCCGGGCATGGGCACGGATTCCGGCCCGACAGTGTAAGCCGCCACCGGCTGGAAACTGCTGAGCCGCTGGCCGTTCTTGTAGACCTCAAAGCGGGACGTCATGTTCAAGGCAAGCTCCGATGGCGTTGATATTACGGGCAGAATCGCCCGGCCGCAAACATGGGGGAATACCCAAAGGCAAAAGGAAAAATGAAAAAGGCAAAATGGGGAGAAGGAAGAAGGAGACCGGCTGAAGCCGGTACTGCGAACGAACGGACGAACTCACCACCCCAGCGCCGCCAGCCGTCCGTCAAGTTCCACCGCCGGCGCATCGCCCGGCAGCCACGTCACATCCTCAAACCGCCGGAACCACTTCATCTGCCGCCGGGCCAGTTGCCGGGTGGCAATCTTGATCTGCTCCACCGCGTCATCCAGCGACATCCGGCCCTGCAAGTGCGCCGTCAGTTCCGCGTAGCCCGTCGCCTCGGCCGCCGTGCCGGAAAGCCGGCCGAATTTGGCGATCAGCGCGCGCGTTTCTTCAACCAGCCGGCCGCCAGCATTGCCTTGACGCGCGCGTTGATCCGCCGGTTGAGCATGTCGCGATCCCACGACAGGCCCACCCAGGTCGCCGAGTGCCGTTTTTCGCCGCCCCACTCGCGCTGCCACTCGGAGATGGGCCGGCCGGTGAGCTCGAACACTTCCAGTGCCCGAACGATACGTTTCGTGTCATTCAGGTGAATCCGCTGCGCGGCCGGTGGGTCGACCGCCTGCAGCCGCTCGTACAGCACCTCGTTTCCCAGCGCCCGCAAGCGCTCGCGCAGTTCCGCATCGGCCGAGGGGCCTGCAAACAAACCCTCGAACAGCGACTTGTAATACAGCGGAGTGCCCCCCGTGGCGATCAGTTTCACCCCGCGCCTGGCCGCATCGGCGATCACGGCGTCGGCCATTTCCACAAACCGCGCCACCGCAAACGGTTGGTCCGGATCGACGACATCGATCAGATGATGCCGCACCGCCGCCCGCTCGGCGGGCGTCGGCTTGGCCGTGCCGATGTCCATGCCCCGATAAACCTGCATCGAGTCCAGCGACAAGATCTCCGCGCCCGCGCGCACCGCGGCCCGCATCGCCAGATCCGTCTTGCCGGATGCGGTCGGACCCAGAATCACCAGCATTCCCGGCCTTTTCTCTGCCATGACGACACCAGACTGACACTTTGACAGCCTCGGAGAAACCGCGCGGTTTCCGCCGGCTCACCGTAACTGTAGCAGATACCGCGAACTGCGCCACGCCGGGGATCTGGCACGCGATTTGTTTTACTCCCCTTCTGTCGCAATGGTGCGACTTGAAAACGGCGTGACCACGAATTCGGGAGGGCCGTGCTTCTGCACGGCCGGAGTGGCCGCCCCGCGAAACGGCCGCAGCGGACTGCGGCCCTCCCGAAAGAATGGTCGCACCCCAGCAAACAAAGGAGAAATGCCATGTTACCACTCGTACGAATCAGCCGCTGCAACAACGCGCTCGACACGCTTCATCGCGAGTTTGACACGACTTTGAATCGCCTTTTCGGCAACAGCGAAGCCCCGGTTGCCTGGACGCCCTATGCCGTCGATGTCCGCGAGGACGGCGATCACATTTACGTCGACGCCGAACTTCCCGGCTTCAAGAAGGACGAGATTGACCTGACCATGGAGAACCAGACGCTGACGATTTCGGCCGAACGCCACGAAACGGACGGCGACAAGAAGGGCGGCTACCTGCTCAAGGAGCGTCGCTACACGCGGTTCCTCCGCAGTTTCACGCTGCCGCCCACGGTCGATGACAAGCAGGTCGACGCCAAATTCGACAACGGCATCCTCAGCATCGTGCTGAACAAGCGCGAGGAAACCAAGCCGAAGAAGATCGCGGTTGGTTGATGTGCCATCGCCGGCGCAACGATTGACTGACTCTCCAGGGAGTGGCCGCACCCTCCGGCCACTCCCGTTTCGTTCCGACGAGACGGAGTCCGCCGACCGAGTGCCGCAAGTGCGCTCACTGACGGAATCGACGTCGGGTACCGGGACCAGAGCGAATGCCGTCGCACTCGCATCGTGCCCGTGGCGTCGGTACTCCAACATACGTCATTGTCCGGTAGGATCGGAGAGGCGTCACACCAAGGACGAACCATGCTGCGAACTAATCCGGCGGGTTGCCCTGCAACATTCGGGACCAGCCGAGGGCGGTCCAGGCGGAGAGCGAAGCGTTGATTTCCCACTCAACCACCACTTGGACCAGCCCATCATCATTCTGTTGGAGCTGCAGCTTCCGATGGACGAAGAAAGGCAGGTAGGGATGCTCTCTCGTTGACTCGTCAACCTGCAGCCGGCCGGTTTTTGCGGCATTGTTGCCTTCGGCGATCTTCAGCACGGGTTCCGCACTGATGTCCTCCGCGTCAGGCTCGGCCCGGAGTCGTCCATCCATGAATCCTCTGCCAGATGTGATCGGCAACCCCTGCCGTGCGAATTCCATGGCTTGGCACGCATCTCGAATTTGCTGCACGTTCGCTGGCCGATCGCTCCGGCCCTGGATCTCCCAATCGCTCCGATCCAGCCGGTGATACCGATCAACTGCGAGTTGGCCTTCCTCACCACGAACCTGGTAGCGCTTGCCGATCACTTTCCCCTGCTCGATCCGGAACACGACCCACTCCATGGCCCCGGTCGCGTTCTCCCACCGGTGATACATCATCGCGGCCCACGCACCCTCACGGCGCACCTCGCTGCCAACCTCCCTGGGCATGCTCAGACCATCCGGGATCGCCTCACCAACCCGCACTTCGTCGTAGATTTCCTTCAGCGGCATCCGATGGGCAAACTGACACCCGCCCGCGACGAACAACAGCGCAGCTAGCAATCCGATGGAAGTTCGCATGGAGTCTGCCATGGCTATTGTTTCTTACGCGCGACGAGCGATCCCTTGACGACCTCGACGTTCAGCGAGCGCAGATCCAGCTTGTACTCATCGCCGCGCTCGTTGACGATCCGCAGCGAGCCGTCAGCCAACTCCATCTCCTTGATGACGACATCCTGCACGTCTTTCTCCAGGCCGGGTTCGTAGGCGATGACGTAGATCTGCCGCCACCAAGTCTCCCGGCCGCTCGCCTCCACGCATCCGGGCCGACTGGTTGACGCCCGATACTCCATGTCGCCGTTCACGACGGCCGCCACCTCCGGCGGCGCAGTGCGCTTGCCCCTGGCCACCGGCGAGAGCAAGGCGATCACCAGCATCCCCAGAACCGCGCAAATGCAGATGCGAACTCGCATGACCGGTCTCCAGCAAAGAAATCTCAGGGCGTGCCACCGGGCACGGACAGTTCATCAGACGCACGCGACCGCGTAAAGTTCCCGCCCGAGCGTCGTCGGGAAACGGCCCCCCGGACATTTGCCAACGGCCCCGCTCTCCAGCAACATACCAGCAATGACGCGAGCACCGGCCGACAATCCGCTGATCGTGCAGGGCGACCTGAGCGTGCTGGTGGCGGTCGACAGCCCGCTTTACGCCGAGGCCCGCGACCGGCTGGTCCGCTTCGCCGAACTGGTCAAGTCGCCCGAGCACATCCACACCTATCGCATCACCCCGCTGTCGATCTGGAACGCCTGTGCGGCCGGTTGCACCAGCGGGTGGATCGTGCGGTCGCTGCAGGAACTGGCCAAGTATCCCGTTCCGCCGCACGTCGCGATCCAGGTGCGCGACCTGGCCTCGCGCTACGGACGGCTCAAACTCACGCGCGGCTTCGAGTCGCTGGTGTTGACCGTCGCCGATACGCCGCTGGCCGAGGAGGTCTCGCGGCACGATCTGGTGCGCCCACTGCTGGGCAAACGCATCTCGGCGCTGGAATTCCAGGTGCGGCCGCTGTTTCGCGGGCAACTCAAGCAGGCGCTGATCCGCATCGGCTGGCCGGCGGAGGATCTGGCCGGATACTGCGAGGGCGAGGCGCTGCCGATCGAGTTGCGGGCGGTCGCGCGATCCGGCAGGGAGTTCTCGCTTCGAGCTTATCAAACCGAAGCGGCCACGGCCTTTCACGCCAGCGGCTCGGCGCGCGGCGGATCGGGCGTGATCGTGCTGCCGTGCGGCGCGGGAAAGACCATCGTGGGCCTCGCGGCCATGTCCCAGGTGCAGTCGTCCACGCTGATTCTCACGCCGAGCATCACCTCGGTGCGGCAATGGATCGCGGAGATCCTCGACAAGACCAACCTCGCCGAAGATCAGGTTGGCGAGTACACAGGCGCGGTCAAGGAGGTGCGGCCGGTGACGGCCACGACCTATCAGGTTCTCACCCACCGGCCCAGCCGCGACGGGCCGTTCCCACACATGGCGATCTTCAACCAGCGCAACTGGGGACTGATCGTCTACGATGAGGTACACCTGCTGCCGGCGCCGGTGTTCCAGATGACGGCCGACCTGCAGGCACGGCGGCGGTTGGGGCTGACGGCGACGTTGGTGCGCGAGGATGGGCGGGAGAACGACGTGTTCGCGCTGATCGGGCCGAAGAAGGCGGATGTGCCCTGGAAGGAACTGGAGAGCCAGGGCTGGATCGCCACGGCCGTCTGCACCGAGGTGCGATTGCCGCTGCCGGAATCCATGCGCATGGACTACGCCCTGGCCGACGCCCGCACCAAGCCGCGCATCGCCGCCGAAAACCCGGACAAGTCCCCGCTCGTGGAACAGATTCTCCAGGAGCATGCGGGCGAGCCGGCCCTGGTGATCGGAACGTATGTGGAGCAGATCGAGCGCATTGCCCGGCATCTGGACGTGCCGGTGCTGACCGGATCGACACCGCAGCGCAAGCGCGACCGGGCCTACGCCGACTTCCGGGCCGGGCGGTTGAAGGTGCTGGCGGTCTCGAAGGTGGCCAACTTCTCGCTGGACCTGCCCGATGCGTCGCTGGCCATCCAGATTTCCGGCACCTTCGGCTCGCGGCAGGAGGAGGCCCAGCGTCTGGGGCGGATCCTGCGCCCCAAGCGCGGCGAGAACCAGGCCCATTTCTACACGCTGGTGTCGCGCGACACCGTCGAGCAGGACTACGCGATGAAACGGCAACTCTTCCTCTGCGAGCAGGGGTACGAGTATCGAATCGTGGATGCCGCGGAATTGTGAGTGCAATCATGCCCTATTACCGAACCGAATCCGATCGTCCCACTACCATCCGCGACGTGCTGCTGGCGCACAACAACCAGCATATCACCCCGCTGGTGCGGGAATTCTGCGAAGGCAAGCCGCCGACGCGCAAGGAGGAGATGGTGGCGCGGCTGCTGGGTCTGCTCGAGGGCGACGGGCTGAAGGCCACGTGCGCCAAGTTGAGCGAGGTGCAGCAACTCTCGCTGTCGGAGGCGGTCTGGTCGAAAACCGGGCACTTCGACCAGCAGCGCTTCCAGGCGAAATACGGCCGGTTGCCGTCGGATACGTCGGCGGCCGAGCAAGAGCCGGAAGTGAGTTCGTACGGCCGGCGCCGGCGCGCCGATCTGATGGACCTGCTCATGCCGGATGGCGTGATCCCGCCCGACCTGCGGACACGGATGCGCGAGTTCGTGCCCAAGCCGGCGGCGGCGAAGATCAAGACGGTGGAGTCGCCGCCGGATCATGTGGACATTCCGGTTCACATCTGGAACGAGAAGACCAAGAACTACACCAAGGGCACGGAGCCCGAAGCGATGGTCCGGCGCGACATGGAACGGGCCGCCCTGCACGACCTGCGGGCGGTGCTGCGGCTGGTCGATGCGGGCAAAGTGCCCATAACGGACAAGAATCGCTGGCCCACACCCTCAGCCCTCAAGCAGATCGCCCAGGTGCTTGATGGCGGCGATTTCTACCTGGACGAAGATCCCGGCAGCGACAAGGGAAAGAAATCGTGGGAGATCGAAGAGAAGCCCGGCCCCATGCGCGCCTTCGCCTGGCCGCTGCTGCTCCAGGCCGGCAAGCTCGCGCAGATGCGTGGCCCGCGGCTGGAGTTGACCAAGGCCGGACATGCCGCCCTGACCGCTCCGCCTCACGAAACACTCCGCACGCTCTGGGATGACTGGGCCTCCAGTGATCTGTTGGACGAGCTGCGGCGGATCAACGTCATCCGCGGCCAGACCGGCAAGGGCCAGCGCCACCTGACCAACCCCGTCGAACGCCGCGAGGCCGTTGCGGATGCATTGCAGAAGTGCCCGGTCGGGCGGTGGATCGAGGTGGACGAGTTCTCGCGGTACATGCGGGCCGCGGGTCATGAGTTTGAAGTCACCGACGACGACTGGACACTCTACATCGGCGAACAGCAGTACGGCAATTTGGCGGACAGCGGCTGCAATGATTGGGACATCCTCCAACTCCGTTACATGCTCTGCCTGCTGATGGAATACGCCGCCACGCTGGGGATGATTGACATTGCGTTCACTCACCCGGAAGGCGCGCGTGATGACTACGGCGGCCTGTGGGGCGCGGACGATTTCGATTTCTTCAGCCGCTATGACGGGTTGCAGCACATCCGCCTGAACGCCCTCGGCGCTTTCTGCCTCGGCCTGAGCGAAACGTACACTGCCCCGCCGCTGGATGTTCGCAAGATTCTCGATGTCCTGCCCAACCTGGATGTGGTGGCGAGCGGGCCGTTGTCGCCGGCCGACCGCCTGCTGTTGGATGCGTTCGCCGAGAAGACCGGCGACCATGTCTGGCGCCTGGACCGCGATCACATTCTGTGTTCCGTGGCCGAGGGGCGGCAGGTGCAGGAGGTCGTCGCGTTCCTCGAAGCCTCCAGCGGCGGGCCGTTGCCGCAGCCGGTCGCCCGGTTCTTCACTGATGCCGAGAGCCGGGCGGTTGCGCTGAGCGACCTGGGTCCGTCCCGGCTGATCCGCTGCGCCGACGGCGCGCTGGCGGCGCTGATCGCCAACGACACGGCCGCGGGCAAGGCGTGTTCGCTGGTGGGCAATGACACGCTGGTGGTTCCCTCGAAAGACGAAGCGTCGTTCCATCGCGCGGTGCGAAGGCTCGGTTACGTGATGTCGAAGCACTCGCGTGGCGGGTGATGGCCTCATCATGTGGCCTCACTGGACTTCCTCAGGAGTAACTCGCTCAAGAATTCCGCAATCGGCCGGGCAGGGAGATGATACCGGGAACTCGAGTAGCCGTCGCCGTGGCGCGGTACTGTGTTCGGTGGTTCGGAGATCACGCTTCAGCGGGTCTTGCGGACACCGGAAGACACGCTGACGCGTGAACTCCGAACGTCAAACTCCAAACTCCAAGATGCGACCATTCTTCCGGGAGGGCCGCAGTCCCCTGCGGCCGCTCCGCGGGGCGACCACACCCGGCCGTGCAGGTGCACGGCCCTCCCGGATTTGTGGTCACGCCCAAACTCCAAACTCCAAACGGTCCGACTCGGCAGAGCACGCTCCGTCCGTTACAATCCGGCCGGCATCATTTCCACGGCCAAGGAGCATCATGAACGGCAAATACTCTGTCCCGTCGCTCGCGGGTTTACTCTGCGCCATCCTGTCGGCCACGGTCGTCGCCGGGCCGACGGTCGTGGAATCGTCGCGGCAGGTTCCGGTCGCAGCGAACGTGGACGTCGTCATCGTCGGCGGCGGGACCGGGGCGGTATCGGCGGCGGTGTCGGCGGCGGGGAGCGGGGCCAAGGTGTTCCTGGTTGCGCCCCGGCCGTATCTCGGCGAGGACATCTGCGGGCCGATGCGCCTGTGGCTTGAGCCCGGCGAAGAACCCACCTCCGAACTGGGCCGCAAGCTCTTCATGATGGAGAAGGGCCTGGAATTCCAGCCGGGCACGATTGCGTTCAGGTATGAGGCCAGCCTGCCGTCGGCCGCCAAGCACAAGGACACCGATCCGCCGTCGAGGCTGAACGACGGCGTGCTGGGGACGGCCGCGGCCAACAGCGTGCAGTATGACGGCGACGTGGCGATTATCGCCGACCTGCGGGCGGTGCAGGAAATCAAGGCCGCTCAGTTGCTCCTCTTCTACCGCGAGAATGACTTCGCGGCCGGGAGCGTCGTCGCCGAAACCAGCAACGACAAACGACAGTGGACCGTAGCGGGGACGTTCAAGTGCGATGCGGTGGTCGGAGAACGGGTCGTCGTGACGCTGCCCCTGAACACCAGGGCGCGATTCGTGCGGCTGTCGGTCAAGCGGGCCAATGGCTGCGAGCGGCTGCTGCTGGGCGAGATCGCCTTCAGCGGGCCGGCGCCCGAGCCGGCGGTGACGCCGCGGGATGCCAGCAAGCGCCTCGGGCCGTTCCGGCCGATGCATGTGAAGAAGACGCTCGACGATGCCCTGCTCGGTGCCAAGGTCCAGTTCCTCTACGGTTCGATCGTCACCGACGTCCTGCGCGACGGCAAGGGAAATCTGGCCGGCGTGGTGATCGGCAATCGCGCCGGGCGGCAGGCCGTGCTGGCCAAGACGATCATCGATGCGACGGATCGGGCGTGGACCGCGCGGCTGGCCGGGGCGTCGTTCGAGCCGTATCCGTCGGGCACGGCTGAATTCCGGTTCGTCACGGTCGGCGGCAAGTTGAAGAACGGGGACGGGTTCACGTCGGCCAGCACCGGGCTGGCCTACCCGGTCCAGCCCTCGCCCAAGACCGCGCCGAAGAAGGGCGACAACACTCCGCCAAAGACGTCGGCCGAACTGATCGAGTACACGTTCAAGCTGCCGATGACCGATGGATCCTTCGCATCGTTGGCGGCCGTCGAGCAGCGGGTGCGCGATCTGGTGTGGGATGACAGCATTGTGTTCACAACCGACGAGTTGTTCCAGGTGCCGCCCGATGCGCTCAAGGCCCGCAAGCGAGCCACAGATGCATGGGCGGGCGCTGACAAGCTCGACCTGGACGCCTTCCGCCCGGCCGGTGTGGATCGATTGTGGGTGCTCGGCGGCTGCGCCGATGTGACGCGGGAGTCGGCCGCGAAACTGGTCCGGCCGGCCAACCAGATCGACATCGGCCAGCGTATCGGCGCGGCCGCCGCGGCCGAGGCAACGCAACTGGCTGCGCCGACGGCAGCCAACACGACCGTCGCCGGAGTGGCAACGGACGAGAAACCCACGGCGACCGTGGGCGAGATGCTGGGCGGTCTGCGGCCACTGGAGAAGGCTGAAGCGTCGGTATCATCGCCGCAGCGGGCCTTGTCGGTGCTGGGCGAGTATGACGTCGTGGTGGTCGGCGGCGGAACGGGCGGCGCCCCGGCCGGGATCGCCGCGGCACGCGCCAAGGCACGCACGCTGGTGATCGAGAATCTCCATGCCCTCGGCGGAGTCGGCACCACGGGCATGATCTCCACTTACTATCATGGCTACCGTGGCGGGTTCACGGCCACCCTTCCCGGTGGCTCGACATGGGACCCGGTGGATCGCGCGGAGTGGTGGCGGGCCGAGCTTCGCAAGGCCGGAGCCGACTTGTGGTTCGGCTGCACGGGCGCCGGCTCGCTGGTGGAGAATGGACGCGTCAAGGGCATGGTCGTGACCACGCCACAGGGCCGGGGGATCGTCCTGGCCAAGGTCGTCATCGACGCCACGGGCAACAGCGACATCGCGGCGACGGCCGGGGCGCAGACGGTGTTCATGGACCCGTCCGAGCCGGCGTTTCAGGGCACAGGCCTGCCGCCGCTGGCGCTGGGCAAGCAGTACACCAACACCGACTTCACCATCGTCGACGAGACCGACATGATGGATGTCTGGCATCTCATGGCCTACGCCAAGCGCAAGTACACCGGCGCGTTTGACCTGGGCCAGCTCATCGACACGCGCGAGCGCCGCCGGATCGTCGGCGATTTCACCATGACGCTGGCCGACGCGATCAACCGGCGGACCTATCCCGACACGATCCACATCGCGTCGTCGGACTTTGACACACACGGCTTCACCGTCGACCCGTATCTGCTGCTGGAGCATCCGCAGAAGAAGGAAGTCCGGGTGAACGTGCCGTTCCGCTGCCTGTTGCCCAAGGGAATCGACGGCGTGCTGGTGATCGGGCTGGGAATCAGTGCCCACCGTGATGTCATGCCGCTGCTGCGGATGCAGCCGGACATCCAGAACCAGGGCTACGCGGCCGGGCTGATCGCGGCCACGGCGGCGAAAACGGGACGCGCACTGCGCGAGCTGGACCTGCGGCCGCTCCAGGAGCAATTGGCCGAGATGGACATCCTCCCGCGCCCGATGGTGGGAACGAAAGACTCATACCCGCTCAGCGACGAGCAGATCGCCAGCGCAGTCGCACAAGTCCGAGACGGAACCGGCATGTCCGTGATCGTCACGCACCAGGAAAAAGCGATGCCCCTGCTCCGCCAGGCCTACGCCGTGGCCACGTCGGCGCAGGACAAGCTGGCCTACGCGCGCACGCTGGCGGTGCTCGGCGACGCGACCGGGCTGGAAACGGTGATCGCCGCTGTCGAAGCCCAGCCCAAGTGGGACCGCGGCTGGAATTACACCGGCATGGGCCAGTTCGGCCACGCCCTGAGCGAACTGGACAACCTGATCGTGGCCATCGGCCGGACGCGCGACAAACGAGCCCTGCCGGCCATCCTGAAGAAGGCCGCCCTGCTCGATGCCAGCGCCGAGTTCTCGCATCACCGCGCCGTGGCCTTGGCGCTGGAACTGATCGGCGACCCATCGGCCGCCGGTCCGCTGGCCGATCTGCTCGCCAAGCCCGGCATGACGGGCCACGTCACCACCACGGTGGACGATGCCGCCCAGCGCTCCGGCAGCAACGCCAACGACAACACGACCCGGGCCACATCCATCCGCGAGATCTCGCTTGCCCGCGCGCTCTATCACTGCGGCGACAAGGACGGCCTCGGCAGGAAAATACTGGAGCAGTACACCCATGACCTGCGCGGCTATCTGGCCGGGCATGCGCGGACGGTGCTGGCGAAGAAATGAGGGGATTGTTGTCGGACGAACGGAAGCAGTTCTTGCAGTCTAGTTGATACTGAGTCGCAATTTCCGGGAATTCGGGTATACTCTGGGTATGGTTCGGCCATAAAGTAATAGGTGTGAGGCCAACCGAGGTGGGCGGTGCCCACCTGCCCGGGCTGGATGGCCCGACCGAGAATGGCGTTAACTACAGGTTTGAATTGGACCTACGTCCGACGAGAGCCATGATGAGCAAGAGGCGTCCATATGCCAACAACCGACAGCGAAATCGAAGAACTTGCCAGTAAAGAGTACAAGTGGGGCTTCGTGACCGACATCGAAGCCGACTCGGCCCCACCCGGATTAAACGAAGAAATTGTCCGGTTCATCTCGGCCAAGAAGAAAGAACCGGCCTGGCTGCTCGACTGGCGGCTGAAGGCATACCGGCACTGGCTGACCATGAAAGAGCCGCACGAGTGGCCGCTGCTGAAGTATCCGCCGATCGACTACCAGAACGCGGTGTATTACTCGGCCCCGAAGAAGCAGCCCAAGAGCCTGGACGAAGTCGACCCGGAACTGCTGAAGATGTACGACAAGCTGGGCGTGCCGCTGCAGGAACGAGCGGCGCTGGCCGGCGTGGCCGTCGATGCGGTGTTTGACTCGGTGTCGGTGGCGACGACGTTTCGGGAACAGTTGTCGAAGTTGGGCATCATCTTTTGTTCATTTTCCGAAGCGGTGCAACACCATCCGGAACTCGTGAAGAAGTACCTCGGCTCGGTGGTGCCGTACTCGGACAACTTCTATGCGACGCTGAACTCGGCCGTGTTTTCGGATGGATCGTTCGCGTATATCCCCAAGGGCGTGCGCTGCCCGATGGAACTGTCGACCTATTTCCGCATCAACGCCCGGAACACGGGGCAGTTTGAGCGGACGCTGATCGTGGCCGAGGAAGGGGCTTACGTCAGCTATCTCGAAGGCTGCACGGCGCCGATGCGCGATGAGAACCAGCTTCACGCGGCCGTCGTCGAGTTGGTGGCACTGGACAATGCCACGGTCAAATATTCGACGGTGCAGAACTGGTATCCCGGCGATCCCAAGACCGGCAAGGGCGGCATCTACAACTTTGTCACCAAGCGCGGCGCCTGCCGGGGCGTCAACAGCAAGATTACCTGGACGCAGGTGGAAACCGGGTCGGCCATCACCTGGAAATATCCCAGTTGCATCCTTCAGGGAGACAACTCCGTCGGCGAGTTCTACTCGGTGGCGCTGACCAATCACTTCCAGCAGGCCGACACCGGCACGAAGATGATCCACATCGGCAAGAACACCAAGAGCACGATTGTGTCCAAGGGCATCTCGGCCGGTTTCGGGCAGAACTGCTATCGCGGGCTGGTGAAGGTGCTCAAGGGCGCGACGGGGTCGCGCAATTACACCCAGTGCGACTCGCTGCTGCTGGGCGACAAGTGCGGGGCGCATACGTCACCGTACATTGACGTGCGGAACACGAGCTCGAAGGTGGAGCACGAGGCATCCACCAGCAAGATCGGCGAGGACCAGCTTTTCTATCTCAAGAGCCGCGGCGTGGCCCTGGAAGACGCGGTGAACATGATCGTCAACGGCTTCTGCAAGGAGGTCTTCCGCGAACTGCCGATGGAGTTTGCGGTGGAGGCGCAGAAGTTGTTGGGAGTGAGTTTGGAAGGATCGGTTGGGTAGGGCGTTGTTATTGGATATTGGTTATTGGTTATTTGATGTCCGTGACCAACGCTCGTTGACAAATAGCAAACAACAAATAACGAAGGACATGTTTATGGCACTCCTCGAAATCAAAAACCTCCACGCGAAAGTCGCCGTTGCAGGCGGCCGGGAGATCCTCAAGGGCGTCAACCTCACCATCAACAAGGGCGAGGTCCACGCGATCATGGGCAAGAACGGCTCGGGCAAGAGCACGCTCGCGCAGGTCGTCATGGGCCGGGAAACCTATGAAGTGACCGAGGGCGAAGTGCTGTACCAAGGCAAGAATCTGCTCGACCTGTCGGCCGAGGAACGCGCTCGCGAAGGGATCTTCCTCGCCTTCCAGTATCCCGTCGAGATCCCCGGCGTCAGCACCAGCTACTTCCTGAAGGCGGCCGTCAATGCCTGCCGCAAGCATCGCGGCGAGAAAGAGCTCGAGACCAAGGACTTCCTCAAACTCATGAAGGAGAGGATGGGACTGCTGAAAATCGACGCCACGTTCCTCAACCGCGAGGTGAACACCGGGTTCTCCGGCGGCGAGAAGAAACGCAACGAGATCTTCCAGATGGCCGTGCTCAACCCGATCCTGGCACTGATGGATGAGACGGACTCGGGGCTGGACATTGACGCGCTCAAGGTGGTCGCCAATGGCGCCAACTCGCTGCGCAGCCCGGATCGTGCGATCCTGCTGGTGACGCACTACCAGCGGCTTCTGGACTACATCCAGCCGGACTTCGTGCACGTGATGCTCGATGGCCGGATCGTCAAGTCGGGCGACAAGAGCTTGGCGCTCGAGTTGGAGAAGCACGGGTACGACTGGGTTGAGAAGGAAGTGGCTGCATTGCTTTGAGGTGGCACGGGCATCTTGCCCGTGATTTGCGGTACACCGCTTCGCGCTGGGACGAAGACGACAGGAATGTCTGTCTGGATGTAGTGAGACAGACAAGAATGTCTGTCCTACTGAATGACAGGCAAGAATGCCTGTCCTACTGAATGTGGATGACGGACAGGAATGCCGGGATGACAGGCAAGAATGCCTGTCCTACTGGAGCAAATATGGCTCAGTTGGTAGAACAGAGCAGGAAAGGCGCCGGTACTTACAAGGCCGGCAGGCAGGCCGATATGACTAACCCCGCCTGGCTGGATGATCTCAAGGCCGTCGCAGGGCAGCATTTTGCCAAGGTGGGCTTCCCCTCGGCCGAAACCGAGGAGTGGCGGCACACGCATTTTGCGCCGATCACCAAGCTGGTGTATCGGCCTGCGGCAATCGACATCCTTCCGCAGACGACCGAACTTGCCCGCAGCTACACCTTCGGCGACGAGGCCGCGTGCGAACTGGTCTTCGTCAACGGCCGATTCTCCCCGGAGCTATCGCGCCTTGCAGGCATCCCGCGCGGCCTGAAGGTGGCCAGCCTCGCCGCCGCGCTGGCCAGCGACGGAACGACCATTGAGCAGCATCTCGCCAAGTACGCGAAGATTGAGCAGAACCCATTTGTCGCCTGGAACACCGGACATATCGAGGATGGCGCGCTCGTGCAGATCGCCGCCGGGGCGCCCATCGAAAGACCGATCCACCTGCTGTTCCTCAACCAGCCCTCGGCCGACCCGGCCGTGGTACACCCGCGCACTCTGATCGTCGCCGAGCGCGGCGCCACCGCGTCCATCGTCGAGACGTATGTGGGCGCCGCCGGCGGGACACACCTGACCAACGCGGTCACCGAAGTTTCCGTCGGCGAAGATGCCAACATCGACCACTGCAAGTTCCAGCAGGAACAGTTGACGACCTTCCACCTGGCCACGCTTCAGGTGAATATGGGCCGGTCGGCAAATTTCGTTTCACACTCGATCACCCTCGGCGGCGCCATCACGCGCAATGATTTGCGCGTGCTCCTCGACGGCGAACGGGCCTACGCCACGCTCAACGGGCTGGTCGTCATCGAAGGCAGCCAGCATGTGGACAACCACACGTTGCTCGACCACAAACAGGCCCACTGTCCCAGCCACGAACTGTACAAGCACGTCCTCGACGGCAAAGCCTCGGCCGTCTTCAAAGGCAAGATCTTCGTGCAGAAGGACGCCCAGAAGACGGACTCGAAGCAGACCAGCAAGTCTCTGTTGTTGTCGGACGAGGCGCAGATGAACAGCCAGCCGGCGCTGGAGATTTACGCCGACGACGTCAAATGTACCCACGGCTCGACGATCGGGCCGGTGGATGATGAAATGGTGTTTTACCTGCGGTCCCGCGGCATTTCCGACGAGGCCGCCCGGCACCTGTTGACCTACGCCTTCGCCGCCGACGTGACGCGGCGGATCAAGATCGAGCCGGTGCGGCGGCGGATCGAGAACTACATGGCCGCCAAACACGGCCTGCCGCAGGATCTGCGGATCACGGACCTGGGCGCTCATGACGATGCGGCGCTGTAGGCAGACCGCGTTTTTCTTGCGACCGGCTTCGGGCGAGGATAACGTAGAGGCATCATGAGCGTTGGCACTGGTCAAGCAGTTCAGAGCCTTGAGCCCGAGAGGACAACGCAAGTTCCGCCGTGCAGTAGCGCGCGTTGCGGCCTCCAGTGCAGTTCGCGGCAAGGCCTTGCCGCGAGGGCAAGTCAATTGGCCTGATGTCGTCGCCCGAGCTGTGCGCATCACCGGCGGCCTCGTACTGCCCAATCCTGTGCTGCTTGAACGCGAGGAGTCGGCTGCGTGAAACAGTTCCGCAGTTCTGCCGACGATAGCGTTGTTGCCGCCGTCGGACATGCCAGCTTGTTGACCGAATCTCGGTGGCGCATGATGATGCCGCAGAGTCATGAACAGGCACGCGATTGACATGTCAATGCTCGGGGACGGATGGCCGAGACGGACGTTCTTATGGCTGTCGCTCACGGTTGCGTTGGCCGCGTGCTTGTTCTGCATTGCCGATCATTTCTTCCAGACACAACACAGGAAGTCCGCCGACGCAGCGGGGCGTGCCTCATTTCTTCGACAGGAAGGGCAGGGAAGTCTGGATAGGAACGCGCAGTTGAAGTGGCCGAACACATGGCAGGCCCTTGAGGTGGAATGGCAGCGGAAATTCGCAGCCATTCCGTGCAGCCGACCGGGATTTGACCGGGTCGCCGCTGAAGTCGTTATCGATGGAATCAAAGTCCATGTGTACTTCCGGAGCGGCAGCGCGACTCAGGTGTCGACAACGCCGCCGACGTTCGCGTTCGCGGCGATTGGCGACTGGCTCGACCGTGCCGCGTGGGCAGAGTGGATGGTGCCCCTTGCATCTGTTCTCTCGTTGTTGGCTGCGTGCGCCATGTTGATCTCTCCCCGGAACCGCTGGACGATCCTGGCTGCAGCACAGGTTGCCACCACGGTGTTGCATGCGGTCCTTGTCACCTATGCCGCCCTCCATGGGCGAGAGGATAGATGGGGCAGTGTGTGGATGCTGCCCATCAGCGGATGCGTGTCGTTGACCATCTGTTACCGCACACCCTCAAGGCCCGTGGGAATTTGCGAAAAGTGCGGCTACAACCTCACGGGCAATGTCTCGGGCATTTGCCCCGAATGCGGAACGCCCATCGCCCCCGAACGCCCAGCCGAACGCCAACCTCCATGAGGCACGCCCTCTCACGTCCTTCTCCCCGCCTGGCGCAGCAGCGCGTCCGCCCACGCCTCGTCCTCGCGCGACAGCGGCGTGGAAAGCGGGCGGTTGTAGTCGATGTCGTCGTGGCCGCCGCCGATGTAGACACGTTCGATCAGCGGCTGCAGTTGCAGCGCCACTTCCTTGTCGGTCTGCCGCAGCGGGATGCTGACCGGCGGAATCGGCTGTTGCAGCCGCACCGGGCACACATGCCAGAGGTTGCCCATCCAGGCCCGGTGGACGCAGATGACATAGGGCGAACGGTGCTTGGGCTGCAAGTCGTCCTCCGTCACCACGAGATGCTCGCGGGGACTGCGCAGCAGGTCGATCTCCACGACGCTCACCGAACCGCGGCCGTAGTCGTTGATCTTCTGCATGTACTCCTTGTTCAGCCGGCCGCGCTCCTTGTTCCAGGGGCTGAGCACCTCGATGGCGGTAACAACCCGATTGCCGTGGGTCGTGTCGATGATCTGCACAAAGCGGTCGATGGCCGGCCCATCACGAAGTTCAACGAGGATTGGCTCAGGCAATACCGCGGCCGACGCTCCTCCCCTGCCCGCCTCATACCGGCCAATGTCGGTGATGGCGATGTCGGGGCGATAACGCCGTAGCGCCTCGCCGTCCAGTTCTTCGAGCAGGACGCGTTCCTCGGCGCGTGCCCGCAGCCCCGACGGCAACTCGGGCTGCAATGCCTCGCGGATCAGTCCGATCAGGCTCGCACGCACGTCGGACCACCGCTGCTCCAGATACGGATCCATGCCAGGAAATGGGCTCTTCATCGATTTGGACTATACCACAACAACCACCCGCTGGTGACTAATCCACGAACGCCCCTACAATACGGTAGATGCTGCAGGCACCGGCCATGTTCAACCAGAAGACTTTCGACGCACTCCGCGTTCGCGCCGATTTCCCCCTGCTCTCCGGCACCATGCAGGGCAAGCCGCTGGTCTACCTCGACAACGCGGCCACCACGCAGAAGCCCAATTCCGTCATCGAGACCATCCGCCTCTACTACGAGTCGCTCAACGCCAACGTCCACCGCGGCGTCTACCAGCTTTCGCAGGATGCCACCGATGCCTACGAAGGCGCCCGCGAGAAAGTCCGCCGCTTCCTCAACGCCCGCGATTCCGGCGAGATCATCTACACCCGCGGCACCACCGAGGGCATCAACCTGGTCGCCAGTTCCTGGGGCCGCTCCATCCTCAAGCCTGGCGATGAAGTCATCATCACCGCCATGGAGCACCACTCCAACATCGTGCCCTGGCAACTCATCTGCCAGGCAACCGGAGCACGCCTGCGCGTCGTGCCCATCAACGACGACGGCGAACTCATGGTCGGCGAATTCGCCAACATGCTGGGCGGCCGGACCAAGATCGTCTCCATGGTCCACTGCTCCAACTCCCTGGGCACCATCAACCCCGTGAAGCAGCTTGTCGGACTGGCCCGCCAGTGCGGGGCCGTGACCATCGTCGACGGGGCCCAGTGGGTGGCGCACCACCCGACCGACGTGCAGGATATCGGCTGCGATTTTTACGCCCTTTCCGGCCACAAGCTCTTCGGCCCTACCGGCATCGGCATTCTCTACGGCCGCCGCGACCTGCTCGATGCCATGCCCCCCTACCAGGGCGGCGGCGACATGATCAGTTCCGTCACCTTTGAGAAGACGACCTGGAACGAACTGCCGTACAAATTCGAGGCCGGCACGCCCAACATCGCGGGCGCCGTCGGCCTGGGCGCCGCCGTCGACTATCTCCAGTCGCTGGATTTCGCCGAGATCGAACGCCACGAGCGCGATCTGCTGACCTACGGCACGGAAAAACTCAAGGGCATCCCCGGCCTGCGGATCGTCGGCAACGCGCGCAACAAATCCGGCGTGATCTCGTTCATGGTCGAGGGCATCTCGCCGCAGGATGTGGGCCTCATCCTCGACATGGAAGGCGTCGCCATCCGCACCGGGCACCACTGCTGCCAGCCGGTCATGGACCGCTTCACCATCCCCGGCACCGCCCGCGCCTCCTTCGCGATGTACAATACGCGCGAAGACATCGACGCGCTCTTCAAGGCGCTGGTGAAAGTCGTCGGCGCCATCAAGAAGAAGCCCGTGCAGGTCAGTCTTTCCGGAAAGGCCACGCCCATGTACCCCGACCCGGCTGGTGCTTCGCCAGACGCGGTGGCGGCTGACCTTCAGGAAACCTTCGAGTTCCTGGGGGACTGGCCGCAGCGCTACCAGTTCATCATCGAAATGGGCGAGAAGCTGCCACCGATGCCCGTGGAACTCAAGACCGAGGCCAACCGCGTACACGGCTGCCAGAGCACGGTGCATGTCGCCGCCCGGCTCAAGCCCGGAACGGCCGACATCATGGAGTTCCTGGCCGACTCGGATGCCGACATCGTCCGAGGCCTGGTCGCCATGCTCCAGAAGCTGTTCTCCGGCCAGAAGGTCGCCGAAATCCTCGCGTTCGACGTCCAGTCGTACTTCACGAAGCTGAACCTCGAAGCGCACCTGAGCATGACCCGCCGCAACGGCCTGCACGGAATGGTGAAGCGCATCCGGGCACTGGCGGCGGAAGTTGCGAAGGAGCAAAGGCACGAAGGCACATAGGCACGCAGGCACAAAGTGAGGACGTGCGCGGTGAGACTGCTCGGCCAGACAGGAACGTAAGACATGGACGCACACGGCTTCTTGATTCCTCCACTTCGTGCCTCCGTGCCTTGGTGCCTGTTCCTGACAGGTCTGCGACTGACATGCCCGACAACACCTTTCATCTTCCCTCCTCCCTCAAGAGCCTCAGCGTGGTCTCCACGCCGCCCAAGCTCGACGAATTGCGGCATGAACCCCCTTCGCCCGCCTCGCCTGAACTGGCCATGACCTCGCACGTCAACCGGCACGAAAGCTCCGGCCTGGCCGCCCTGGGCCGCAGCCCGATCGAGGAACAGGTCGTCAGCGCCCTCCGCGCGGTGTACGACCCCGAGTTGCCCGTCAACATCTACGACCTCGGCCTCATCTACAGCATCGACATTTCCCCCGACAATCGCGTGCATGTGAAGATGACCCTGACCGCCCCCGGCTGCCCCGTGGCCGGCACGCTGCCGCCGGAAGTGCAGCAGCGCATCGAGAGCATTCCCGGCGTGACCGGCGCCACCGTCGAACTGGTCTGGCAGCCCACGTGGGGGCGCGAGATGATGTCGGAAGTGGCCAGGCTGGAACTGGGGCTGTAGCCGCCTGAGAAGGCGATCTGATGGGCGAAAAGGTGCTTCAAAATCACCACATTGCTGGTACAATACCCTCGTCATGAAGTCGAAGTCCGAACTGAACATTCTTCGCCGCATTCTGGACGCCGCCCGCGTGGCGTTTCCTCCGGAGGCCGCTCGTTTTGTGCTGGATTTGGATTTTGATGAGGCCGATCATGGCCGCATGGAGGCGTTGTCGCAGAAGGCGTCAGCGGGCACACTGACCGCCGAGGAAGAGGACGAACTTCGTGGCTACGTTCAGGTCGGGCACATCCTCGCGCTGTTTCAGGCGAAGGCCCGCATGACTCTGCACCGGGAAGGCTTCGCGGCGTGAGGAACTATGGACGTCGCACTTGCCGGTTTGGTTCGTAGACGCGCAGGTGACACCTGTGAATATTGCCGAATGCCCCAGCGATACTATCGCACCCGACATCAGATCGATCACATCGTGTCTCAGCAACACGGGGGACCGACATCCGCGGATAATCTCGCGCTGGCTTGCCTCCACTGTAATCTGCACAAGGGACCGAACCTCAGCGGTATCGATCCCATAACCGGATCGATCGTGCGGTTGTTCAATCCTCGACAGGATTCCTGGCCTGATCACTTCCGTTGGCAACGAGCGTTGATTGAAGGATTGACACCCCAAGGTCGAGCGACGATCGCGGTTCTGGCGATGAACGATCCAGATCTGGTGGAGACTCGCGAAATTCTACTCACTGAGGGAGGCTTCCCTCCGGTTGAGCCGAAGCATTGACCGCGCCGCCGCTACTGCCGCGTCAGCGTATACGTGCCGTGTTTACCGCACCGCCATGCCCGACTGGCCGCGAAGCTTGCTGACAAAACCCTCGGCCAGATTGCGCATCGCCTGCTCGCGCAGAGACTCAATGACGTGACGCTGGGCGCTGCTTTCGCCGGCCCAGGTGGAAAGCGTGGACTTTTCGGCCGACGCGTTCGTCACCAGCATGACCTCGCCCGTCTGGACTTTCAGTAACGTGCCCATGGCCTTGGCGGTTCCCCTGACGTTCTTGCCCGGCACGATATATGCGCCGATGATCGTCCAGTCGAGGACGGCCAGCGGGTTGCTCTCGCTGTCATACTCGAGGTCGCCGCCGAAGATGTAGACGTACTCGAGACCGAAATTCTTCGCCACGGTCAGGATCCGCTGCATGCGCCGTTCGGCTTCGGCCCGGGCCTGGTCGGCTTTGTCATTCGAGTAGTAACAGTTGTCTCCGAAGAAGCAGGGCACCGGACGCACGACCGTGAAGCAATCGACTTTCTGCGCCAGTTCATCCAGCATCCACGGCGGTGGCGTCAGCTCGCCCACCTGGGCCACACCGAGCTTCATCGGCAGGGCCGGCCGGACGGTCGATTGTGGCTGCCGCTCGGCCGCCCAGAGGACATACTGCCCAATGGTCTGGCTGCCGCCTTCGTTGGGCGAGAGGCCGTCGTGCGTGCATCCGGCGAGGGCGAGCACCGCGCAGAGCAAGAGTGTGATGGCCTTCATATATGAACTCCTTGTGTGATGACGTAGGGTCCGCATTGCGGACCGTTGTCTGTCGGCGACCGAGCGTCATGGTCCGCAGTGCGGACCCTACAGATGATTCCGCCTCACTTCTCAGGAACAGTCGTCTCGTACTTCACGCCTTCGGGCATCGGCACGGGGACGCCAACACTGGTGCCGTGGTCGCCGGCCGTGCGGCGCGAGGCGTCCACGGCGACGAACGCGGTGAAGGGCGACATCAGGCTGTATTCCAGTGCGACTGACTTGATCTCATCCACGC
>JBIOJL010000040.1:0-22923 GCA_044450885.1 Tepidisphaerales bacterium
GGGCGTCGGCGGCACCATATATCACACGCCGTTTGAACCACGCCCGAATTCGGGTTTGGGTCATTGGGTATTCTCTCATCATTCGTCATTCGGTATTCGTCATTCCTTTTCCGGCTTGCGCCGCGGTCGTCATGAACCGCGGACTCTGTTCAGCGGTCGCCGCGTCAGCAGCAATCCCACGAGCACCACGGCCACCGTCGCCCCCGGTTCCGGCACGGTCGAGGTGTGGTCGGCCAGGCTGGGCAACGCTTTGCCGAAGAGCGGGCCGCCGGTGCCGGCGCCGATTTCGCTCTTCACGAGGTCGTAGTCGGCCTGCGTCACCCAGCCGTCGCCGGTGACGTCGCCATCCAGCCACGAGCCGCGGTGGCCCATGTTGGCGATGATGTTTACCAGGTCGGCCTCGGTCACCTGGCCGTCGAGGTTCACATCGCCGGCATAGGTATAAATCAGGATGACCTGTTTTAAATCCGTGCAATCGTAAATGGTCAGGCCGTTCCACGTCAGCGTGTGGATCTCGTTGTTGTCCACCGGCGCGAACGTCGTCGCGAACGGCAGGGGGGTGGCCGTGGAGATGATGCCGTGCGCGCCGCCGGCGCCGTCGTTGATCCATTGACGGATTTGCGCGTATGGCGATGCCCCGGCGTATTTCACCACCATGTCGTTGTCTTTCAGGTCGAGCCGGGCCGTGTCGCCGTTGATCGCCAGGCCGCCGGTGATGACCGTCTTGTCGTGGCCGGCCGCGACGGTCGCCAACGCATTGTTGATGGTCAGGCTGTTGAGATGCTGGCTCGATCCGAAGGTGATCGACGCCCCGGCGTTGATCGTGATCGCCAGATTGGCCGACGTCGCATCGCCGGCGTCGGTGTTCATGAACGTGTTGCCGCCGTTGAGCGTGAGCGAAGCTCCGGGGCCGTGCTGCTGCGGCCCCGCGATGGTGAAGTCGCCCGTGGCAGATTTGGTCAGCGCCGAACCGGCCGAATTGTTCAGCAGTGTCGTCAAGATCCGCGGGCGGTCGGGCGGGTTGTTGATGAGCAGGTTGTGGTAACTCGCCATGGTGGCGCCCGATGCGCTGACGGTGTTCAGACGCGGACCGAGGAGCATCAGATCGGCTTCGGTGACTCGGCCATCGCCGTTGAGATCGGCCGCCGGGTTGAACTGGGCATCGTTGCTGTAGAGCACCGAAGCGAATGCGGAGATGTCGGCCGGATCATAGGTGCCGTTGAAGTTCAGATCTCCCAGCCCCGCGCCGTAGGGCGAGTTGGCGATCGCCTGCTCGGCGAATCGCTGCACGTTGACGTTTCCGGTCAGCTCGTAGCTGACGATCGTGAAGACGTGATTGCCGTTGGTCAGCCCGTTGACGCGATAGGTGTATTGGTCGCGATCCCAGTAACCCATCTTGTTGCCGTCGCCGACCAGTGCCTTGACCGCGGCGTCACCCATGCCCGCGGGAAGATCGACGAAGATGTGTACGTCGTTGGCCGTCTGGTCGATCGAACGGGCGATCACGTCGCGGGTTGAGCCGTCCTGGCCGGCCGGCTGGGTCACGCTTTGCACCGTCGAGTTGGGCGGCAGGCGGTCGATGTAGATCGTTTCCCGCCAGTCGGTGAACACGGCCGGCCCGCCGTCGTCGCGGTGGCGGAAGGCGCGCACGGTGATGAAGTGCTCGCCCTCGGCGAGGCCTGTCGTGTCGATGGTCTGTGCGTAGTGCCCGTTGCCGTCGGCCGCGAACCATCCGGGGCTGTGAACCGTGGTGAAGTTCTCGAAACCGTACTGCACCGTTCCGGGCGTTGTGTAGTCGATGTAGCCATTCTTGTTGACATCGACCCCGTCGTCCAGCTTGATCAGGGCGTTGTCGCCGTCGGCCGGTCTGTCGCGGTAGAACCCCAGAAGGTTGACCGGAACCGTATCCAGCTTCACCTGCATGCTGTCGCCGGTGACGACGTACAGATTGGACAGGCGCGTCGTGCCGTTGGTGGCGCTGGTGGGCGTATCGCCGGGGATGACCTTGGACACGCCGGCGAAGGACATCGCGCCCTGCGGTGTTGCCAGCCCGTAGACGAGGTAGCCGTTGCCGGTGAAGTTGCTGGTCCCGGGCGCGGTGTTGCGCAGGAAGCGCACATTGATGGTGCTGTCGTTGTTGACCACCACCAGCTTCGGGATGTTGTTGTACGGATCGCTCGTGGGGTCGCCGGCGTTGCCGGTCAGCTCGATCAATGGCGTCCCCGGCGCGAACGAGGTCTGGATGGTGCGCGAGTCATATCCGCCATCGGTGCGGTTGTTCAAGAGCACCACGCAGCTTCCCTGCCGCTCGAAGGCGTAGAGGTTCTGGTCGACCCAGCGCTCGGCGAAATTCCCCCGGCCGTAACGGTTGCGCAGATCCACCAGCCCGGTGATCGCGTTGCCGTAGAGTCCGCCCAGGGCATCGCCCCGTCCGTCCTGGGGGAAACTGCGGTTGGTCCCGAACTCGTGCCCGTTGAAATAGACGATGGCGTTGCCCGGCGTCATCAGGGTGTAGGCATAGGCGACATTGGACAGGTAGGCGCCGGTGTCGTCGTGCGAGGAGACGAACTTCACGCCCTGCGAACCGTCGAGCAGCCCGTCGTCCTGCATGTCGATGGAGGCGGTGCGGATGTTGTACCAGTTGTTCTGGTAGCCATTGCCGGTGAGGTTGTCGCGCAGGGCGAAGAACAGCGGGAAATCCAGCACGTCGCGATTGCCGCCGATGACGCCGGGGGTGGCCGGGTTGATGTCCTTGCGGACGAAACTCTGGAGGTAGGCGGGATTGCTGTCGTAGACTTCGGAGAATGCGAAAATCTGCTTCTGGGTTCCGTCGAGCAGCGTGCGGAACGACGAACGGTAGACCGCCCGGTCGTAGTAGTTCAGCACCCACTGGTCGAAGTTCTTGGCCGCGTCGATGCGGAACCCGTCGATGCCGATCGACTGCACCAGCCACTGGGTGTTGCGCATCAGATACCCCAGCGCGTTCTCCTCGACGGGCGTGCCGGCCATCGGGTTGGCGTTGTTGAACGGGTAGATGGCGATGTTCTGCTCGCCGGTGGTCGGGTCGTAGACCATGATCGGTTGCAGGCTGCGGTCGGGATAGAACCGCAGGTTGTTGATGTCCGGCACATTCGCCAGCCGGCCGAACGCGGGGATCGTCCCGGCGCGGATGTTGTCGGCATAACCCGGCACGGGGCTGCGGATCATCTGGAAATTCGTCGAATGGTCGATGTCGACCAGCCCGGCCAGCCGGCCGTTGAGGTCGCCGGTGGCATATTTCGAGTGATAGTCGCCGTCGATGGCGTAGGGCAGCGTGATGTTGAGCCCCGGATACCCACCGGCATCGTAGAACCCCGGCGTACTCAGGTCTGAGAAGCCGCTGTGGTTCCACACCATGTCCACATAATAATCAAGCCCCGCCCGGTGGGTCATGTTGACTGTGGTCCGCAGGCCGGTTTCCGTGCCGTAGAGCGTGCCGTTGCCCGGCCCCGGCTTGCCCAGGTCGAAGCGGTCGTACTGGTCATACCCCACTGAGGAGTTCGACGAGTCGGCCCGGCCCGGCGGCGGCGTGTAGATGGCGCCGTAGCCCGCCTTGAAGACATCGCTCATCCGGTTCTCGATCGTGCCGTAGCTGCCTTCGAACCATTGCAGGTAGACCGGCGGCGAGACGTCTTGGGCGGACGATCGCACCGCCAGTATGCACCCCAGGACCGCCGCCGCGAGCCGGCGCATATTGCGTTTCCAGCTTGTGAGTTCGTTGGCCACAGGGACTCTTCCTTGCCTTCCATGCTGCATTACTATTATGACCCCGGTTTGGGCATCCGGCAAAGAAATGGCGAATACCGAATGACGAATGACGAATGTCGAATGACGAATGACGAGAGAATACCCAATGACCCAAGCCCGAATTCGGCATTTGAACATTCGGCATTCTCTCGTCATTCGGATTTCGTCATTCGTCATTTCCCCGATCCACGCTACACTTCCTCACCCGAAGGAGCCCTTTTCCGTGGCCGAACTCAAACGTACTCATCTTTCCGTAACGCAGGAGCGCGCCGTGCTCGTCGGCGTGATTCTTCCCGATTCCAACGCCGACCCGCGCGACCCGCTGGGCGAACTGGCCTCGCTGGCCAGGACCGCCGGCGCCAAGGTCGTCGAGCAGATCGTGCAGAAACGCCACAAGGTGGATGCCGGGCTCTACATCGGCTCCGGCAAGGCCGGCGAAATCGCCGGGCTCTGCAAGAAGCATGGGGCCAACGTCGTCATCTTCGACAACGACCTTTCTCCCGCCCAGATCGGCGGCCTGGAGAAGCTCATCAACAAGGAGGCGGGCTCCGAGGTTGGCGACGGCATCAAGGTTCTCGACCGGTCCGAGTTGATCCTCGACATCTTTGCCACCCGCGCCCGCACCAGCGAGGCCAAGCTCCAGGTGGAGATGGCGCAGATGGAGTACACCTACCCGCGCCTGACCCGCATGTGGTCGCACCTCGAGCGCATCAACTCCGGCAACCTCGGCATCGGCGCCCGCGGGCCGGGCGAGACGCAGCTTGAGACCGACCGCCGCCTGGTTCGCAAGCGCATCAGCGTGCTGCGCGAGGAGATCATCAAGGTGCAGGAGCGCAAGGCCCGCGAGGTCGCCAAGCGCAACCTGCAACATTTTACGGTGTGTATAGTTGGGTATACCAACGCGGGCAAATCCACGCTCTTCAACACCCTGACCGATGCCGGCACCTACGCCGACGACAAGCTTTTCGCCACGCTCGACACCAAGACCCGGGCGTGGAAGCTGGAGAAGGGCATGCAGGTGATGCTGTCGGATACGGTCGGTTTCGTGCGCGATCTGCCCCACAAGCTGGTGGCGTCGTTCAAGGCCACGCTGGAAGAGGCCGTCCATGCCGACCTGCTGTTGCACGTGCTCGATGTCGGGCATCCGCACGCCCAGCAGCAGTTCGAGTCGGTCCACACGGTGCTGAAGGAAATCGGCGCCGAGGGCAAGCCCGAGTTGCTGCTGCTGAACAAGATCGACACCGACGACGGCGAGACCGCTTCGCATGTCTGGCACACGCTCTATCCCGAGGCCACGCCCATCTCCGCCCGAACCGGCCAGGGCCTCGACCGCCTGACCGATGCGGTACACCGGTATGTGCTGCGCCAGCAGGTCGAGGTGACTCTGGCGGTTGACATGGCCGCCGGCAAATTGCTGTCATTCCTGGAATCGCACGCGCGCATCCTGGGCCGGGAGTATTGCGAAGGGCGGGTGACGCTGCTGGCGACCATGGGCAAACAGACGCTGGCCGATCTCTCGCGCAACGAGCAGGTGGAGATACTGAGCGTGGCGAGTGCGGCGGGTAAGGATGAAGGATGAACGATGAAGGATGAATAACGCCCGTCTTATTCATCGTTCATCCTTCATCGCTCATCGTTATTCCTTCACGGCAGCGGCAGATCCTTGAACTCCACCGGCACCGGGATCTCCTTCATCTCGATCGGCAGTTCCCAGACCAGCTTCGCCGGCTCGCCGAGCGCCTGGCCGTTGATGTCGTGCGGGCCGAAATTGAAACTGTAGTCCCAATTCGTGCTGCCGCCGCCGCCGCCGCCGCCCATCTGCTGATAGCTCCGCCCTTTGGCGTCCACCAGCTTGATGTTCTGCTGGAGCAGGCTGTAGTCGGTCATCGGGTTGGGCTGTTCGGCCCGGCCGAAGATGTTGAGATTGAGCTTGCTCTTAATGGAGATTCCGATCTGCACCTCGACGCCGTTGTTGTTGGCGTTCACGCTCTTGATCGTCAGTGTGACCGTGTCGTTCTGAAGCTTCTTCTGTTCGTTCTTCACCTTGAGCGGGTTGTCGAACTCCCATCGTTCGGTTTTCGTCTGCGCGGTGAGCCTGGCGATGCCCTTGAAGTCCACCAGTTTCTTGCCGATGTCCGGGCGGAGCTGCAGCGGGGCCTGCAGTTCCCAGAACCAGGGGTTCTGATTGCCCGAGTTGTACCCCATGAAACCATCCTGCTTGACCACCAGCGAGTTTCCCTTCTCATCAACGGCCCGTGACACTTCGATGTTGCTGTTTGCCCGGACGATCCGCATCTTCGGGTCGGCGAGCAACTGGACGTACAATGAGTATTGCCGGCTCGGGTTGTTCGGATCGCCGAAATCCAGCGTTTCGTGGCGCTGCACGTTGGCCGCCATCACCATGAACTGCCCCTGCATGATGGCCGGCCGTTTGCCCCAGTTGCCGCCGTTGGGCGAGAATGTCAGCGCGCCGCGGCCGGCGCCGTAGCGTTCCGGGCCCCAGCCGCTCTGCGCACACAACGTCCGCGCCACCTCCCAGAACGGCTGGCGGTCGGCGTCGACCGTCACCGTCTTCTGCGCGCCTCCGAAATTGCCGGGCGGCCAGGTGTTGATGTCCGCCCCGATCTGCTGCGACAGTTCGCCCAGCGCCAGGTTCATCGGCGCGTTCTTGAGGTGCAGCGACACCAGCGTCGGTTCAGTGGGGCTTCTGCGGGAAATCTCCCGCAAGGCGCTTTCGGCGCGCGAGCGGACTTCGGGGTCCTTGGTCTCGGCGAGCAGCTTGTTCAGGAACGGCTTGGCCGCGTCGCCGATGTCGACGAGTTTGTCCCGGGCTTCCTGCCGCGCGCGGAAGTTCTCGTCGCCAAGCTGCTTGATGAGCGGCTCGATCTGCGCCGCCGAGGGTTGCGTGGCCGGCCGGGTCGCCGGCTGTGCCGTCGCTCCGCTCGTCCATCCGGCCACGGTCGCGATCAGTGCCCACTGCAAGAGTGTCCGCTTCATAATGTTTGTCCTCCGGAACCAGGGTGGGGCGTGGCCGTGAATCCGGGAGGGCCGTGCTTCTGCACGACCGCGGCCGCAAGGAGTGCGGTGCTCCCGGGAGACGGCCACGCCTGCCAGAACATAGAGTAACCGACGCGGCAGCGGTCAACCATTATAGCGGGCAAGGATCTTTGGAATGAGTGGTCGTTCGATCGACCGGCCCGCGACAGCGGACACGAACTGACGATTTGATGATAGCGGTGCAATCGGGGCAGGGCAAAGCGATGAGACCGAAGCACGCGGGAACAGCGGTGCGAATTGCGTTTGACTGCCGCCATCGAGCCTCCCTATCGTCAAGACGGTCGCGGAAACAAGTCTGATGGTTCTACAGGAGGCACGCTCATGACCCGTCTATGCACGTCGGCGCTTCTCGCCGCGGCGTTGTTGTATGTCTGCGCGGCCGCACAGGCGGCCCCGACCGTTTACGAAGCCTTTCTGAGCGGGCCTGCCGAGAGCCCGCCCAACGGTTCGCCGGGCACCGGCTTTGCCGAGGTGGCCATCGACCCCGTCGCCAACACCATGCTGGTCCATGTGGATTTCTCCGGGCTCCTCGGCACCACCACCGCCTCCCACATCCACGCCGCCACCGTCGTTCCCGGCACCGGCCCCGCCGGCGTAGCCACCGTCACGCCGACCTTCACCGGATTTCCCCTCGGCGTGACCAGCGGCACTTATGACATGCTCTACGACATGACCCTGAGTTCCAGCTACAACGCGACCTACATCACCGCCAACGGCGGCACTCCGGCCTCCGCCGAGGCCGCCTTGTTTGCCGCGATCGCCAGCGACCAGGCCTACGTCAACATCCACACCACGGTCGTTCCCGGCGGGGAAATCCGCGGCTTCCTTGTCGCTGTCCCCGAGCCCGCCTCGCTGACGCTGCTCGCGGCGGCCCCGCTGCTGCTCGCCCTGCGCCGCCGTCGCCGCCGCTGAGCCGCGACGAGAGACTCAATTTGAAGGACGCAAACGCCTGTTGCCGCGGCGCGCGGCAGCAGGCGGTGTTTCGGCGACGACCCGCCCTGCCTTTTGAAAAAACGATGGGCGCTCCCGCTGGCCGTATGCGGAGCCGGATGGGGCGCTCGCGAGGGCCGGGCTGATGGGCCTTGAGAGCAAAGGGATTCACCCCGTTCGCTTCTTCTTGGCCTTCTTGATCGCCGCGTCCAGTTTCTCGACGATCCGCCGAGTGGGCGACACCTTGCACGTCTCGATTCGGCTGATTGTCTCCTGCCTCACTCCGGCCAAATGGGCCAGATCCTGCTGAGTCAGGCGCAAGCGGCGGCGATCCTGGATGATCCCCCGGGCAATGGAGGCCCGCGCGTAGGCGATGGCGTCCACGCTGCCGTCGGCGTCGGGCGCGGGAAGCGGCGGAAGCTCGTCGGAATCGACGAGCCCGCGGGTGATGCCGGCGATGCGGTCCCAATCGGCTTTCGGAACCACCACGTAATCACGTCCTTCGAGTTTGAGCATTTGTAGAGTCATGGTCGCCCTCAGTCGTAAAACCCGTCTCGGTGACCCACTTTCTCAACGAAAACCGTGTCCCCGCCAACACGGAACTGCACCCGGTAATCCCCGGTGCGGATGCGGTACTGGCCGGTCAGGCTGTGGCGCAGCGGCTTGGCCCCGCGCACCGCTGGCCAACGCGACAAGCGGACCAGCACTTCTTCAATGCGGGCCTGCATGACGCGGGGAAGCCCGTCGAACACCCGCCTCGCTTCGACAGCCAACTTCACCGTTGCCATGATCTGAATATGACAAAAAAACGCATGATGTCAAGTTCGCCATCCGGTTAACGGCGTTCTGTTCCAATCAGCCTTGTGCCGAGTTCCAGCAGCACCACCCAATCATGTCCATGGGCCGGAGGCGTGAGGCGTGCTTCGCCGTTAGGCCCGGATTGGATGTCGGTGGGCTCGCTGCGCGCGCCGCTGACGGGGTCGAAATGGGTGAGGCGATAGGCTGCCTGGGGTTTGAGTTTGCCGGCGAGGATCGGTTTGGGATCGAGGATGTAGATGACGCGGAGGCGGTCGGCGATGCCGCAGGCTTGGGGAGAGGTGGGCGGTTCGGACGTGCCGATGCGGCCCCAGGGGGCGTCGCCGAATTTCGCGGTGACCAGAGCGGCCGGCCAGGCGGCGTCGCCGAAGGCGGGGTCGCGCCAGCCGGCTTGCTCGGTCTTGCTCGCCCGCCAGGTGGCGTCGGTGGGGATGGTGGTCGTGGTGTCGTCGGCGGCGACGAGCACGAGGGCGGCCGTCAGGCCGGCGGGATTGAGGACCACGGGGGCCTTGAGGTTTTCGGCGCGGATGGCCAGGACATTGCGGCCTTGCTGGAGCGCCGGGCCGGCGTCGAACTGGGCGGGGACGTGCCAGTCGGCGCTGGAGCCGAGTTCCTTGCCGTTGAGCCAGACGGTGCAGGTGTCGTCGGCCGAGACGCGGAGTGTGGCCCGGCGCACCCGGGTTTTGTCGGGGACGTCAAACGTGCGGCGGAAATAACGGGGCTCGACCGGCGCGTCGCGCTTTGGATCGCCCTCGGGAAACCAGATCCAATCGCCCAGCAGGCCGGCGGTGGCCGGGGCGTCGGCCCAGGCGACGCTGTCGGGCATGGGCACAAGCTCGGTCCACGGCAGTGACTCGAAGAAGCGCTTGCCCGCGGCGACCTGCGTCGAGCCGGGAAGTTTCATGGCCTCTTCCCAGGTGATGACGCCGTAGCCGTTCCCGGTGCCGTTGGGCGAGGCGCCGTGGGGCTGGCCGGGGCGGTTGAGTTGCCAGATGCCGTTGGCGCCGTAGGTATGCCCGCAGGCGCCGTTGGTGAGGCAGAGCCAGAACATGGCCCGGGTCCACTGGGTGGGAAGGCTATCCGAGAGCATCTCGTAGGCGGCCTCGCCGTCGATGAGGGGCAGCGTCGGAGTCGCCGTGAAGGATTCGCGGGCGGCGCGAACCGTGACAGGCACAGCCTCGCGCCGGCCGTGCGGCGTCTGCAGCATGTCGAAATCGAGCAGGGCAGCATCATCTGTAGCGTGACGCGCGGTGTAGCGATTGATGGCCGTCGGGTGGATCGTTAGCGGCCGACGGAAGGGATCGGTGGCGCGGATGTAGCGGAGCACGTTGGTCCAGCCGTGGACCTGCGTGCGGTCATCGAATGGGAAGTTCTTGGCCAGATACCACGGCAGGTTGGCCTCGCCGGCGGCGCACCAGACGACCGGCCAGGCCCCGTAGCGGGCGATGAGATAGCGCCAGTGGGCCTCCATCTTCTCCTCGCCCATCCACGGCAGGAAATAGCCCCAGGCGCCGACGAGGCACGGCGTGATCCCCTGATCCACGAGATGGCGCAGGCGGGCATCGGCGGCGTCGAAGTATTCGGGACGGATCCGCGCATACTCCTTTTCCCACGGGAACCCCGCCTCGTTGGCGCCGCGCGGGTCGAACGGGTGCATATCCGGATAGAGCCCGGCCACGATCTGGATGACGTTGAACCCCTTGGCCTTGCGGTCGGCGGTGAGTTGCCGGAATTCGTCCGGCCAGTGCAGGCGATGACACAGCCCCATCCACCAGGTATCGCCGAGCCAGAAGAAGGGCGTACCGTCGGCGTACACAAAATGCCGGCTGTCGCCCGCGATCCGCACCGGCCCGTGGCGGAATAGCGGATTATCGCCGGTGTAGCCGGCGACCTGCACCGTGCCCTGCAACCCCTGCAATCCGGCATCCGCCGTGTCGCTGCATTCGCTCCGCCAGCGATGGACGCCGGTGAGTGGCGAAGCATAGCGCACTTTCCATTTCGCGCCGCCGGCCCAGAATGCGGGGACTTTCCGCGCTGTTCCGCCCGGGTCGGTGAATGTGACGTCGAGCCGCACCTCATTGAACGGATCGGCGTGGTCGCGCTGCGCGGTGAAGGTGATTTCCACCGGCACGTTGGCCTCGGTGGCCAGTGGCTCGGCGGCGTCGGATGTGAGGGCCGACAGTGCGAGCAGCAGCATCAATATGAGAGGAAGTCGCATCGGGGTGAGTTCTCGCGGTCGGGGATTTGCAGAACGTGACCGTCGGCGCGGCGTCGCCGAGTACGGGCCCAGCGGAAACGGGCTGATTATCCCGCCAGTTTGGTGATCAGTTTCTGCACCTTGGGCACCAGCTCCACAGGCACGGCCATCATCGTCAGCCGCGTGCTCTCGTAGGCGGCTTCATCTTCCGCCACGGCCTGGTCTTCGCTCTGGTTCTCATAGTGGTCGGCCAATGCCTTGATCTGCTTGGCGTTCCAACCCTTGGGATACTTGGCCTGTGTCTTTTTCATCGTTCACCTCGCCTGTGAAGACGCCGCTGAAAGGCACGCAAAGGCTTGCCGGTCAACTCGAACGCAGTTACCACAAACACGCCTTCGCCGTCATCATCCGGCACCATAACGACCTTTAGCACCCGGCCAGCGCGAGTCCTTCCAATGACCAGGCGCGAATTCCGACGGCTTGGCAGATTCTCCAGCGGCCGCCTCAGCACGTCCTCGACTTCGGACTCACGGACGTTATGTCCGTAAACGTGCGGCATTCCCGTGTCCGCATCAGTATTATAGCGGATGTTCACGCACGAATCTTCCCGGCTTGGGCGACCGTGTCAAGCCGGTGCCCCGCAGTCGGTTGTAGGGTCGGTGTACTCGCCGACGCTACAGTGTGGCACCGTTGCTGCCGCCGGTGCCGGCGCCCATGTTGGCGAGCACCACCTGCAGATCGGTCGCGTCGATGTCGCCGTCGAGGTTGACGTCGCCGGCGAACCAGCCGCCGCTGCCGCCCTGGTTGGCGATCACGTTGTACAGGTCGGCTTGCGTCACCTGGCCGTCGAGGTTCGTATCCCCGAGGTAAGTGAACTTCACGATCACCTGCTGATGCGTGCCGTCATCAATCGTCTGGCCGTTCCAGGTGGACAGATGCAGCATCTGGTTGTCCACGATCCCCAGCGCCGATGGCCGGGCGGCGGTCGCCGTGGAGATGAGCTTCGGTCCCGGCAGGCTGTCGCGGCCGTTGACGATGTCCTGCGTCAGTTGCGCCAGCGGCGACGAGGCGCCGTAGGCCAGCACCAGGCTGTTCTGGCCCAGGTCGAGCGTGGCGGTGTCGGCGATGCTGAGTCCCGAGAGGAACAGGTTCTTGCCGGGCAGCGCCGCCAGGGTGAGGGATGTTCCCGCCGCCACGGTCAGGGTGTCGGTGCCGTCGGTCCCGATCGGCGCCACGCTCTGCACGCCGGCCAGGGCGATCGGCGTGGTGTTGAACAGGAAGCTCGCCGGCCCGGCCGTCAGCGCGTTCGGCCCCGGCGGCAAGACGACTGCCAGCGTGTTGTCCCCGGTTCCGCCATCGTAAGTGGTGCCGCCGGCCGGCAGGGGGCTGCCGTTGGTGAAATCCACGGTCAGCGTGTCGTTGCCATCGCCCAGGCTCGCCTGCAACAGCGGGAGATCGCCGAAGCGGAGTTGGAAACTCGTCGTATCGCTGTTGACGTAGACGTCGGCCAGGGTCGGGTCGGTGGCGTCGCGGACGATCTTCACCTGGTCGTTGCCGCCGGTGCCGGCCAGGAGGCTGTTGGTCCAGGTCTGCGTCGGCGAGTTGGCCAGGGTGTTGCCGGCCGCGTCGGTCACGTTGGTGTTCGTGGCCGAGAGCACGTACGTTCCCGGCAGGCTCGTCAGACTTGCCAGATTGGTCAGCGCGAAATGGACGTTGTCGGTCGTCTGGAGCGTCGCCGTGGCCAGCGACATCGGGAAGCCGTCGCGGGAGAGGCTGAGGTGCGCGAGATCGAACCCATAGACCGGCTTGGTGAAGACGATCTGCATGGGATCGACCGGGCCGAACATCGGATTGGACACGGGCGGGTTGATGGTGGCGACGGGTTGGGTGTTGTCGAACGTGACGGTGAGGGGCGGTGACTGTCCCGATTCATTGCCGGCCGCGTCCACCGCGGTGACGGTGAAGCTGCTGCCGCCCAGGGGCTGGGCGCCGGCCGTGTAGCTCGCGGTTTCGTAGTTGCCGCTGATCTGGACGCCGTTGCGGTAGAGACGGAAGTAGGGGGTCGCGCTGCTGAGGAAAGTCGGCGTGAGGTCGGCGGTGATGTTATCGGTGGTGGAGATCCCGGTGTCGCTGCCCGGCGCCAGCGACGGGGCGACTGCGGGTGTTGCCGGAGGCGCCGTCTCGATGGTGACGGCCAGCCCGGTCGATGTGCCCGACGCGGCCTCTCCCGGCGCGGTCTGGCCGGCGGTGAAGGTGTGCGGGCCGTCGGCGAGCAGCGTCGTGCCGTCCGTGGCGACAACAGTGGTGGTTGATGTGGCGACAGTCGATCCGATCTGCTTCCCGTCGGCGTAGAGGGCGACGGTTGCGCCGGGCACCGTCTGGGCGACCGAGAATTCCAGTGCCGTGGCCGGCGAGGAATTGTTCAGGTTGGTGAGACGGTCGGTGTTGGAGATGCCGGTGTCGGAGACCGCCATGAGGCCGGGTGTGGCGGGGATGCCGCTGATCGCCTGCTGGCCGAAATCCGCGGTGGTCATCGCGGTGGCCCACTGGATGGTGACCGGGTAGAACCCGGCGGCCGGGCTGGTGGGCTGGAACCCCGCCGGCTGGACGATGCGGACGGTGTAGGTGCCCGCGGGCAGCGCCGTGAAGATAAAGGTGCCGTCGGCAGCGGTTATGCGGAATGGCTCGCCGGGGTCGTGTACGCCGTTGTTGTTGGTGTCGAGATAGACGTCCCAGCCGCCGAGGCCGGTTTCGCCGGGATCGAGCTGGCCGTTGGCGTTGGTGTCCGCGAAGACCTGTCCGGTAATTGAGCCAAGCAGGAAGCTGCCGAAGTTCGTGCCCGTCGCGGCAGTGCCCGACGTCACCGGGACCGAGTAAGACCCGCTGGCGGGGCCGGTGGTCTGATATCCGGCGTGTTGCACGACGCGGACCGTGTAGGTTCCGGCGGAAAGCCCGGCGAAGGAGTAGTCGCCGTTGGCGTCGGTGATGGCGTACGTTTCGCCGCTGTCGAGTTGTCCGTTGTTGTTCGCGTCGAGGTAGACGATCCAGCCGGCCAGGCCGGTCTCGCCGGTGTCGAGTTGCCCGTTGGCGTTGGTGTCCGCGAAGACCTGCCCGGCAATTGAGCCAAGCTGGAAGCTGCCGAAGTTCTTCGCCGTCGCCGTGGTGCCCGACTGGACCGCTACCGACCATGATCCGCCGACGGGGCCGGTGAGTTGATAGCCCGGTTGCCCGACCACGCGGACGGTGTAGGTTCCGGTGGCCAGCCCCGGGAATGAATAGCTGCCGTTCGCGCCGGTGAGCTGCGAAGTTTCGCCGGGGTCGAGCGTGCCGTTGCCGTTGGTGTCGAGGTATACCGTCCAGCCGCTCAGGCCGGTCTCCCCGGCGTCGAGTTGTCCGTTGCCGTTGGTGTCGGTGAAAACCTCGCCGGAGATCGAGCCGAGCTGGAAGCTGCCGAAGTTCCTGCCCGTGGCCGCGGCGCCGGACTGAACCGGGACCGAGTAGGATCCGGCCGCAGGGCGCGTAAGCTGGTAGCCCGGCGGCTCCACGGCGCGGACGATGTAGGTTCCGGACGCCAGGCCGGTGAACGAGTAGTTCCCGGCGCTGTTGGTGATCGCCGTCGTTTCGCCGGGGTCGAGTTGCCCGTTGTTGTTGGCATCGAGGTAGACGGTCCAGCCGGCCAGACCGGGCTCGCCGGTGTCGAGTTGGCCGTTGCCGTTGGTGTCGTTGAAGACCTGCCCGGAGATCGAGCCGAGTTGGAAGTTCCCGAAGTTGATCGCCGTTGCGGCCGTGCCGGATTGCACCGGTACCAGGTTGAACCCGCCGACGGGGCTGGTGGCCTGATATCCCGGCTGCTCGACGATGCGGACGGCGTACGTACCGGCCGGCAGTCCCGTGAATGAATAGCTGCCGTTGGCTGCCGTGACTTGCGAAGTTTCGCCGGGGTCGAGTTGTCCGTTGCCGTTGGCGTCGACATAGACGGTCCAGCCGCCGAGGCCGCTTTCGCCGGCGTCGAGCTGGCCGTTGCCGTTGGTGTCGGTGAAGACCTCGCCGGAGATGGAGCCAAGCTGGAACGTGCCGAAGTTCTTGCCGGCGGCGGCCGTGCCCGACTGCACCGGCACCGGCCAGGATCCGCCGGCCGGGCTGGTGGACTGATATCCCGATTGCTGGACGACGCGGACGGTGTAGTTGCCGGCCAACAGTCCGGTGAAGGAATAGGCGCCGGTGGCGTCGGTGATGCGGTAGGGCTCGCCGCCGTCGAGCTGCCCGTTGTTGTTCGTGTCGAGATAGACGATCCAGCCGCTCAGCCCCGTTTCGCCTGCATCCAGTTGCCCGTTGCCGTTGGCATCGGCGAAGACTTGTCCGGAAATCGAACCCAGTTGGAAGTTGGCGAAGTTCCTGGCGGTCGCTGCCGTGCCCGACTGCACGGCCACCGAGTAGAAGCCCCCGGACGGCCCGGTGAGCTGATAACCCGCCTGTTCGACCAGGCGGACGGTGTAGGTTCCGGCCGCGAGCCCGGTGAATGTGTAGTTGCCGCCGGCGCTCGTGACCTGTGACGGCTCGCCCGCGTCGAACACGCCGTTGCCGTTGGTGTCGAGGTACACGGTCAAACCCGCCAGGCCGGTCTCGCCGGCGTCGAGCTGTCCGTTGCCGTTGGTATCGGTGAAGACTTCTCCCGAGATGGAGCCCGGTTGGAAGTTGCCGAAGTTCTTGCCGGTTGCCGCCGTGCCTGATTGGACGAGGACCGAGTACGACCCGCCGGCCGGGCCGGTGGGTTGATACGGCGACTGCTGGACGATGCGGACGGTGTAGGTTCCGGCCGACAACCCGGTGAAGGAATAACTGCCGTTGGCGGTCGTGACTTGCGATGGCTCGCCGGCGTCGAACGTTCCGTTGCCGTTGGTATCGAGGTACACGGTCCAACCCGCGAGGCCGGTTTCGCCGGCATCAAGTTGCCCGTTGCCGTTGGTGTCGGTGAAGACCTGCCCCGCGATCGAGCCCAGTTGGAAGCTGCCGAAGTTCTGGCCGGTGGCGACGGTGCCCCATTGCACGGGCACGGCGTACGCTCCGCCGGCCGGGGTTGTGGTTTGATATCCCGCCGGCTGCACGACGCGGACGGTGTAGGACCCCGCCGACAGCCCGGTGAAGGAGTAGTTGCCGCTTGCGGGCGTGATTTGCGACGGCTCGCCGGCGTCGAGCGTCCCGTTGCCATTGGTGTCGAGGTAGACCGTCCAGCCGCCGAGGCCGGTTTCGCCGGCGTCGAGTTGCCCGTTGCCGTTGGTGTCGCGGAAGACCTGTCCTGAGATCGAGCCGGTCAGGAAGACACCGAAGTCGTTCGCGGTCGCGGCCGTGCCCGACTGCATCGGCACCGAGTATGACCCGCCGGCCGGTCGCGTGGTCTGATACCCCGTCTGTGGCACGACGCGGACGGCGTAAGTCCCGGCCGACAACCCGGTGAAGGAGTAGCTGCCGTTGGCGCCCGTGAGTTGCGATGGCTCCCCGGCGTTGAGCACCCCGTTGTTGTTTGTGTCCAGGTATACCATCCAACCGGCAACGCCGGTCTCGGCGCCGTCGAGGATGCCGTTGCCGTTGGTGTCGGCGAAGACCTGCCCGGCAATCGAACCCGGCTGGAACTCGGCGAAGTTCCTGCCGGTGGCGGTTGTGCCCGAGACCACCGGAATCGAGTAAGACCCGCCCGCCGGCGCGATGAGCTGATACCCCGACTGCGGCACGATGCGGACGGTGTACGTTCCGGGAGCCAGGTTGGTAAACGAGTAGCCGCCGTTGGGGCCCGTGGTCTGCGACGTCTCGCCGGCGTCGAGCACCCCGTTGTTATTCGCGTCGAGATAGACGGTCCAACCGGACAGCCCGGTCTCGCCGGCGTCGAGTGTTCCGTTGCCGTTGGCGTCCGTGAACACCTGCCCGGAGATTGATCCGAGTTGGAAGTTGCCGAAGTTGTTTCCGGTGACCGTCGAACCGGCCTGCGCCTGCACCGTGTACGATCCACCGGCCGGGCTGGTGGGCTGGTACCCCGTCTGCGGCACTGTGCGGACGGTGTAAGTTCCGGTGGCAAGCCCGGCGAACGAGTAGCTGCCGTTCGCCGCCGTGGTTTGTGAAGGCTCGCCGGGGTCGAACTGGCCGTTGCCGTTGGTGTCAAGGTAAACGGTCCATCCGCCGATCCCGGTCTCGCCTGAGTCGAGCACGCCATTGCTGTTGGCGTCGTTGAAGACCTCGCCGGAAATCGAGCCCGGGAAGGCGTCGACGAAGTCCTGTCCGGCGACATTGCCCGCCACGGAAACCGTGCGGCCCTGGGGTGGAGAGCCGTTGGGTGCCGGCGTAATCTGCGTGTAGTTCGCCGGCACGACCTGGCGAACCACATAAGAGCCGTAAGGAACTCCGTTGAAACTATAAGTGCCGGCGGCACTGACCGTGGCCGTTTGTTCGGCCCCGGCGGTGATGTTCACCGACCATGCCGTGATCGAACCGGTTGAATTGGCGGAATTGACCACCTGCAATTGCCAGGTTCCGTTGGCGGCCGCGCCCGTCTTGCCGTTGAACGCGGCGAGCAGTCCCGGCGTTGCGCGGAACGTGCCCGTGTACGGCGCGGAGCCCGAAGTGATGGACGTCGTGGCCTGGTCGTCGAAGGACGTATTGGTGAGATTCGTGCCGGAGAGGCCGCCGAACAACTGCACGGTCGTGTTATCCGGACCAATCAGGTAACCCGTCAGGCTGCTGACGGAGGAAAACGAAATGCTCAGCGTGACGTTCACATCGGTTATCGGAGCGCTGATGCCCGAGACGGAAACCGTCGAGGTCGCGGTGGCGTGCCGGTTGATGTTCTTGGTCACGTCCGTCGAGATGGCGGAGGTCACCGTGCCCGTATCCAGCACGCCGTTGTTGTTTGCATCAAGGTACACGGTCGCACCGGCCAGCGCCACATCTCCGGCATCATTGACGCCTGATCCGTTGCGATCGTCGTACACCGCGCCGGAGATCGAGCCCACGCCACTCAGGTCGTTGATCAGTTTCGAGGCGATCGGCGTTCCCAGCCCCGTGACCAGGTCGTATCCAGGCCCCGCGGCGTAGCCGTTGTTTCCGCTGGTGATGTCGTGGAAATCCGCCGCGGGCAATTGGTAGAGGGCGGGCAGGGTTTGCGTGGAGCCGTCAAACGCGGTCCGCCCGGCCAGGGCCCGGCCCTGGGCGGCAACCGCGATCACTCCCGCCCACATCGGGGTCGAGAGGCTGGTGCCTCCGTACTGGGCCCACGGTGAGCCGGGCATGTCGTAGGAATCGTAGATGGGAACGCCCGTCGCCGGGTCGCCATCGATGGCCACGTCCGGGATGGTCCGTTTGAGCGTGCTCTGCGTCACCACGCCGTTCTGCCATACGGGCTGGCCTTCATACAGGCTGATCCCGCCGCCGCTCCCGTTCCAGCCGCTTTCACTCGCGTAATTGAGCCCGCTCACGCTCAGCGTCGTGCCACCCACCGCGACCACGTTGGGCGAATAGGCGGGATATCCGCCGGGTTTGCCGTTGTCACCCGTGGCCGCCAGGAACGTGACCCCGGGGTGTCCCAACGGGGTCGTGAAGTAAGAGTCGTAGTTTGTTTCCACCGATCCCATTTGGGATTCCGCCAGGCCGAAACTCATCGACACGGCCACCACCCCCGGTTGTTTGCTGGCCCAAACAACGGCGTTGGCCATCAGGTTGGTGTTGGAGGCATCACTTGCTTCCACCAGCAGGATGTTGGCGCCGGGCGCCATGGCGTGGGCCCACTCGATATCTATGGCGGATTCGATGGCCCAGCCGCCGTTCGATCCGCCCACGGGTGCGTTGATGGGGTAGTTGGTGCTGCCATCTTGCGCCACCTGCCGGAACCAGGGCGCGGATGAAGGATAGGATGCCAGGGTCGGCAGCCCGAACTGCGTGGAAAACGCGTTCAGGTCCGAGAATGCGCTGGGGTAGTGGTATACATCAATAAGGGCGATGGTCTGGCCGGTGCCATCGCCGGTGATCGAGCCAAAGAATACCTGGTCCAGACCGTAGGCATGCCGCATCTGTGCCGGCGTCGTTGCCCCGCCCGGGGGCGAGCCGGAATACGGCTGGAAGTCGACGGGGGCCGCGATGGCGATGGGTTGAGCGAACGGTGGCGCGCCGGGACCCGCCGCGACAGACGTTGCGCCGGACCTCAGCCAATCCAGTAGCGTGGGCGCGGCCCCGTCGACGACCGCCGATCCCGCGGCGATCTTCGGGATCGTGTCCGCCAGCCAGGGCCAGTGCGTTTTCGAACTCGACAGGTGCAGGCGCAGTTCCAGCGATTCGACCGGTTCGGCCACCGATGCCGCCACCGCTCGCCGACCGGGGGATCGTCTGCCGCCCTTCCGTAAGGTCACAGAGTCCTCCATAGCAGATTGCTCAAAGTCCGATACCTGCCAAAAACCATCTCCCTTTCTACCGTCGCTATCCACGCCCGCAACCTTCCATCCTTGATCTTACCCCAGAATCCCGCCTCCGGCCAGACGATTCCGGCGGCACGGAGGATAATATAGTAGCTATTTGATCCCGTATGTCCAGCCCCTGTAGCCGCGATCGTTGATCGCGGGTGCAGGACACTTTCTGCGGGTTCGGTTCCGGCCCCTTCGGGGCCAAAACCGAACCCACCGAAAACGTCCTGCACCGGTCCTGCACCCCGGCCACTTTCATTCTCCATTCTGTTCTGTAGCATCTTGCACCATGAAGTTCATGCCCATGCACGAATTGTTGCAGCCCGCCTGGAGGGCCGGATACGCCGTTCCTTCCTTCGCCGCCTGGAATGCCGAAGTCACCGAGACCATCCTCCAGGTCGCCACCGACCTCCAGGCCCCGGTGATCCTGATGAGCGGACCGGGGGAGTTCCCGCTGAATTCGCCGGACACGCTGGGCCGCATCTCCCGCGCCATCGCCGAGAAATACAACGTGCCGGCCGCGCTGCACCTGGACCATGGGGATTCGCCGGAGCTGGTCGAGACCTGCATCAAGGCCGGTTACACCTCGGTGATGCTCGACTATTCGCTCCGTCCCTTCGACGAGAATGTGGCGAGCCTGCGCGAGGTGGTGGCGCGAGCCCGGCCCAGGGGCGTGACGGTCGAGGGCGAGATCGGTTCCGTGGGCAAGGTGGATGATTCGACGGTGGAAGGCGGGCACACCTCCACGCTCACCGAGCCGGCCGACGCGGCCCGCTATGCGGAGATGACGGGGGTCGACGCCCTGGCGGTTTCCATCGGCAACGCACACGGGCTCTATACGCGGCTGCCCGTCTTCGACTTTGACCGCTTGCAGAAGATCCGCAACGCCGTCGGCGTGCCCCTGGTGCTGCACGGCGGCTCGGGCACGCAGCCGGAGTACGTCCGCAAGGCCGTGGGCCTGGGGATGGCCAAGATCAATGTCGCCAGCGAACTGTGCAAGGCATTTCGCGACACCTATGCCGAGCAGCACGCCGATGGAAAGACCGGCTGGCTGCCGACGATGCTCGGCGCCAGCAGGCCGGCCATGGCGAAGGTCATGGAACGATGGTTCATTCTGTGCGGTGCGGCCGGTAAGGCCTAGATCATCGCGGCCGAAATTGTGGTGCAGGCTTCCAGCCTGCCTCATGGCGTGTGCAGGCTGGAAGCCCGCACCACAACGCCACGGCACTTCAGCCGCCGTGATCTAAATGGCCGTGCGCGATCATGCGCTGCCGTAGCACAGCCTTCCAGGCTGTGGCCACAGGCTGGAAGCCTGTGCTACGCTACGGATCGCGCACGGCTATTTAGTGAGCGCCAGTCAGGAAGCGTGCGGAAGCAACTCCGCAGAATGCCCTCACCCCGGCCCTCTCCCGGTGGGAGAGGGAGAAGAGCAGCGTGGAGTTGTCTCCGCACAGTCCCATAGGAGGAAGCAGTCATGCAGATGGATGAGATCCGCACGCGGCTCCAGGAAATCGCGATGGCCACGCCGGTCATCGACGCCCACACACACGTTCAGGACGACCTCACCGGCTTCACCAGGGAACTGGCGGCCGGGAACCTTGCCGGCACGCAAGCATCCGTGAACAAGCCGCCGCAGAACGTGGTTGACGAGGGAATCCTGCGCGGCCGGCTGGTCCGCCGCGCCCTGACCGACGCGACGCACGCGCTGTTCTATTCCTGGTTTTCGCAGATCGTCGAAGGTGCCGGAAACCGGCTGGATGAGGCCATCGCCAGGATCGGCGGCAACAGCGTCAAGGAACGGCGGAGCGCGGGCAGGTTCCTCATGGAGCAGCTTCGCGACAGCCGCTATTCCGAGTACGCCGAATGGCTCCGCTACATGTTCCGCCTCTACAAGGGCGTGCCCAGGGACATCGATCCACTGGACCCCCGGCATTTCGACGTGGTCGCCGATGCCATTGACGCCGAGCGCCACGATCCCGCGTTTGCGGCCAAGGTTCTCAAGGACCACAACATCGGCGTCTACGTGACCAGCATCGAGAATCGCGACCGCGTGCCGCTGGACCCGCCCGTGCGGCCCAGGGATGTCGATCTGTCGTATTCCACGCACCCGGAGGCGTGGAACATGTTCGACTTCAACGGCTTCTTCTGGCCGGATCGGGCGACGGATTTCGGCCTCTTCACGCAGGGGCACAAGTTCCAGGCGGAGAAGTACATTGTCCACCTGGAAGAGTATTTCGAGTGCGAGATCAAGAACGTGCAGACGCTCCAGGATGCGACGAGATCGTTCTTCTGGCGCATCCTGCGCAGCCCCAAGACCAATCCAAAGAGCCGGATCCTCTACGTCGACGGCTTCCAAGCCCAGGACTGGCGCTTCAGCCGCCCGTATTCCAAGGCCGTCGTCGACTGGTCGATCGTGCATCACCGCACGCAACTCGACGGCGAGAATCGCCGCCAGGTGATGACCTGCGTCGCCGAGGCGATGCTGGAGGCGATGAACGACATCGGCAAGGAGCGCAAGGATGCGGGCTCGCGCTACGGCGCGTGCCTGCAACTCTGCGGCGGCGCGCGCCATTTCATGGACTGGGCCCGGGAAATCCAGTCGATCCCCGAGTACATCCCCGATCTTCCGCAGGATGAGTATCCGGTGTGGATCCGCTACCCGCACGTCCACTTCGAGTACATCTCCGCGCACGAGGTGCTCTACAACGACATGGCCAACGCCGCCAAGCAGGTGGGCAACGTCTCGGCCGGGCCGTGGTGGCACTATTTCCGCCGCCACAAGATCGCCCGCATGGTGCGCGACCAGCTCAGCATGGGCCCGCTCAAGTCCATCGCCTGCGGTTTCACCGATGCCCGCTTCGTGGAGATGGTCGCGGCGAAGTACCTGTCCCTGCGACTGGGCGTGGCCGACGCCCTGGCCGAACTGGTCGCCGACCGCTACTCGACCCTGTACAACGACTTCGATGCCGCGGCGGGCGTGATGAAGGAGATGCTGTACACGAACCCTGCCGCCGTACACTACATTCCGGTTCAGTGATACGACGGGTGATGCAGTCGAAGACGAGTTGCACTACGCCGCCTTGTCGCGGGCGCGCAGCGGTCGCGTCTGAACTGGCTGCGTCTGAACTGGCTGGACGTGGCCGTCATTTTGGTGGTAAGATAATCAGCCGAATGAAGTTCGTCTGGAGCGTCAAGAACATCGACCACATTGCCAAGCACGGCATCTTGCCGCATCAGGCGGAATACGTTGTGCGGCACGCGCGTCAGCCGTATCCGCAGATGGTCGGCGACGGCAAGCGGCTCGTTGTCGGCAGACTTGCCGACGGCCAGTATGTGCAGGTGATATATGTTCCTTCCCGTTCGATCCCCGGTGCCGTGTATATCATGCACGCCCGGGCTCTGAACGACGATGAGAAGCGGAGGTTCCGCAGGAGAATACGATGAAGAACGCCGTGAAGCATCCGGAAGACATGAGTGCCGCCGAATTGGCGGCGGCAACCAGGGAATTCGACGCGCCCTATGCGTTTGAGAAGACCCGGCCGATGACCCCGGCGGAACGGGCCGAGGAACGTACACTGCGCCGTGGCCGGCCGGGAATCGGCCAAGGGGCGAAGAAAATCAGCATTTCTCTGGAACGTGGCGTGCTAAGGGACGCCGACGCGCTGGCGAGGAAGAAGGGCGTGAAACGCTCGGAAC
>JBIOJL010000041.1:0-22809 GCA_044450885.1 Tepidisphaerales bacterium
CCCTCGGCAATACAAGAAAGGATTGGTTTCATGTTCTGTAATCAATGTGAACAGGCTCGCGGGGGTGTTGGGTGTTCGGGCAACATGGGCATCTGCGGCAAGGATGCGGATGTGCAGTGCCTTCAGGAGATGATCGAGTACGGACTGAAGGGGATGGCCGCCTATGCCAGCCACGCCCGGCGGCTCGGCAAGCACGACGAGTCAGTCTCGGCCTTCATCGAGGAAGCCCTCTTCTCGACCATGACCAACGTCAACTTCGACGTGCCGACCCTCGTCGGCATCGCCATGGAACTCGGCCAGAAAAACCTCCGCGTCATGGAACTGCTGGATGAGGGCCACATCGAGAAATTCGGCAAGCCTTCGCCATCCGTCGTCCGCGAAGGCACCATGGACGGCCCGGGCATCCTCGTCACCGGCCACGACATGGTGGACCTCTGGGAACTGCTCCAGCAACTCGAAGGCACCGACATCAAAGTGTACACGCATGGCGAAATGTTGCCGGCGCACATGTACCCCAAGCTCCGCGAACACCCCAATCTCGCCGGCCACTACGGCTCCGCCTGGCAGAATCAATACGCCGAATTTGAGGCCTTCTCAGGCGCCATCGTCGCCACCACCAATTGCATCCTCATTCCCCAGGGCGGCTACGCCGACCGCCTCTTCACCACGCGTTTCACGGCCGTTCCCGGCGGCAAGCGCATCAGCGACGGCAACTTCGCGGCGGTGATCGCCAAGGCCCGCCAGTGCGCGCCGCTGAAGAAACACCTGGTGCGCACCAGCACCGTCGGTTTCCATCGCACCGTGATCCTGGAACAGGCCGCGGCCATCGTACAAGCCGTCAAAGATGGCAAGATCAGCCGCTTCTTCGTGATCGGCGGCTGCGACGGCGCCGAACAGTCGCGAAACTACTTCAACGAATACGCCGAAGCCACCCCGGCCGACTCGTTCATCCTCACCCTCGGCTGCGGCAAATACCGCATCCGCAACCACGACTACGGCACCCTGCTGGGCCTGCCGCGCCTGATGGACATGGGCCAGTGCAACGATGCCTATGGCGCCATCGCCGTGGCCGCGGCGCTGGCCAAGGCGTTCAACTGCGGTGTGAACGACCTGCCGCTGACCATGGTCATCTCCTGGTTCGAGCAGAAGGCCATCGCCGTGCTGCTGACGTTGCTGTCGCTGGGAATCAAGGGCATCACCATCGGCCCCAACCCGCCCGCGTTCATGACCCGGAACGTGTGGGAATTCCTCAAGGAGAAGTTCGACCTGAAACTCATCGGCCGCGAGCCGAAGAAGGATCTCGAGATGGTGATGGCTTGAGTGGCGGTTGGTGATCGGTAATTACCGATTACCGATCACCGATCACCGATCACCGATCACCCTCTTCCGCCATCAGGCCCGGCGTCGGCGCCCCAGCAGGCCCAGGGCCGCGAAGCCCAGGAGCGACAGCACCCCGGGCTCCGGCAGCAGGGTGAGTGGGGTGGCCGTTCCCTGAGCCGGGATCCATGTGGCCCCGCCATCGACGGAGAGCTCGGTGAAGACATCAAAGAAACTGTCGATGCGGAAGAGACCGCCACCGACGTCGGCGATAGTGGTCTGGCCGGTCGAGGCGAGCGTGGGGCTTTCGCGGATCATCGCGGAACCCAAGGGAGTCGTTCCGCTGAGGCTGAGTTGGAGCATTTCGGTCTGGAAAGTGCCGGTAACCTGCCCCGACTTGCCGTACGCCATCGTGGTGACAGGACCGCTGCTGCTGAATGGGAACGTCGATGCCCCCGCGGTCGCCGTCCCGGTGAGAGTGGCGTTGTACTGCTCGCGTTCGTCAGGGGGCACGTTGGTGTGGACGATGCCGGTAAAGCCAGTGAGACTGATATCGCTGAGCACGATCGGGCCAAATCCGGGGACATTGTAGGTGATCTGGCCGCCGGCCCCGCTCGCGTAAACGCCGGCAGGCGGCGGCAGCGAGGGATCGGTGGTGATGAGCCCCGCGCCAGCCGAGCCGGTCAGGCCAAGGAGCGCGATCGCATACAGACAAATGACGACACGGCAGACAAACGGGCATTTCATGACTATCCCTCCAGAATAGGAACGCGCGCGGCCTTGGCGACCACCAGAGGCCTATTGACAATATATTACAGGAATGGCAGGAAGCAAGCAGAAAACCGGCGACTGGACAAGTCAGGGTCCGTGCCACTTTCGGTGGTGTCCTTGCCGGCAGCCGGTAGGACAGACATTCTTGATTCCGCTGAAGAAGTGCCGCCGACGCCCTCGTCGGCGGAATCCAATCGCGTTCCCACGCGAATACGCCCGGTACATCGACACCAGGCGTCTCGCCTGTGTCTTGCAACGACCGATCACCGATCACCGATCACCGATCACCGCGCCGGGTAGCGCCGTCGCCACCGCCTCCGTGAATGGCTTCTCTCCTCGCAGCCGTCGGGCAATATCCCCAAGAATTCGGTCATCCAGCATCGCCCCCAGATGCGCCAGGCTCAGCGGTGGATTGGGCAGCCAATACGGATTGCGCCCCGGCGGCGCCGCGTATCGCGCGCCCACGATCTCGTCGTGCAGCCGCACATACGGCACCAGTTCATACCCGGCCGACGCATCGGCCTCGGCCAGCACCTTCATGAACTCCGAACCGCCGCGCATGTCGCGATGATAGCCCGTAATCGCCAGCGCATCCGCCAGCGTCGCCCCGGCCAGCGGGCTGCTGATCGTGTACAACGTGTGAATCTTCAGCCGCCGCGCCTGCCCGGCCTCGCGCGACGGCGCGGCCGCGTATCGCGCCACCAAACCCCCCAGCGACGCCCCGACCACATCGACCTCGACCGTCCACTGCGGATCGTCCGTCGGGCACTCCTTGTCGACGGCCGCGATGACCTCCTGCCGGCATCGTTCAAAGCTCTGCGCCAGCCCCACGGAGACGGTCACTATCTTCGAATCCTCGCTGGCAATCTGCCGGAAGAACCCGGCAAACAGCGGCGGCGACACGTTCACATCGGCAAACCCTCCGACGATCACCAGCGGCCGCTCCAGCCGCCGGGGATTCTGCCGCATTTGCCCGATCGCCTCCCGCGCCTGCTCGGACGTTACCGGAAACGACGGATTCTGCGGATCCTGTGCGCACCCTGCCAACCCCGCCAGCAGCAACATGAGTCCGAGACGGGTTCTCATAGGCGGATAGTATACCACGGCGTAGGGCTGATGATCTCCTGTCCAGAACACACAGCCAGTTTCTGTTGCACCGCAATCCAAGCGGCTGCTCTTCCAGCCCCGTCCAGGGGCGACAGATATTAGCCCACGACGTAAGTCGTGGGAAAAATGGCGGAAGAAATTGACAGCCCCGGAGGGGCGAAAGAAGCGTTGTCGCCCCTTCCGGGGCTCAGGAGACGTCGACGCCATTTTCCCCATGGCTCCCGCCATGGGCTAATACGTATCGCCCTTCCAGGGCTGAATACGTCCCGCGCGTGCATGCAATAGTATCCACGCTTGTCACCATTCCTGGGCCGTGCCGCCGGTTGCCTCCCCGCCCGCAATCCGCACAATACTGGCGTCGCCGGGGTGTAACCGCCCCGGCGACACCAGTGTTTCATGATGAAGCCGGCCGAACTGCCAACACGAGCCCGCCAGCCGCTGCCGCCCGGGGCGGCCGATGTGAACATGTTCTCGCTGTACAACGCGGTGTCGTGGCAGATTGTCATTGGGCCGCCGATCGTGTTGTACGCCAGCACCCTGCACGCAAGTTCCACCGTCCTGGGACTGCTCGGCGCGCTCATGCCCCTGCTGACCGTATTCCAGATCCCGGCGGCCAAGCACCTGCCGAAATACGGATACCGCCGGTTCATCCTGGCTGGCTGGGGCACGCGGATATTCTTCATCGGCGGCATGGCCGCCGTGCCGCTGCTGACGTTCCTGAGCCCGGCCATCCGGCTGTGGCTTGTGGTGGTGCTGCTATCCGCCTTCAACTTCGTGCGCGGCGTCACCTCGGGTGCGTGGATGCCGTGGATGACCGAACTGATCCCCGAGCGCATCCGCGGCCGGTTCCTCTCGCGGGACCAGTTCTTCTCACAAGCCGGCGGCGTGCTCACGCTGCTGGCCGCGTCGCTGGTGCTCTGGGGAAGACACCCCCGGCCGTGGCAGTTCTCGCTGATCTTCCTCATCAGCATCGCCGGCGCCCTGGCCAGCCTGATGTACATCCGCCGCGTGCCCGATGTAACCACGCCGGAGACAATCCGCTCGTCCGGCCATCGCGTGCCGTGGATGTCCATGATCGCGTACCGGCCGTTCCTGATGCTGATTGTCTTCAACCTGCTCTACGCGGCTGCGGTGGCGGGACTGGTGGTGTTCACGACCGCATACCTCAAGGAGCAGGCGCATCTCGAGGAAAGCTGGGTGATCTGGCTGGCCGTGCTGGTGAACGTGGGCTCGCTGGTCGCGGCGATGGCGACGACCCGGCTGGTGGACGGCCGCGGCAGCCGCTTCGCGCTGGCGGCGGCGATGCTGATCTTCGCCGGAGTGACCGCCGGCTGGTGGGCGATCGCCGGCGGCATGGCGCATCATTCGGTGGCTCTGGTGGTCGGACTGAACCTCATCTTCGGCGCAGCCCAGTCGGTTTACAGCGTGGCCAACTCCCGATTGCAGATGTCCACCGTGCCGCTGATGGGCCGCAACCATTTCTTCGCCCTCTACACGGTGATCACCAGCCTGGGCATGGCGCTGTCGCCGATTCTCTGGGGTATGATTCTCGACATGATCGGCCCGGCAAAATGGGGCGGTGGTGTACAATGGAACCGCTACAGCCTGTACTTCGCGCTGGCCGGCGTGCTGGCGGTCGCGGCCATGCTCAGCATCGCCTGGCTGCACGAGGGCGAACAGAAATCCGTGCGCGGCGAGGTGGCCGAAGTCCCGTGAACATGTTATGAAGCTAACCAATGACATATATCTCATCCTTATTGGCACCAGGAACTTCACTGAGCGCTATTACCGTGACAAGACCGGTTGGTTAAAGGTCAGCGCGCGTGGCCGAAAGTTCCGGATGACGGCAGAACAGATTCTCAATCACCTCCTGCCCGCGCTAGCCGGCATCAAACCAAGCCTGACCATTCGGGTGGAGCATCGCACCGCCGCCGAGTGCCTGCATTCCCCGAATACCGAACCCTGAACCCTCGGCGACTGACTTTGTGTGTCTTCGTGAATCTTCGTGTGGTTTCGTGGGCCATCTCTGCATTCGTCATTCGAGTTTCGAGTTTTGTCATTCCCCATCGGGGGTCCGCTGGCCTTGACGCAGGGGGCAATGTCTTGAAGAATCCATAATCTACGGAACGGAAGGACGCATGAACAAGACCATCGAACATCGCGCGTTGCGCCCGCTCAAGGCCCATTTCCCCGACGTGAAACTCCTCGTCGGCGAATTCCGCGGCCAGGTGACCGTCGTCGTGCCGCGCGAGAACATCGTGGCCGTGAGCCGGTTTCTCCATGACGACCCGGCGCTCAAGTACGACCTGCTGGCCGAACTCAACGGCGTGGACTACCTCGGCTACCCCGGCGCGCAACACCGCTTCGCGGTCAACTACGGCCTGGCCAGCGTCGACAACGCCGACCGGCTGTGGCTCAAGGTGTTTCTCGACCCGACGCAACCGACCGGACCGAACACCGCCATCAAGGACGAGGAGGTCATCGAAAAAGGCGACCCAGGGCTCAATCTCGATTCGGTCACGGGTGTCTGGCCGGGCGCGGAATGGATGGAGCGCGAGGTCTACGACATGTTCGGAATCATCTTTCTCGGGCATCCGGACCTGCGCCGCATCCTCACCTGGAACGGATTCAAGTCGTACCCCTTGCAGAAAGACTATCCGCTACGCGGCGTCGGCGAGCGGGAGGACTACCAGATCGTCACACGTGAATCGGCATGACCGTGCCGATGGAGAACAATGCTCGAACCCCTCACTCAGCGTCGCTATCTCATTCCCTTCAAGGCATCGCGCCTGCCCCAGCAGGTGACCGACGTGCTGGTCATCGGCGGCGGCGTGGCCGGGCTCCGCGCCGCCATCGAGGCGGCCAAAGTCGCCGACGTCCTCGTCGTCGCCAAGGACACCATCGAACAGTCCAACACCTGGTACGCCCAGGGCGGCATTGCGGCCGTCCTGCAGCCGACCGACAGCTATGATTCGCACGTCTCCGACACGGAGGTGGCCGGAGCCGGGTTGTGCGACAACAAGGCCGTGCAGATCGTCATCAAGGAAGGCCCCGACCGCGTGCTCGAATTGCTGTCGTGGGGGGCACATTTCGACCGGCAGCCCGGCAACGCCCACGACCTGGCGTTCGGCCGGGAGGGCGGGCATGCCTTTTCCCGCATCGTGCATGCTTACGGGGACGCAACCGGCAAGGAAGTGGCCCTGACGCTGATCAACGCCGCGAAGCAACAGGAGTCGATCCGCATCGCGGCAAACGCCTTCATCATCGACCTCATCACCCATGAGAACCGCTGCGTCGGAGCCCTGGCGCTGATGGACGGCCGGGTGCAGGTGATCTGGGCCAAGCGGACCATCCTCGCCAGCGGCGGCGCCGGCCAGCTCTTCCGCGAGACCAGCAACCCGGCGATCGCCACCGGCGACGGCCACGCCATTGCCTGGCGCGCCGGGGCGACGCTCAAGGACATGGAGATGATGCAGTTCCACCCGACGACGCTCTATGTCGCCGGTTCGTCGCGGGCGCTCATCACCGAGGCCGCCCGTGGCGAAGGGGCCTATCTTGTCGACCGGGCCGGCGTGCGCTTCATGCAGGGCCAGCACCCCCTGGCCGAACTGGCCCCGCGCGACATCGTCTCGCGGGCCATCGTCGACCAGATCCGCAAGACCAACTTCTCGCACGTCTTCATGGATGTGCGCCACCTCGATGCCGTCAAGTTCCACAACCGCTTCCCGCAGCTTGCCCATCTGCTGAAACAGTTCGAGATCGATCCGTCCAAGGACCTCATTCCCATTCACCCGGCCGCCCACTACATGGTCGGCGGCGTGGCGGCCGACGAGTTTGGCCAGACGACCCTGAGCGGCCTCTACGCCGCCGGCGAGGCGGCCTGCTCCGGCTTGCACGGCGCCAACCGCCTGGCATCCAACTCGCTGCTGGAAGGTCTCGCCTTCGGCGCCCGCGCCGGGCAGCACGCCGGCGAACGGGCCGCGGCCGACACCTCGAGTTTCCCGCTGACGCTGGAACACCGCATTCCGCCCTCGAACAAGACCGACCTGGACATCACCGACGTGAAAAGTTCGCTGCGGTCGCTCATGTGGCGCAATGTGGGCATCGAGCGCGACGGCGAGCGGCTCTCCGAAACCCGCGAGATCATCAGCTTCTGGTCGCGCTATGTCATGGACAAGGTGTTCGACCCCGCCGTCCTCGAGCGAGGAGCCGTGGCCGGCTGGGAGCTGCAGAACATGCTGACCGTCGGGGCCCTGATGACCATGGCCGCGTACACCCGCACCGAATCCCGCGGCACCCACTTCCGCGTCGATTTCCCCGAGCGCGACGACGTCCACTGGCGCCTCCACCAGCTCTGGCGCCGCCCCATGGAGACGCCCTTCCCCCAGGCGCTCGAGTAGGGTGGGCGTACTCGCCCACCATGTGCGCTGCGAACCGCAGGCACCGGAATAGGCAGATCAGATTCGGATGAACACCGCTCGATATCGGGCGTCCTTCCTGCCGACTTTCACAACCAGTGCGATGAGCAGCGGCAGTAGTGCCAGGTGGATGCCCCGCAGCAGGATCGATGCTACGTATCCCAGAAGTTCAGACTTTGTCATACTGAACGACGAACGCAGGGCGAAGCTCGTCTGAACGGCGCTCAGCGCGCCCTTGAGTATCGACAGACACGCCAGCGCAATCATGGAGACCTGCATCAACACGCTGTTATCGATTCGTCGGAGAAACTGGGCTGAGGCGACGATAACGCCGATACCGGCGGTGCTGGCCAGCAGACTGACTCCAGTTGCGGCGAGCCAGGCGATCGACATCGGCATGTCTTGGCCACTCCAACTTATGGTCCGGAAGTACGGGAGTGATGCTTCCAAGACTGTCATCGCACCCAGCAACAGGCCGCTGCAGCCCAACAATCTCACGAGCACGGTCCATGAGTTGTGCTGTGGTGGCTCGTAGTTCAGCGGCTGAACCGGCAACGGAATCGGCGGCGTGTCCATAGTGGGCTCCCGATGGGATCATGGCGGATCGGAGCGGAATCTGCAATAATCCGCCGATCTATGAGCACGTTCTACATCAGCACGCCCATCTACTACCCCAACGGCGAGCCGCACCTCGGGCACACCTATACCACGCTCTGCGCCGACGCCATCGCCCGCTACCACCGGCTGGCCGGCGACGATACGTTCTTTCTCACCGGCACCGACGAGCACGGCGTCAAGATGGTCAAGACGGCCGCGGCGGCCGGGATCGAGCCGCGGGCGCTGGCGGATAAGAACGTCGCCGTCTTCGAGCAACTCTGGAAAGAACTCGGCATCACCCACGACGATTTCATCCGCACCAGTTCCGACCGTCACAAGCTCGCCGTGCAGAACATCGTCGCCCGCCTCCAGGCCAACGGCGACATCTATCTCGGCTCGTACGAAGGCTGGTACGACGAAAGCCAGGAGGAATTCGTCACCGAGACCGAGGCCAAGGCCCGCGAGTACAAGTCGGCCGTCAGCGGCAAGCCGCTGACGCGCTACTCCGAGCCAACCTACTTCTTCCGGCTCTCGAAGTACGCCCCCAAGGTGCTGGAGTACATCGAGAATAATCCCAACTTTATCCAGCCCGACTCACGCCGCAACGAGGTCATCTCCAAGCTCAAGCAGGGCGTCGACGACCTGTCGATCTCCCGGGCCACGCTCAAGTGGGGCATCCCCCTGCCGCACGATCCGGCTCACGTTGTCTACGTCTGGATGGATGCGCTGTCCAACTACATCACCGCGCTGGGCTACTCGGCCGCCGACGATTCCCGCTTCCGCAATTTCTGGCCGGGCATTCACCTCATCGGCAAGGAAATCCTCTGGTTTCACACGGTCTACTGGCCGGCGATGCTCATGGGCCTTGGCGTGCCGCTCCCCAGACAGGTCTTCGCCCACGGCTGGTGGACGGCCGAAGGCAAGAAGATGAGCAAGACCCTGGGCAACTTCATCGACATCGAACGGCTGCGAAAAGTCATCGCAACCTATGGTCTGGATGCGCTGCGGTTCTACCTGCTGCGGGCGGCCCCGTTCGGCTCGGACTTGGACTGGAACGACGCCGACTTCGTCAAGAGCTACAACGAACTGGCCAACGTCCTGGGCAACTGCCAGAATCGCCTGCTCAAGATGATCGGCAACTATCGCGGCGGCCTGCTGCCGGCGCCCGGCTCGACGCTCGACGACCTCGACCGCCAGGTCCTGGTCGCCTGCGAACAGTTCCCCGGCAAACTCGCCGATGCCTACAACCGACTGGCATTACAGGAATGCGCCATGCTGCCGCTGGAACTGGCCCGCACGGTCAACGTCTACATCGACTCGACCAAGCCGTTCAGCCTCGCCAAGGACCCGGCCGCCGCCGGCCGGCTCGACACCATCCTCCACGGCTGTGCTCAGGCCGTCTACCGCGCCTTCGTCGGGATCCTGCCGATACTGCCCGAAAAGGCGGCCGCGGCCTTGGTGCAACTAAATGTGAACATCAGCGGGCGCCCGCTCGGCGAAATCCTCGCCGCCGGCCTGTCTGTGGGCCACAAGTTCGGCGAAGGCCAGGCGCTTTTCCCGCGTATCAACCCGCCCGCCAAGGCGTAGCCGTTTGCTTCGTCCACCCGGTGTTGTAGGTTCCGCATATGCCCGAGATCCCGGAAAAACCTCGTAAGACCGTGGAAGAGATCGCCGACGAGGCCGGGCTCTATCCCGTCGACGCCTTCCACTTCGTCGGCGCCGGGCTGAACTACACGGTCCAGAAACTCAAGGGCGACATCAAAGACCCCGACGCCAGCCGTCACATCACCGGCCGGGAACTTTCCGAAGGCCTGCGCCAATTCGCCCTGATGCAGTGGGGCATGCTGGCCCGAACCGTCCTGAGCCGCTGGAACATCCATCGCACCGAGGACTTCGGCCGTATCGTCTTTCTGCTGGTGGAGAACGACTGGCTCTCGAAAACCGAGACCGACAGCGAGGCCGATTTCAAAGACGTCTTCGACTTCGACAGCGCCTTCGGCCATGACTCCCGCATCGAGGCCAAGCCATGAAAACCAAACCCGCCGAAAACCCGGCCCCACAGCCGAATCCCACGCCCTTCAAACCCCGCCCGGTGCTCTTCGCCAGCCTCCTGGCGATCTTCCTGCTGTGGATCGCCTGGCTGCTCTATCTCTACTTCACGACGGTGTTCCCGTATCGCGGGAAGTAGCTGTTCGTAGTACCGCCTTCAGGCGGTTTTCCGGACCGCCTGAAGGCGGTACTACGAGCTTGCCACGTCACCCCTTCATCCCTACCCTTCACCATCATGCTCATCCTGCTCACCAATGACGATGGCATTCGCGCGCCCGGACTGGCGGCGGCGTATCGCGAGCTCTGCAAATTCGGCGAGGTCGCCGTCGTCGCGCCCGAAAGCGTGCAGAGCGGCGCTGGCCACGGCATCACCCTCAAGAACCCGCTGGCCATCAGCGAGGTCGCGGTGGACGGTTTGTTCAACGGGATCGCCGTCGATGGCCGGCCGGCCGACTGCGTGAAACTCGCCATCAATCAGCTTCTGCCCCGCACGCCCGATCTGGTCGTTTCCGGCATCAACTCCGGCGTCAATGTCGGCATCAACGTCATCTACAGCGGCACCGTCGCCGCCGCCATCGAAGGCGCCTTCCTGGGCATTCCCTCCATCGCCCTCTCGCTGCTCATGCGCAACGACGTTGCCCCGAACTACACCGTGGCGGCCGATTTCTCGCGGCGGATGATCGAACGGATCCTCAAGGCCGGTCTCGACAAGGGACAGGCGGTGTCGATCAATCTCCCGGCCCTGGGCCCGGGCGAGAGACCCGCCGGAATTCGTGTCTGCCGCCAATGCACCCGCCCGTGGGTTGACCAGTACGAGAAGCGCCTCGACCCCGCCGGACGCACCTGCTACGTGAACAGTTCCGTCTTCACGCTCAAATCCCTGGACGACGATACCGACGTCGCCTTCCTCCGCGACGGCCACATCACCGTCACGCCACTCATGTTCGACCTCACCGACCGCAAGCATCTCCCGGCCTGGCAGAAGCGCAACTGGGACTTACGATGAACGGAGGCTTCCGATCATGACCCGACCGGTCAAGACCCTGACCATCGCCATGTGGGGCCTGATGCTGGCCGCACTGGCGTCCCTCGTCGTTTCGAGAATGATCCAGAGGCCGGCCCTCTGCCGGGAAGTCATCGCGAAAGTTCCGCCGTTCTCGCTCGTGGACCAGGACGGCAAAGCTCTCACGCACGAAACGCTGGCGGGCAAGGTCTGGGCGTGCGATTTCGTCTTCACCCGCTGCGCCGGTCCGTGTCCGATGATGTCGGGCAAGATGTCGCGCATCCAGACCGCGCTGGCCGGTACGCCCGTCAGGCTGGTCACCTTCTCCGTCGATCCGGCCTACGACACCCCGGCCGTTCTGAAGACATACGGGAAACAATGGTCGGCCGACTACTCCCGCTGGACGTTCGCGACCGGCGATGAAAAAGTCGTCCAGGCCCTTGCCCGAGCCCTGCTGGTCGGAGTTCAGCCCGCAGTCGCAGATCAGCCCATCATCCATTCGACACACTTCCTCCTCGTCGACGCCAAGGGCATGGTGCATGGGCCGTACAACGGTGAAGACGATGAAGGCTGGCGGCTGCTGGTAGATGATGCGCGGAAACTCGCCGGGAAATAGGTAGTTGCCTCACGCCGTCGCCGGCCTGGCCGACGACGGCAGGCGCACGATGAACTTCGTCCCCCGCCCGATTTCCGTCTCGACCTGGATGTCGCCACCGTGCTGCTCCACCAGGCTGTAGCTGATGGACAGTCCCAGACCCGTGCCCTTGCCGACGGGCTTGGTGGTGAAGAACGGCTCGAACAGATGCCGCCGGTGCGCGGGCGCAATGCCGTGGCCGTTGTCCGCGATCTCGATCACCACGCTGCCGTCCGCCGCGTGGGTCCGCAGTTGGATGCACGGATGCTCCACCCCCTCCACCGCGTCCAGGGCGTTGATGACCAGGTTCAACACGACCTGCTGCATGGCCTCCGGCATCAGGCGCACCCGCGGAAGGCCGGCGGGCAGGTCGCTCGTGAGCTGGACCGCGTCGAAGCGGGGATCGAACCGCACCATGACCATCGCCTTCTCGACCACCGCGTTCAGTTCCATCTCCTCCCAGTTCGCCTGCCCCGGATGCGCGAATGTGGTCATGTCACGGAGAATCCGGCTGATCCGCGCCACCTGCTCGCGCAGCGTCGCCAGGGCTTCTGGAGTGAGTTTCTCCGGCCGGCGCTGCAACAGTTGCAGCAGCCCGTCCATGCTCGCCAGCGGATTGGCGATCTCATGGGCCACCCCGGCGGCCATGCGCCCCGCCGTCGCCATCTTTTCATGCTGGATCATCCCCTCCTGCTGGCGGCGCAACAGCCGGGACATGCGGCTGATGCGCCGATTCTGGCGCACCAGTCGCCGCCTCTGCCGGCGCAGGCCGCCGACGAGTTGATTCGTCAGCCACACGGTCACGAAGAGCGCCACGCCCCAGCCGGAGACCGCCGCCCATTGCTGTCGGTCTTGCGGCAGCAATCCGCCGCCCCAGAGGCAGACGACCCGCATGACCACCGCCGCGGTGGCGCCCGCGTAGGCCATGCGCCGGGGCAGCAGCAGGCTCGAGAAGACCATGTGCAGGGCGAAGAAGCCCTCCACGGGACTGTTGAGCCCGCCCGTCGCCGCCGTCAGCAGACTCAGGCTGGCGAGATCCATGAGCAACTGCACCCAGGAGAGCACGATGGGCGTGGAGCCGACTTGGTCAGGCGGCGTTCGCTCGAGTTGCCGGAGGAACAGCAGCAGCAGCAGGTTGTATCCCACGATGGCCAGGCCCACCCTCAGGACCGCGCTGTCCATCGAGTACCAGTGCAGCCAGCGGGCATCGACGACCGCGCTGGCCACGACCGCAGCCGCGGCGAACCAGCGCAACTGCACGAAACGCCACAGCTCCCGCATCAGGGGCGATGGCGCGATGGCTCTACGTTGTGACCGCACGCTCCGGGTCATGGCGCCCGTCCTCATTCTCGCCTTCGGCCGAAGAACGCTCGATATCCAGCATCTTGACACCCTGCGCATACTCCGTCAGCACAATGCGCTTCAGGTGTTTTATGGCCTCCATTGTACGCGACATTCGCTGCAAACTCTCCTGTATCTGCCGGGTATATTTCGCCAGCGTGGGATCCCCGCCGGCCTGGCGTCCGATCAGTTGCGCCTGGAGCGAAATCATGGTCGCCACGTTGTTCAACTCGTGATTGAGCGCGATCGCCAGTTGATGCACGGATTCGAGCTTCTTCCGTTCGTTTTCCTCCAGCCGTTCCGCCAGACCGTTGAATGCCACCGCCAGTTCCCCGAACTCGTCCCCCCGCGGCAGGTCGACCCGGTAATCGAACCGTTCCTTGGCCAGTTCCCGAGTCGCCTCCACCAGGCGGTCGACGGGCCCCACCACCAGCGAAGCCATCCGCAGCAGCGTCAGCACCGAGAGATTGATGAGCACGATGAACACCACCGCCATGACCAGCACCGCCTGGCGGAAGCGATGGATCAACTGGCTCTGCTGCTCCGCGGCGTGGTTGCGGACGTTGCGGCTGAACGCCAGCGTGCTCTCGCGCATGGCCATGATGACCGAGAACGCCTCCTTGCGATGTCGCGCCGCCCAGGCCGGATCCTGCGACGTCGCCAGGCCGGCCGCGTGCTGGCGGAACGCGTCCATCCGCCGGCGCATCCCGGCCAGAAGCGCCGCATTTTCCGGCTGCCTGGCCAGATCGAAACGGGACATGGCGTCCAGGCGGCTCTGCATCGACTCCAGCGCATCCAGCACCGGATCGAGGCGATCCTGCTGCCCGGCCTCGATCGCGAACAACTGGATCTCCACATTGGAGATGGTCAGCGCCAGTTCCCCCGCGTCGTCCGTCGCCGCCCAGACCTGTTCGTCCATGTGGCGCAGGTCTCCCAGGCGCTGCTGGAACACCCAGACGGCCCCGACGCCGGTAATCACCAGCAGCGAAACGATCGCCCCGAACCACGCCAGGAGTTTACGCCGAAGCATGTTCATTCCCCTTTCCCGGGCATCCGCCGCGGCGGCGGACCACCCACGCCGGCCATCTCCCAACCTTCGCCGGCTGCATCAATCAGATCGAAGACCGTGCCAAACTCCCGCGCGGACGTCGGGATGTATCCGTCGATTCCCAGCGCCGACAGGGCCGTCCGGGCCTGCGGGTCATTCTGCATCCCCAGCAGCGCCGCCTTCAACTTCAACGCCTGGTCCTCCGTCACCTCCGCCCCGACGAGCATCGTATTGTTCGGCGCCGGCGCACTTTTCAGCAGCGTGCGCATCCGCGCCTCCGGGTGTCCCTTCGCAAATGCCGCCAGCCGGACATCCTTCACCGCGCCGACGTCCGCGGTCCCCGTCATGACGGCCATGATGACATCATCGTACGTGCCCACCCACGTCAGCCGCGGATCGTCCAGTTGCGTCGGCTGCCGGCCCAGGCGGCGCAGCTCGGCCAGAGGAAACAGGCTGCCCGCCGTCGTCGTCTTGACCATGGCGATCCTGCCGGTGCCCAGGTCGTTCAGACTGCGTATCGGCGAGTCGTCCCGGACAAAGAGCACTCCGCAGTAGGTGCTGACGCCCTGGCTCTGGGGCCTCGCCAGCGGCCGGGCGCCGCAGCGATCCATGGCGAGTGTCGCCACCAGCGAGCCCAGCACCGCGGCATCGATCCTCTTCTCCGAGAACTCCTTGAGGACGGCCTCGTAGTGGTTCAGCGTGACGATCTCGACCTTCCTTCCCAGACGCGGCGAGAGATAATCCATCAGGCCGCGATAGTGTCGCCGCAACGCAAATACGTCATATTCGGGAACCAGGGCGATCACGAACGGCGCACCTTCCGCCTGCGGCGCCGGCCGGGTATCCGGGCGGAGTCGGGAATCCGGTCGTCCCGACAGCAACACCGCCGCCAGCACCACCAGCAGCACGACCGTCAATCCAACAATCGATATGCGTGCCATCTTCGCTATCCCGTTGCCGTATTGTAGCAAAATCCGAGCCGCCGACAAACGGTCTAAACAGTCCGCTGAATTCACGGGTCCATGATACTTTCGGCGGTGTCCCTGCCGGCTGCCGGTGGGACAGACATTCTTGTCTGTCATCGAATGGCTGAGCGAGGGGCATTCCTGCCCCTCCGAAGCCATTCGAAGCGACCCCGCCAATTCTGTCATGCACCCTGAATTCATGCCCCGTGCCGTGCGGCCGACGAGGGCGTCGGCCCCACTTTTCCGCAACTCTTCCTGGAAGACGCCCCCGAATCCGAATCGAATTCCCATTCGATGCATCCGGCACGCTCCGGGCTTCTCATTCCTGAGAAATCGCCCGCCGCGATTGCTCTTTGGACCGTCCAGACATATAAATCCGTAGCATTTATGTGCGTTATCGGTTATTGCAGCATTAGCGCATTTGGCACGGCTGTTGTTATCATGCGCTCTTGAACAGACCGGAGGATTACATGGTGGCCCACGCGCCAGCCGCTCAGGAAACTCAGCCAACCACGGCCCCCAAGACGCCGGCGCTGCGCCTGCTCTTCTGGGAGAGCACGGTCGGGTGCAATTTGGAATGCAGCCACTGCCGGCGGCTCTCGGTGTCGCACGAACTGTCCAAGCAGGACCTGACCACGGCGCAGGCCAAGAGCTTCATCTCCACCCTGCCCGAAACCGGCCGGCCGATCCTGGTCTTCTCCGGCGGCGAACCGCTCATGCGGCCCGACGTTTTCGAAGTCGCCCGGCACGCCACCTCCGTCGGCCTGCCCATCGCCCTGGCAACCAACGGGACGATCATGAACCCGGAACTGGCGGCGCGCATACGGGACGTCGGCTTCAAGCGCGTCTCCATCAGCTTTGACGGCCCGGACGCCCCGACCCACGACCAGTTCCGCGGCCCGGGCGCCTTCGACAAGTCCATCTACGGCGTCAAGTGTCTCCGCGAGGTCGGCGTGTCCGTGCAGATCAACACCACCGTCGCCCGGCACAACTATCGCCGGCTCGACGACACCTATCGTCTGGCCCTCGATCTCGGCGCCGACGCCTTGCATGTGTTCATGCTCGTGCCCGTCGGCTGCGGCATGGAGCTTGACGCGTCCGTGATGCTTTCCGGCCAGGAATACGAGGATGCGCTCAACTGGATCTACGACCGGTCGCTCGAAGGCAAGCTCCACCTCAAGGCCACCTGCGCCCCCCACTACTTCCGCGTCATGCGCCAGCGATCCAAGGCCCAAGGCGCCGCGATGCCGGCCTTTGCCCACCCGCACAAGAACATGGGCCACCCCGGCGGGCATCCCGGCGGCGCGGGCGGCGATCAGCCCGACATGACCGCCATGACCAAGGGCTGCCTGGCCGGGCAGGCCGTCTGTTTCGTCTCGCACACCGGCGAGGTCTTCCCCTGCGGCTATCTGCCGGTGAGTTCCGGCAACGTCAAGACCACGCCGTTCCCCACGATCTGGCGCGACTCGAAGATCTTCGCCGACATCCGCGACGACTCGAAACTCGAAGGCAAATGCGGCCTGTGCGAATACAAGAAGGTGTGCATGGGTTGCCGCGCCCGCGCGTTTTCCGAAACCGGCAGCTACCTGGAGGAAGAGCCGAATTGCGGCTACACCCCGGTCCGCATGCGCGGCCAGACCCTGTAGCCGCGATCGTTGATCGCGGCGACAGATTCGATCTTCGCCGCACCCGGATCGACGTTCCCAGGTCGCCCTTCGTGCCGGGCTATTTTCGCCGCGATATCTCCACGATCACATGATGCTCCGCGCCCGGCAGTTCCGCGCGATGCACGACCGGCTCGCCCGCGCCAAGCCGGTGCAGCGTCTTCTTTGCCGCCTCCAGTTCCTCGGCCGCCTTGGCGCCTTTCATGGCCAGCAGCCTGCCGCCAGGCTTGAGCAGGGGGAAACACCACTGCGCCAGTTCCCCGATGGCCGCCACCGCGCGGGCGGTGACGATGTCGAATTTGCCGCGGCAGTCGATGAGTTTCTCCGCGCGATCCGCCCTCACGACCACATTGCCCAGCCCCAGCGTCCGAACCGTGCGATCCAGGAACGCCGCCTTCTTCTGCGTCGACTCGATCAACACGACCGAGACGTCCGGGCGCGCGATCGCCAGCGGAATTCCCGGCACGCCCCCACCGCTGCCGACATCGGCGAGTGTGTGGGGTTCATGCGGCAGATGCTTCATCACGGAAAGAGCGTCCGCGACATGGAGCACCTCCGCAGACGCGCGATCGCTGATCCGCGTGAGGTTCATGACCGCGTTGGCTTCCAGGAGCAGGTCGAGATAGCGTTCGAGCGAGCGAACCTGCGAGTCCGAGAGCGTTGCGAACTGTGACCAGAGAGCGTTCATTCCCTGAAAAGTCTACACCGGCGTGGTCGATTTATCGACCACGTCATTTCTCGCACCACACATTCCCCCACCGGCGTGGTCAGTTCACTGACCACGTCTTTCCAATAGCGCGACACCCGGTACAATTCCATCCGTGGGTAAATTCCGACAATCATCCCATACGCACACCGAATTCTTCGAAGGTAACCACCGCTTCGAGCACTGGTATCGCGATAACACTGTCTATTTCATCACCTCCAAGACCCGAAATGGCATCTTCGCGTTCGAGTCCGCGCAAACCAAAGGTGTATTCTGGGATCGCTTCGATCACTACTGTGCTCACTTCGGTTTCGTCCCATGGGTCACAACGCTCCTCGTGAACCACTATCACACTGTCGGTTACCTCAGAGTCGGAGAGAACCTCGGACCCTTCATGCGATCGTTCCACGGCTCGGTTGCCAAGCTGGTCAATGATTTGTTGCCGCAGCGTGTCGTGCCTTTCTGGCGAGAACGAGGCAAACGAAACTACTTCGACGGGTGCCTGCGAAATGAGAGGCAAACGCGATTGGCGTATCAGTACACGCTGTTGCAGGCGGTTCGAGCCGGACTGGTTTCGGACTGGCAGCAATACCCTGATACTCACATGCGGATTGAACTCGAACGCGGAATTCAACGCGCCCGAGAACTGAACGCGTTCATGCAACACGTCGGGTATCCGAGACTGGAGTCTGGGGAGGTGCGACCGGAAAGACGTGGTCAGTGAACTGACCACGCCGGTGGGGCTGTCCTGCCGTGCTGACGTGTGAGAAAGACGTGGTCGATAAATCGACCACGCCGGTGAGCATGTGTGACGCTCATTCTCCCGGTATATACGAAATCACCCCGTCAAACGGGCTCGACGCCGTCGCATATCGCTTCTTGGCAATTCGTCCAGACTGGTACGACAGCCGTCCGGCTGCCAGCGCGTGCCGCATCGCCTGCGCCATCTTCACCGGGTCTTTCGCGTGCGCGATGCCGGTGTTGAGCAGCACGCCATCGGCGCCGAGTTCCATGGCGATGGCCACATCCGACGCCGTGCCCACGCCCGCGTCGACGATCACCGGGAACGCCGGGTCGCCTTCCTTGAGCAGTTCGAGACACAGCGAGATGTTCAGCGGATTGAGAATCCCCTGCCCCGAGCCGATCGGCGAGCCCGCGGGCATCACCGACGCCGCCCCGGCCTCCTTGATCCGCACCGCCGAGCGCGGATCGTCGCTGGTATACGCCAGCACGGTGAACCCTTCCTTTACCAGTTCCTTCGTTGCCTCGATCGTGCCGACGGGATCGGGCAGCAGCGTCTTCTTGTCGCCGAGCACTTCCAGCTTGACCCAGCCGGCGCCCCGGTTCTTCTGTTTCTCAAGCAGATCGCGTCCCAGCAGCGCCACGCGGATCGCATCCTCGGCCGTGAAACACCCCGCGGTGTTCGGCAGGATGACATATTTCGACAGATCGAGGAAGTCGAGCAGCGACCGCCCCTCCTTGTCCACCAGCCGCTCCCGGCGCACGGCCACCGTCACCACCTGACACGCCGACGCCTCAAGCGCCTTCTGCATGAGGTCGTACGTGGCGTACTTGCCGGTGCCGACGAAGAGGCGGTTGCTCAGTTCAAACTGGCCGATCCTTAAGGTTTCCATGAGTGTAACCCTAAAACAGATTGGCCCAAACGTAAAGGGCTCCGCGGTTATGGAATCTCTTCGATCCATCGCACCACCCGATCAAATCGCAAATCGCAAATCGCAATTCCCCCTCACCCTCCGCCCACAAACGTCACAACCTCCACCTGATCATTCGCCTTCAGCGCCTCCCCATACCGCTCCGTCTTGAGCAGTCGCCGGTTCAGTTCCACCGCCACGCGTCCCGGCGTCAGTTGCATCCCGGCCAGCAACATCGACACGCTTGCCCCGTCGGGCACTTCTCGCGGTTGTCCATTCACGGTGATCGTCATGAGGCCGCTGATTATAAGTTCTTGTGTCCACAGTGGAACCCGCCGGTTTTCGGTTATATGCTTAGCTCTTGAACAGTCTCAATGCAGAGGTACCGCGACAATGCTCCGTCGAAAACTCGGCGACACCAATCTCGAAGTTTCCGCCATCTCGCTCGGCTGCTGGTTCTGCGGCGTCGACTGGTGGGGCCACTACACCGACGAACAGGGCGTGCGCCTGATGAAGTACGCGCATGACCTGGGCGTCACCTTCCTGGACAACGGCGACGCCTACGGCAATGGCCGGGCCGAGACGGTCCTCGCCAGGTTCCTCAAGACCGTCCCCCGCGATTCGGTCGAGATCGGCGGCAAATTCGGCTACGACTTCTATTCCGACCCCGGCGAGCCCGGCTCGCACCGCGAGCGCCGGCAGGATTTCTCGCCGGAGTTCCTGCACATCGCCCTGGAGAAATCCCTCGCCCGCCTGGGCGTGGACTGCATCGACCTTTACATGGCCCACAACATCAAGCTGCCGCAGTACCGCGACGACCTCTTCGCCGAACTGGAGAAGGTCAAGGCCCAGGGCAAGATCCGCGTCTGGGGCGTCTCCCTCGGGCCGGCCATCGGCTGGCGCGAAGAAGGCATCGGGGCCATCATGGACCATCGGGCCAAGGCCGTGCAGACGGTGTTCAATCTCTTCGAGCAATCGCCCGGCCGCGAGTTCTGCGAAACCGCCCACGCCTACAAGGCCGGCGTGCTGGCCCGCGTTCACGACAACAGTGCCATCCTCAAGGACACCGTCCGGATCGACACCGCCATCGGCAAGGACGACCACCGCAAGTTCCGCGACCAGAACTGGAAGGTCTTCGGGCTGAAGAAACTGGAGAAGATCCGCCCCCTCTGTGCCAAGTACGGCATGACGCCTCATCAGTTCGCCTGCAAGTGGCTGTTGCAGCAGACCGCCCTGACCAGCATCACCGCCACGCTGCTGAACGAGCACGAGATCAAGGAAGCGGTGGAGTCGGTGCGAAAGCCGGACATCACCCACGAGGACATCGAGTGGCTGGCCGCCGAATACGAGAACGACTTCGGCTTCGGCGACGACGCCCATCCCTGCAATCTCAAGACCAGCACTGACCCATCCGGTTCCGTGCGCAGTTCCTATGTTCCGCCGCCGGTGTTCGTCGCCTGACGTTCGGAGTACCGCCTTCAGGCGGTCTTCAAGAACACAGGACCGGCTAAAGCCGGTACTCCGAACGCGCCCCATGACTGACCTCCGCTACGTCATCCTCCGCCACGAAGGCATCGACCGCCCGCACTTCGACCTGATGTTTGAAACCGCCCCCGGCTCGAAACTCGCCACCTGGCGCAGCGAGGTCTGGCCAATCGTGACTTCCGCCCCAGTCAACCGTCTTCCCGACCACCGCCCGGAATACCTCACCTACGAAGGCCCCATCTCCGGCAACCGCGGCCACGTCACGCGCGTCGCCTCAGGAACCTGCCTGATTGCGCTGGCGACGCCGGCGCAATGGCTTATCCAACTCCTGCCCGCCGGGCCCATCCTGGTCCTGCGCCCGACCGCCGGCGACCAGTGGGAGTTGACCACCTACTCGCGATAGGGCTTCTTCGACCGATACAACTCCACGCGGGCCTTCATCGCCTGGGCCAGTTCGACTCGGCCGTCGGCGGCCGCTATATCCGCGGCGACGTTCGCCACATGGGCGGCCTGCTCAAAACGCCCGGCCTCCGCGTACGCGGCCGCCAGTGCATCCAGCATCAAGGGCGATTTGTAGAGCGTCATCTCGTTGGCCGCCTCGGCCAGTCTGATCGCCTCCGGAGCGCTGCGGAGCGCATCGTCCTTCGCAGTTGCCATTGCCCATGCGAGGGCGCTGAAAAGCGCCGGGTCGCGATTCTTCAGGTCCACCGACTTCTTGAAATGCTGGATCGCATCGGCCGTCTTGCCTTGGCGTTTGAGGGCATCGCCAAGCAAATAGTGTGCTGAGGCGTAATTGGGGTTCGCCTGCACCGCGACAGTCAGGTGCTCGATCGCCTCTTCTGTTTTCTTGCGGGCCAGGAGCAAGGAACCGACGTTGTGGCGGGCACCGGCGTTCCGCGGCTCGAGTTCAAGGGCCTTGCGGTAGTAATCCTCCGCCGCTGACAACTGCCGCCGCATGACTGCGAGGTTGCCCAGGCTGTAATAGGCCGTGAAGTTCGACTCAATCTCCAGCGATTTCCGGTAGCTCTCGGCGGCTTCATCGTTCCGGCCCATCGCCGACAGCAGCGCACCCATGCTGTTCATCCCCGTCACGCTGCGCGGATCCAGACGCAGAACCTCACGGAGGGTGTCGAGCGCCTGATCTCGCTTCCCCGCCGAATTGAGCATGGTTGCATACTCCAACTGGAGAACGGCATCGGCCGGTGAAAGCTTGATCGCCTCCTTGAACTGCTCGATCGCCGCGTCCACCTTCCCCTGGCCCGCATATAGCCCCGCCAGCGTCGTTCGCATCAGCGTCGGCTGATCGGCCAGTGCGGCCCTGATCTCTTCCGCCGCCGCGTCGACCTTGCCCTGGGCCGTCAGAACTCTGACGATGGCCTGCTCGCTGCCGGAATCGCCGGGATTGAGTTTCAGGACCTTGCGGTATTGCTCGATGGCCGCGTCGTACTTGCCCTGCGCCGCCAGAGCGTCGCCGAGATCGTTGTAGCCGACATAGAACTCCGGCCACCGGGCAACCATCTTGCGATAGTGCGCTTCGGCCTCGCCGGCCTTTCCCTGACGAATCAGCATCTGGCCCAGCAGATGCTCGACCCAGCGGTGGTGCGGCACCTGCTTCAGCACCAACTGAAGGTGCTCCGCCGCCCCGGCCGCGTCCCCATTAAACAGGAGCAGATCGGCGTAGTTCTGGTGCAGACACCAGTCGTCCGGAGCCCGGGCCAGCGCCGTCTGAAACCGGCCGGCCAGTTTCGCGAAGTCGGCCTGCCCGGCCCGGCGGCGAAGCTCGTCGAGCCACCGGGCCGCCTTCGCCTTCCGTTGCGCGTTGTCAAACTGGTTCAGGAACGGCGGCTTGTAGTGCAACGCGGCGATGGGCTCCGCCATATGCACTTCGCTCAGCGGCGTCAGGGCCAGCAGTTCCGCGCAACGCTCGCGCGTCAGTTCCGGCGCCGGCTTGACGGCGGCGCGCCTGATCGAGTCGGGCAAGGCGGACTTCACCGCCGGCAGGATCGCCCTGGCCAGCGCATGGTTGCCCGCGAACTTGAGGTGCGCGTGCTC
>JBIOJL010000042.1:0-22715 GCA_044450885.1 Tepidisphaerales bacterium
CACACAGTACGTTTCCCTGGAACTCCGGGCGGGCCGCGGCCGCGGCCTGGGCTTGTCGCAATGTTGCCCACTCGCCCGGAGCCTGCACCCAAGGGCCGGTGAGTTCACCGACGACCACCGGGAGCTTTGGCGCGTTCAGTTCCTTTCGTACGTCGCGCATCAGATTCACAAGATTTGATTCGTACTCCGGCACGGCCGTTTTCGGCTCGCACCCGTCGTTCCAGCCGTGATACCAGACGAACCCCGCCAGTTCGTATCCACGCCCGTCATAGCCCGGGAAATCGGCCTTGAGGTTGGCCAGGGCCTCGCGGACCTCCGCGATCATCTTCGTGTAATCGGGCCCCACCTGGCCGCCGGAACTGGGCGGGCGGAAATCCTTGTAGAGGCTCTTGCCGCCCCAGGCGGTCTTGATGAGCAGTACCTGAGTCTTGCAGTAATCACCCACGACCCAGCCAAACTGCAACTCGGGCCCAAAGTGATGTCTGCCGCCGTAGGGCGTGAACCCCAGCGTGAGCGGGCCGGCTTTGACAGGCGCGTTCTCCAGCTTGTAGCGGACCCACACGTCATTTCGCACCGCCCATTGGCCTTTGTCGTCCTTGAGGTGCTTGAAGAGAGCCGCTTTGGCGGGGTCCTTCATAAGGTAGTTGAGGGTGCCTTTGCCCTGGTTGTAGTCCTTGCCTTCCAGGTCCGCCACGCCCTGGCCTTCCATGTTCGACTGCCCGGCGAGTATGAAGACCTCGAGTGGACTCTTCGTTTCGGCTGCATGCACCGCCGCCAGTGGCGCCAGCAGCGGCAGGATGCCCAGGACAATGGGGACGGTTACGCGTTTCATGGTATTGGACTCCATCTCCGAAAAATCCCGAACACCCTGGCGGCGGCAAACAAGTGGAAGCCGCGCATCAACGGCACGCCGATATCGTCGAAAACGGAGCCACGCCTGGATCGTCTACTTTCCGGCTTTCTGCTTGATCCTCTGCTCGGCCCGGTCGAGGGCTTCCCTGGCCTGCTGTTGAAGGTCTTCGTTCTTCGTGATCTCAAGGGCTTTCTGCATTGCTTCCTTGACTGCCTCGGGCTTGTCGTTGGCCAGATCGCGGCCGATGCGGACGGCGGCCTGGGCGGCTTCCTGTGACAGGCCGGCGGTGCCGAGGTTGGAGGCCACGGCCTGGAGGGCGTCGGCGGTGCGGATCTCTCCGAGGGCGCTGATGGCCTGGCGCTTCTCGTCCGGGCGTTTGGCGGTTTCAAGGGCGGTGATGAGCAACTTGCCGCGCTCGGCGGCGGGACGATTGTTCGCCTCGCGGACGATGCGGATGCAGCCGCGGAGGGCGAGAACCTGGTGGGTTTCGGACGCGGAGGTCTTGGCAATGGCCAGAAGATCCTCTGCGGCAGAAATGTCCTGCCAATCGGCCAGAGCCCGGATCGCGGCGTCTTTGATCTTCTCGTCGCCGACTTTGACGGCATCGCGGACGGCATCGAGCGATTTCTGGCCGCCGACACGGGACATGATGCCGAGGAGGGCGACCTTGGCGACGCCGGAGGAACCGGCCAGGGCCTTGAGGATGGCATCGGAGCGCTTATCGGGATCGGCCTCGCGGCCGGCTATGCTGGCCAACGCATTGGCGGCCTCCTGGCGGATGCCGTTGTCCTCGGCGCCAAGGAGTATGGCCGCGACAGGCGCCAGGGCATCGGCCGTCGCCAGGGAGCCGAGCGCCTTGATCGACTCACCCCGCGCCGGCGATTGGGTGCCTTCGGCCGCCTTCAGCAACGCCGGGGCCGCCGCTGTGACGTGCCGGGCGACCGTCGCGCGAATCGCCTCGAGGCGAACCTTGGCGTCCGCATCGCCCATGGCCGCCATGAGCGCCTGATCCACATCGGCGGCCTGGAGGCGAGCCAGGCTCAAACGGGCGGCCTCCTGGGTGGCGCCCGTACCCGCGGCAATCTTGAGCATGAGAGGCACGGTGGACGCATCGCCAATCGTGGCGATCCCGCGGATCGCTGCCAGCCGCACATCTTCATTCGCATCCTCACAGGCACTGATGAAGATGGTCACGGTGCTCTTGTCGCCGCGACGGGCGAGGCCCAGCAACAACGCAGGTTTGGCCTCGGGCGGTGCCGTATTTGCCTTGGCGGCAATGGCCGCCGTCACGTCGTTACCTTTCATCATCGCCATGGCTTCGACGCAGGCGCCGCGCAACTTGGCATCCGGGTCGGCGGCGTTGTCGAAAACTGAGGGCAGATCGGCCGCGCTGCCGGTCCGGCCGATGCCGACGATGGCAGCGCACTTCAAATAACCCTGGGACGTGAGCATGCTCTTGTAGATGGCCAGAGCCCCGGCGGCGTCGCCTTTGTTCGCCAGACCTTCGGCGATGGTCAGGTAAGCATCAGTCGCGACCTGCCGGACAAGGTCCGAGCCCTTGGTCATGGCCGCCGAGACGACCGGGACCGCCGACTTGTCGCCCAGTTTGCCCAGGGCGCGCAGAGCAGCGATCTGGATATCCTCGTTATCGCTGACGGCTTCCTTGAGCAGGATGCTGAGGTTCGCCGTCTCCATCCGGACGGCCAGGGCATTGACGAGGGCGATGCACCATGGCACGTCGGTGGAAGACAGCGCCTGGCGCAGCGCCTCACCGGCCTCCGGCGCGGGATTCTTCATCAGCGCCCGGCGAGCCGACTCGCGCACCAGCGCATCGGCATCACCCAGGAGCTTTGCAAGCTGCGGGACAGCCTCGACCCGGCCGATGCGTTCGAGCTGGCGAATCAGCCAGACCTTGGCCATGAGCGGCGCATCGCCGGCGGCCCGTGCAGCGCAGGCCTTGGCGCAGGCGGCGCGTTCGGCCTCGGCACCAGGACGGCTGGCATTGAAGGCGATCCGCTCGATCGTTGCTTGCGAGCTGCCACGCTTGCCGGCATCGTCGCTGCCCATGTCGGACAGCAGGGCGTCGAGCACCTTGGCGTAAGCGGCATCCAACTGCTCGGGCGTGCGCTGCGTGGGCTTGTCGCCGGACAGATCACGGACCAACTCGGCGACGTTTTCCTGGGCATACAGAGCAGCGGTGCTGGTCAGCAGGACCACCGCCGCGAAAATGGAAACTCGATTGGGTGTCATGGTTGTTCTCCGGATGCGGGACGCGGATACGGACTGGCAACGGACGGTGTGCTGAAGCACACCCTACAGGGTCCAGGGGGCGCGCTTGGGGCGGTCGAGCCAGCGATTGGCCTCGGCATCGCCGATGAATTCTTCCTTGATCGGGTCGAACTTCAGCGGCCGCTTCAGCCAGTAGGCGAGGTTGGCCAGGTGGCAGACGATCAGGGTGTGATGGGCACGCTCGATGTCGCGCCAGGGCCGCTCGCGGGTCTTCACGCAGTGGAGGAAATCGCCGAAGATGCCGCCGCGGCCCTGGTAGTTCTGGATATAGATGTCGGGGGCGGCCTTGCGGATGCCGGTGCGGTCGGGGAGTTCGCCCTTGGTGCCGCGGAAAGACATGGGACCGCCCCAACTTCCGCCGTTGTGCATGACGACGCCGTTGCCGAAGACGTAGGTCACATCCTTGTGCTCCTTGCCGTCGGGCGGATAGATCTCGACCGGTCCCGGCTGGTCGTGCATGTTCATGGCGAAGAGGGCGCCGCCCATGTGGTGGGCGCCCCAGTCGGTCATGCCGCCGCCGGAGAAATCGCGGCAGCCGCGCCAGTTGAACGGGTGGTAATCCTTGTTGTACGGCCGCCACGGCGCCGGCCCGAGCCACATGTCCCAGTCCATGCCCACCGGCACCGGCTGCGCCGGCCGGACCATTTCATCGGACGGCCCGCCGATGCCGACCCACGCTTCCTTCAGTTCGCCGATCACGCCGCTGCGCATCCACTTGTGATACCAGTTGTAGTCTTCCCACACCCGCTGGCTGCCGCCGGAAAAGACCCGGCCATAGCGCCGCGCCGCCTCCACCATGATGCGCCCCTCGCGGATGGTGAGCGATTCGGGCTTCTCGCAGTAGACGTCCTTGCCGTTTCGCATCGCCGTCACCGTCACCAGCGCATGCCAGTGGTCGGGCGTGGCGCAGAAGACGGCGTCGATATCGGGCCGGGTGACCAGCTCGCGGAAGTCGTTGTAGGCCGTGCAACCCTTGTAGGCGCCGGCGGCCTTGGCGGCCGCGTAGCGTTGCTCGACGCGCTGCTGTGCGTTGGAGCGATGGTTCTGGTCCACATCGCACACGGCCACGCCTTGCACTTCCGGAAAACCCAGGAAGCCGCCCATGTCGCCCGAGCCTTGCCCGCCGACACCAACGAAGCCCATGGCGATGCGGTTGCTCGGGGCCGGCCGGCCATCGGCGCCCAGCGCCGAGGCGGGTACAAAATACGGCGCCGCTCCCGTCGCCAGCATCCCCTTGAGGAACACCCGCCGCGCAATCTGTCGTTTCTTGACCGTCATTCCTGTTCTCCTTATGTTTACAGACCCTGTGCCTGAACTGTCTTGGTTTCACCATTGACCACGATCGTGACCTGGCGCGGCTGGGACGAAGTGATGCGGTAGTCCGTAACCTTGCCGTCCTTCCACTGCATGTCCACGGTGAAGTTGCCACGGGCGCGCAGACCCTGCACGGAGCCGGTGGCCCATGACTTGGGCAGGGCCGGGAGCATACGGATGATGGGCTTGCCGTCGGGCGTGAGTTCGTGGCTCTGAATCAGCATTTCAGCGACGGCCGCGCAGCCGCCGAAATTGCCGTCGATCTGGAAGGGGGCGTGCAGGCAGAACAGATTCGGCGCGCCCCGGCCGATGAGCATCGTCAGCAGCTTGTTGGCATGATCGCCATCCTGCATTCGGGCCCAGAAGTTGGCCTTCCAGGCCATGGACCAACCCGTGGAGGCATCACCGCGACGTTCGAGCGACAGCTTGGCGCCGTTGAACAACTCGGGCACCTGGGGATTGATCTCCGTCCCTGGGAACAGGCCCCAGAGGTGCGAACTGTGGCGGTGGTTGATTTCGGTTTCCTCGAAATCCTCCTGCCATTCCATGATCCGGCCTTCTTTGTTCACGCGGGTGGGCATCAGCCTGGCCCGGGTGGCGTCCAGGCTCTTGGCGAAGCCTTCATCGGTTCCCAGGATGCGCGCGGCCTCGGCCGTGCGGGCCAGCAGGTCGCGGATGATTTGCAAGTCAAATGTCGATCCAATGCACAAGAAAGTAGACTGTTTCTTCCCAGCGCTATCGGTGTAGCGGTAAGAATTCTCCGGCGAGTTTGACGGCACGGTCACCAGCAGATGCGTCTTGGGGTCTTCCACCAGCACGGCCTGGCAGAATTCGCTTGCGCCGCGCATCAGTGGGTAATACTTCTTGAGAAATTCCTTATCGAGAGTGAACGCATAGTGCATCGAGATGTGCTGGGCGAGCCACGCGCCGCAAGTCGGGCCAACGCAGGCGCTCAAATAACTCGGCGCGGTTTCGAACCATGGGTTCTGGGTGTGGTTGGCCATCCAACCGGGGGCGTTGTAGTAGGCCTTGGCGGTCTTGGCGCCTTCCCTGGCAACACCCTCGATGAAGCGCATGAGAGGCAGGTGGCAATCGGAAAGATTCGCGACCTCGGCCGGCCAGTAGTTCATCTGCAAGTTGATATTGCTGTGAAAATCCCCGCGCCAAGGAGTGTCATACTCCTCGGCCCAGATGCCTTGCAGATTCGTCGGCAACTGCGAGTCCGGCCGCGAACCGGAGACCATCAGGTGGCGGCCGAACTGGAAGTAGAGGGCGGCCAGTTCCGGATCGGGACTCTTCTCCGCCTGGCGGACGCGTTCCGGCGTGGGCAGCCGCGAACTCTCGCTCTGAGGCAGCGTGAGCCGGCAACGGTTCATGAAGGAAGCGTGATCGGCCGCAGCATCGTTGAGAATGCTGTCGAAAGGTCTGGCCAGGGCCTTGGTCAGGCGTTGTCGCGCCAACGCGCCAAAGTCCTTGTTGAACATGTCGGTGCCGGCGGAAACGATGAGGGTGGCTTCGTCGGCGCCCTGAATCGACAGGCCGGATTTGGAGACGGTGACTTTGCCGCCGCGCGTGGTTGCGCCCAGGATGGCCAGGTAACGCACGCCTTCCGCAGTGACGCCTTTGGGCTTGTTGAAGGGGAGTTGGCCGTCCATCCGCTGAAACTCGCCTTCGGCATCGGTGGTGGATGCTTCCCTTCGAGAGAGGGCGGCGGTGAAGGACAGAGCGCCCGGCTTGTCGGCCCTGAGGTGCAGCGCGATCACCTCGTCCGGTTTGGATACCACCAGATCGCGGGTAAAGCGTACACCGTCTTGTGTGTATTCAGTGTGGGCCACGCCGCGCATGAGGTTGAGATCGCGACGGTAGCCATCCGGCGCCGTAGCCGAAACACCTGCCACATCAACGCCGGCCAAGGCGATCTCCGCCACCTGGAAGTAGGCTTCCTGTGGGGTGAAGGTAAAGCGATAGAAACGGAAGGCGGCCGGTTTGGCGATGTCAAACTTCTTGGTCTGATGGCGTGCCTCAAACGGTTTGCCGGGACTGCGACGGTCAAGTGAGATCCACATCTTACCGTCCGCCGATCCCTCAAGCACCCACACCTGCGGATCGCGATTGGGCATATCGTCGGCACTGGTCAGCAAATAGGCGGGCACCATCTGTTCTTTGGCCAGTTCGATCTGCCAGACCACCGCCTTGCCCGCCTTGTCCACACACCACTTGGTATTTGGATCGCCATCAACGGAGTTTGCAATGGTTTTGCCATCACCGTTCTCGTGTCCGCTGGGAGATGAAACTTTCGGCTCCGCCACCTTGCCGCCAAACACCAGAGTCAAATCACCCAGCGTCTGATAGGAACCGAACTGATCTCGATCCCCCCAACCCCGGATGCCGTCGGCATAACCGAACCGTGACAGCGCCCTTTGGGCTGCGCCGATGTTCCCGGCGAAAAGGTTCTGGCGCACGTCCGGCAGGCATTGATAGGCATCATAACGGTTGCCGTCATATGGGCCGCCTGTCCAGACGGAAGACTCGTTGAGCACAATCCGCTCTTTGCCGACCCCGCCAAAATCCATGGCGCCAAGACGGCCATTGCCCAGCACACAGGATTCATGGAAAGAGCGGGCCGGGCTCACAAACCATACGCTCATTGCCTCGGCCGGGGCGGACACCGCCTCTGCCGGTTTGGGATTCTTGCCTGCATCCGGTTGTTGAGCCGGAACCGGACACACGATCAAGGTCAGCATGGCTGCCTTGCCCATCATCAGCAGCAACTTCTTCATCGGTTTATCCCTCATCTTCTGCCTACTTCGCCTGCAATAGTTCTTTCATCGCTTCCGCAAGACCATAGCCGACCATGCAATAGACCCTGGCACTGCCCCAGTAATGGCACTCCCAGTGGCTGACGACCCGATCGTGTTCCGCTTTGACTTTCTGATACTCCTGATCCTCCGACAGTGCTTTGCCCATCGCCTTGGATACGGCGCGATCCAGCTCCTTGGGATCCGCAGCCGCCGGCTGACCTTTTAGTTCTTCCTTGACCTGCGCCGTGACTTTGAGCCTGACCCGCCTTTCTTCGGAGGCCAGCTTCCTCGGCCACTCGTCCAATGCCGGATACCAATAGGGGGCCGTGCGCACATAGCAGAGCGTGCCTTGGAGTTCCGGCCGAGTCGCTATCTTAGCCTGCGCAGCACGCAAGCCGGCCATATCAGCGCCAATATTCTTTTCCCCGTCGACGCCCACTTCACCCACGACAACCGGCAGCTTCGGCACCTTGAACTCGGCCCGCAGATCCTGAACCAGATGGACGAAATTCGAGGCGTATTCATCAAACACCTGTTGTTTGATCTTCTTGTCCGCACACATGTCGTTCCAGCCTTGGAACCAGACGAAGCCGCAGAGTTCGTATGGCCTCCCCTTGAACTGGGGGAAATGCGTATCGAGCTGATCCAGGCACTCATGGATTTCAGCAACCATCTTCCGGTAGTTCACGCCCAGTTCACGGGGGTTGCCGGGAATTTCATAGGCAGGTTTGCCGGCACTTGGCGGCCGGAAATCACAGTAGAGATCCTTGCCGCCCCAGGCGGTCTTGATCAGCAGGACCGGCTCCCCATAATAATCGCCCATGCCGATGCCGAACATCAGCTCCGGCCCGATACGGTCTTTGTGGGCTCCCTGGCCCACGGACAACGGTGACTTGATCCGTTCGTTGCCCCGCTGATAGTAGATGAAGACGTCATCGCGCACGACGAACGAACCATCGTCTTTCTTCACCTTCTTCAGCAACTGGCCATGCGTCGGATCGGTGCCCAGTTCATCGATCGTGGTGATGCCGCCATACCCTTCCATGTTCGACTGGCCGGCCAGGATGAACACTTTCACGGGACTCTTGCCGGTCGGTTTCGACACATCTTTTCCCGCGACCTGTTGCCCTGCCGCCGAACGCCCCATCACCAAACCAACAACCACGCCGAGAATCAACCCCACCATCATCGTTTTCATAATCATTGCCTCCTCATTGGAGTCCAGATCGACGGCCAACCATGCAGATCTCTTCAGCCGGCCAGGCATCCAATGAGCCTGACGACGCACAGAGCGTATACCCCGCCGTGCAAAACACAAGACGCATCGCGAGACGCCTGTGCTTCGTCGCCCGCCTCGGATTCATTCATCGTTCTTCGGAGGCCATTGGCGGATCAACTGCCCGATCGTCATCCCCTGTTGCAGGCGAACAGTCACCGCTTTCGCCTCTTCGACTTCCCGACCGCCCGTCCAGTCGTCTCGCGGCATCACGACGGACTCCACCGGCTCGTTCAGGTCAGCCTCAGTGACCAGTTCCGGCACGAACCTGAGTCTTCCTGGCTGGTCCCAAAGCCCGATATCCACTCCCATGCGTTGCAACTCTTCTTTGCTGATGATGTAGCGTCCCATGGCCACCGCCAATGGCTGCGTCGAGACAATCCAGCGGATTTGAGCGGGATGCGCGTTCCTGGTTATGGAATCCGCCGCTCGCAGGATCCTGTCCAGATCCCGCTCTTTTGTCGCGTTTGCGACCATTCGCCGTGCATCGTCCGAATAGGGATTCGGCGGGATGTCCTCCACAAGGAGCGTTCGATGTAGAAGTGGGGCCGGGAAGATGAAGAACGAATTGTCGATGGCTATGTAGGCCAAATGGAGCCGCTTCGTTCCAGACGATTCCGCCAACAGATAGTCGGACCGGTCAACCCGGACGACGCTCATCGGCTGACAACCACCTGATGACAGCAACATGGCGACGAGCGTCATCAACATCGATCGCATCATGATCCACCTTTCAGCAAACGTGCCGGCCGGAAGCAATGTAGGTGTAGTGCGCGTGGGGCCGGAATGGTTCATCCGACTACCGACCACTTCACGGGTGGTCGTTGGCGTCGCGTGGACGCTCCGGATTCCGCCGGTGAGGACACCGGCGGCACTACATGCCTGCCCCATTTTGCCGTCTTCACTTTTCGCTCCGTCCCGCGCCCTCGTGTACTCCGGTGTCCACGTGCGGTAGCATCAACCGCCGATGGTATCTATCTCCTTCGCCCCGACCGCGGCACCATACGCCCGCCCGCCCTTTTCCGCCGGCTGGGTTCTGGCGGCCGTGCTCACACTCGCCGGCGCGATCGGCCCCGCCATCATCTGGCCGGGAGACGTGCCTTTCATCCAGGATGAGCCACGCGAACTCAGCATCGCGTTCGAGGCCAACCAGGCCCACACCCTCGCCGTCCATGGCCTGTCCGGCGGTTTTCCTTGCGCTTACGGCCCGCTCGGGCTCCACATCTACCAGTTCATCCTGTTCTTCACCCATGACCCGGTGCTGATTGCCGCGATCCATGGCGCCCTGTGCTCGACGGTGACCGCGGCCTCGCTTCTTTGGCTGGCCCGCGGCCTGCGCCTCAACCCGTGGTTTGCCCTCGCCGTGGTCTTTGCGCCCTACATGTGGCTCGAAACCCGGCGCATCTGGGTGCCCAGTTTCACCATTCCCCTCAGCGTGCTGGCCATGGCGGCCTGGGTCTGGTTCCTCCGCACGGGCTCCGGTCCGGCGCTGGCCACGGCGGTGGGCGCGGCCATCGCGCCGATGTTCATCCACTTCCAGTCGTTGCCCCTGCCCGCCGTCATCCTCGGACACCTTCTCTGGCGCCACCGGCCGGCCCTGAAACAGCATTGCCTCCCCGTGCTGGCCGTGGTCGGTCTGCTGGCGATCCTCAACTTCAGGTACATGCTCTATGTCGGCGGCACTCTCTGGCAGAACCTGGGCTGGTTTGTCCGGACTGGCCACGCGGCGCATGCCTCTCCCGTCGAAGCCCTGCTCGGCCCGCTGTGGGGCGGATTGCTGTTCAGCGGCGGGCGGTTTCCCGACGAAGTCGTCAGCCCGCACGGCCCGGCGTGGATCCTGGGTGCGGCGAAGTTCGTCGGCTCGGCGGCCATTCCCCTGGTTTGGCTGGGCGTAGCGGTGGCAGCGTGGGGCCAGGGCAGACGCTGGCTTGCACGGCGCACAAGGGACGATGCCAGCGGCGATGCTGATGCGGACCCGGTGCGGGAAACCGTTCTGGGTTTCGTGCTCGCGGGCGTGGCGTTCCACATGATCTACGTCGGGGCGTTGCGGGCTCCGCCGGGACCACAGTACGTCATGGGGACCTTTGGCATGTACGTCCTGATGGCCTGGATCGGGACCGAAGCCCTCGCCCGGTGGCGCCTGCGGGTGCTCGTGGCAGGGGGGTACGGCCTGGCCGTCGCCGGCCTCACCCTCAGTTGCCTGTGGCAGGTCCACCGCGACGGATGGACCACGGGAACCATGTCCCCGACGCTGGCCAACCAGGCCGAGGTGGCCAGGGCACTGAACCAGTTCACCGACCAATCGGCGATGACCGATGTGCCGGCGTACTACCAGTTCCAGAGGCCTTTCTCCCTATGCACGCTGCGCCAACTGCTACCGCCGCAGCCCGGAGGACCACAGCGCCACAGCGGGCGCCTGGTGATCCGCTATCGCCGCGGCCCTTCTGGTCCGACCGGCCGGATCGAACTCATCGAGGCCGATCCGCCTGCGAACGCCAGGCGGATGATCGTCGAATACCCGCTCGCGGCGGAATGACGAATGCCGAATATCGAATGACGAGAGAATACCCAATGCATAAATGACGATCGGGAAACCCGCCCCCGGGCGGGTCGGCATTCGTCATTCGTGATCTTCTTGTCATTCGTCATTTTTCATTCGACATTCCCGTCCCCGACGTTCCACACTTTTCCGTTATCGCTGTAACTTCTGCCGCGTTCGGTGGTACGATATATGGCCGGTCGGAACCGGCCCCTGGCCGTTTGGCCCAGGACACAAGCAGACCGCCAACAACCGACCTACGATACAGGCACTATGACGCATATTCCCAACAAGCTGTTCCGCACCTTCCTGGCCGTCGTCCTTCTCGCCCTCGCGGGGGGCGTGCTGGTCCCCTCGCTGCGGGCCCAGAACCAGCAAGTGGCGGCCACGGAGGAGATCAAGTCCAAGGCCATCGCGGCTTCGCGCGCGGGCAAGTTCGACGTGGCCAGCAGCATGCTCGCTCAGGCCGCGGCGTCCTCCCATGATGCCGTGGTAGCGAAGATGGCCGGCTGGGCCAAGGACTTCGAAGCCCAGCGGCTGAGTTTCCTTGCCGACCGGCAGAAGGAATACGAGAAGGCGGTCAAGGAAGTGCAGAAGCTCGTCGACGCCGGCAAGCCGGCTTACGCGGTGGGCAAGGCAACCGACGCCTACACGCTGGCGATCGACAAGGATGCCTTCCGCAACGAGCCGTGGGTGAAGGACTTGCTGGGCAAGGCGCGCCAACTCGCCGACGGGTATGAGAAGTCCGAGGACTGGATCCACTCGATGCGCATCTACCTTCAGCTCTCCACGATCGAGCCGGACGTGGCCGACTGGAAGGAGAAGGCGAAGACCGCCACCCGGCGCGTGCGGCTGCTGGCCATGTACGTGCCGGATGAGATGAAACGCATCCAGGAAGCCGACAGCAAGGAGCGGGACGAGGTCGATAAGATCATCTCGCCAGCGACGCAGCCGACGAAGAAGGATGACAAGGACCTCGAGGAGCAGGACCAGAATCGGGTGAGTTGGCGCGAGACGCTCAAGGACGTCAAACTGGAAATGCTCATGGAGGCCATCGTCAACGCCAAGGAGAACTACTGGCGCAAGGTGACCTATTCACAGATGGTCGGCGGCGGCCTGGAGGCCCTCAAGACCGCTGTCACCACCCCGGCCCTCGAGAAGACCTTCCCGGGTCTGGGCAACAAAGCCATGAAGGCCAACTTGCTCGGCGCTCTCGATGCCGGGATCGCCCAGGCAGACCAGGCCCAGGGCCGACAATCAGCAGAAGGCGCTGGTCGAGCTCATCGTCAAACTGAAAAAGACCAACGACGACACGGTCAACCTGCCCGAAGAGGTCTTCGTGTCCGAGTTTGCCGACGGGGCCTTCGGCGCGCTGGATCCGTTCTCGACGGTCATCTGGCCGCAGGACTGGGAGGAGTTCAAGAAGACGACGCAGGGCGAGTTCACCGGGGTCGGCATCCAGATCCACGTCGACGAACTGGGCAACCTCAAAGTCGTTTCGCCGCTGGAAGATTCGCCCGCCTACAAGGCGGGGATCAAGCCCGACTGGATCATCAGCCACATCGACGGCAAGTCGGCCAAGTGGATCAACGTCAACCAGGCCGTGAAGCGGATCACCGGTCCGGCCGGAACCAAGGTCACGCTGACGATGCGGATGACCAACGGCGAGTCCAAGGACTATTCGCTGGTGCGCGAGGTCATCAAGGTCGCCTCGGTCAAGGGCTGGATGCACAAGCCCGGCGGCGGCTGGGAGTATTTCATCGACCCCGACAACAAGATCGCCTACATGCGGCTGACGAACTTCTCCAAGACGACCGCCGCCGACGTCAAGCAGGCGCTCAACGACGCCATGGCCGCCGGGGCCCGCGGCGTCATCATGGACCTGCGGTACAACCCCGGCGGGCTGCTCAACGCCGCCACCGACGTGGTCAACCGCTTCATCACCAAGGGGCTGATCGTCTCGACCCGGCCCGACCGGCCGGACTCGCCCGTGCCCTCGAGCAGCATCTCCGCCCGTCCGGTCCGCGACGAGGCCAACTGCCCGCTGATCGTGCTGGTGAACCAGTACTCGGCCTCAGCGAGCGAGATCGTCTCCGGGGCCCTCAAGGACCACCACCGGGCGATCATCGTCGGCGAGCGCACCTTCGGCAAAGGTTCGGTGCAGATGCTCTACCCGCTCAACGGCGGACAGCAGTCAGTTCTCAAGTTAACCACGAGCCACTACTATTTGCCTTTGGGCAAGTGCATCCATCGGGAAGAGAACTCCAAGGAGTGGGGCGTGGAGCCGGACGTCGTCGTCGAGATGACTCCGGACCAGACCCGGGCCGCCCTGGGCGCCCGTCAGGAGGCCGACGTCCTCCGCGATCCCAACGATCCCGCTCCCAAGCCCGATGACGGCGACAACAAGCCTAAGGAGAAGAAGGATCTTCTGGGCGCCGATCCCCAGCTTGGCGCGGCCCTGCTGCTGATGCGGCTGGAGCTGGCGAATACACCCGCCAACGTCGCCGTGCGGGGCAACTGACCATCCTCGAATCCGTAGCCACGATCAGCATCTGTAGCCGCGATCGTCGATCGCGGTGCGTCCCCGATACGCACCATCGAAAAAGCCCGCCGCGTTGCCGCGGCGGGCTTACCTATCGTTTCTAGACACTCTGGTCCATCACGCGGGCGGCAGGGACTGCACGCCCAGAATCGCGCCGGGGTCGGGTAACGTGGCCAGGAAGGGGGGCGGGAACGGCGGAATGAGGAGGAAGCACAACGTCTGCATGCCCGTGCCGTTGAGATCACCGACGAACATCGACATCGTGGTGTTGCCCGCCGGACCGAGCGGGTTCACGGGCACGGCCACGGCGAGCTGTTTCCAGGCGATGGCCGGGCGCTGGGACAAGGGGGCCTGAAGCGAGCGGTTGACGCCGACATAGATGGTGGACCCGCGCAGGACGGCGATGTCGGCCAGACCATCGTGGTTGACGTCGGTCAGGAATGCGAAGGCGGGCTTGGCCGCCGGCTGCGGCGTGGCGACCGCGTTCGGCTTGGGGAGGTTCCCGAAAACCGGCAGGGGCGACGGCACCGGTGGTGGAGGCGAAAGCACGTTGCCGAGCGGCGTCTGGGAGGTCGTGGGACTCACGCTCTGCGCGCCGGTCGCCGCCTGCGCGCCGGGCAGCACGATGGTCTGATTCGCACCGAAGGCCAGGGGATTGAAGCTCGTGGGCGTGGTGAAGTTGACGGTGTCGGTGTCGAGCTGGCAGACGATTTCGGCCTTGCCGTCGCCGTTCAGGTCGCCGGCCCCGAGAACGCGGAAGTAGCTGTACTTCCCCTGCGCGGGCGAGCCTGCCGGCAGCGGGGCCGGGGGCAGGACGGGCGCCAGCGGATTGGCGCGATAAGCGATATCCCGGAAACTCCCGGCGCCGTTGTTGAGGGCAATCCCCACGGTGGATCGGAGCGTCACGGTTTGCGACGTGATATTGTAGGGGGGGGTGGCGGTGTAGGTGTAGACGAACAGGTCGTTCCGCTTGTCGCCATTGAAGTCGGCCAGGCTCATGCCCCAATTGGTTTCCGTGCTGACCATCCCCGTAAGGTCAAAGGTGCCGCCCGGCTTGAATCCGCCTTTGCCATCGCCGAGCAGGATACCGCCGTGCGGGGTTCGGGTCGCGACGCCCTGTGAGATCACATACACGACGATGTCGTTGATGCCGTCGCCGTTGACGTCGCCGATGACCGCGCAAGCGCGACCGGCCACGGCCGTTCCGCCGATGTTCGGGATCGCGGTGATATGCGGGCCTTGCCGAAGTTGGCCGGGCACGGTCAGTGCGGCAGGCTGGCCTGCGCCGCGGTTGATGTAGAGATCGACGCCCCAGCCGGCGATCCCGGTGCGGGAATCCGTGCCCTGCGTGGCCTGGACCAAGTCGAGTTGCCCGTCGCCGTTGATGTCGCCGAACGCAAAGGTGCCATCGGTCGGCAGGACGTAGTTGGGGGGGTCGGACGGCAGGGTAACCGCGAAGAGACACCGTTCTTCGAGTTGTTCAACTGCATTGCTTCGGCGGGTTCTTCTTGCAAGGGGCATGCTCATCTCCGCAGAACGACCGGATTATCCGCAGACGCCCGTAACGCCGGTTATTATCGCGGCATTTGGCGGTTCATGCAAGTGCAAATCGTGCGCCGTGCGGCGTGTGCCCGACGTGGAGCGCGGCCATGCCGTCGGCGAATGCCCGTTACTGGAACTTGAGCTGGCTGACCTTGATGTTTCCCTGCGCGTCCTTTTCGAAGCAGATCGTCGCGTTGCTGCTGCCCTTGGCGAAGATCGCCTTGCAGGTGACGGTGTACGTCGTGACCCCGTTAACGACGGACTTGGTGCCGTTGAAGTTGTGAAAACTGACGTAGGAGCCCATCGTGCTGAACGTTGCCTGGGCACTGGCGAGATCAGCGTCCGTGACACTCGGCGTGACGTATTGGCGCGCGCCCGTGATGTCGTTGTTCCCCAGAGTACCGATCAGGCCGGTTGTGGGAACGAAGAAGCCGTATACCCAGTACGCGCCATAGCCAATGCCGCTCCAGACGCCGAGGCTGAGCAGCCCGAGGATGATCCCGGCGATGGCCATGCCGCGGCGGCCCCGGCGAGGGTCCTTGCCTCTAAAGAAGCCCACGAGCCCGAAGAGCACGGCGAGCAGTCCCGTGATGGCCGGAATGCAGAAGAGAAAGCCGCAGACGAGACTGGTCACCGCCATGCCGTTGCCCGACCTGGCCACGGGCGCCATGGAGTATCCGCCCGGCGGGTACGCCCCCGTCGGCGGGTACTGGCCCGGCGAAGGCGGATACTGCCCAGGCGGTGGCGGCGGTGGATACTGTGACATGAGGACCTACCTTCCGTGATAAGGATCGAGTTCAGTTCGCAGCCTGCTGCCATAATGCTATTCAGAGCGAGGGAGTCAAGGAAGTCGACAGCGCAAATACAACACACAAATACAACGCCCGATGTTGACGGGGCAGAAGGCTTTGGGTACATTCCGCCCCCTTAAATTCGGGGATTGGTGACGTCCAGAACCTGAATTCGGCCCCATCGTCTAGAGGCCTAGGACACCGCCCTTTCACGGCGGTAACAGGGGTTCAAATCCCCTTGGGGTCATAAAAACCCGCGTTTTTCGCGGGTTTTTTCATGGTCGGAAATAATTTCTCCCGTAACTGCCGTGGATTCTGCTTTGGGTTTGGGACCGGGAACAGTCGGTCTGGGACCGAAAGAACAGACCACCTCCACGAAATCGCCAGAACCGAGAAGGCGGAGAATGTGACGCAGGCCGCCTTGAGATCTCTTCCGAGGCCGGGCCATCGCAGGGTTACGCAGGGCCAGAGCCAAGTCCAAATGCCGGTACTGGGCCTCGCAGACTAGGATGTCACACCCGGCCAGCGCCGGCACCATCGTCCACCCGGCATCTGGCAAGGCAGACAGGATCGACCGTAGCCCACTCCCGGCAGCCCGAGCGGCCCGTGCGCGGCTTCAGGCAAAAACACCCCGGACCCTCGAATCGTCGATCCTGAGCGTTCTGGTGAGCACCGGGCCCCACTGTCCGCCGGACGGCTTCTCCGGTTCTGGCGGCCGCTGCACTCGGGTGGCTTGTCATCCGCCCGTGCCACCGTAAGCGCTTATGGCAGTAGGTTCGACGGTCAGGGAACTGAGCCGTCGACAGACGCCGATGGACATCCCTGTTCACGCATCTCAGCGGCCGCCGCGTTCATCGCCGCGGACGTGTCTTCCGGGGGCTGGTCCGGAGATTCGTAGCGCCCCAGGATCTCGCACAGGGGACGCCCCGGCAGGTATCGCTCGCGGATCAGGCGAAGACGCTGGGGAAGCCTCTGCCGCTGGTCTTCACGGATCCGTTGCCAGCGCTTGAACTCGGACTCCCAGATGCCGGCCAACTCGGTGAACAGCGGCATCTCGTCAAACCCCTGCTGCTGACAGACGTCGAGCACCCGGCTGATTACCAACTCTGTTTCCTCGAACTCCAGGCACGGCCCCAGCTGCTGCAGCCAGCCCTTCACGATCTGCCGTGCGGCGAGCGGGGAGAGCGGTTGCGCCTGGGCCGCGGCCAGGCGCAGCGCCAGCCGCTGCCACGCGCGCTCCGCGATGCGGATCGCCGGTTCCCCCCGCTCCAGGGAGAGCTCGAATCCCAGCCACACCAGTTTCTGGCCGGCCGCCGTCAGATCGACCAGGCCCCCGTCGACCAGCGGTTTGAGCGGCGTTCCCGCCGACCGGGCGAGCCGGGCCAGGTCCTCGCTCGCCTGAAGTGCCTGCGCCCGATTGGCGCAAGGCACCAGCAGGTCGTCCGCATAACGCAGCAGCGGAAGATCGGGGTGACGGCGGGTCCACGGTCGGTCCAGATAGCGGTCGGCGAAGATGTTGAAGAACATGGGGCTGGCCGGCGAACCCTGACGCTCGCCTCGCGCCTGTCCCTTGTCCGCGAGCCACTCAATCAGGTTCAGCACATCGTCGGGAAACAACTGGCGGCAGGCGTCGAGCAGCCGGCAGATTGGAATCTTGTCGAAAGCCCGTTCGATGTCCGCGGAGATCCAAGTCCAGTGGCCGCGGCTCTGGGCCAGGGCCAGGACGGTGCCGAGTGCCTCAAGCCGGCCGACCCGCGGGCGATAACCGAAGGAAAAGGGCGAGAACAGATGCTCGACGACCGGCCCCAGGATCAGGCTGCAGGCCCGGCCCGCAACCCGGTCAGCGACGTTCTGGACGGCGATCTTACGGAAGCGCCGGGGGTCGCCGGCCTTGGGTATGGGTACAATCTTCTCGTCGAGCTCCCAGTAACTTCCGCCAGCGATTCGCGCGGCGATGAACCGGCACAGGAACCAGGCCCCGGAATCGTCGAAGTCGCTGAAACAGACGCCGTCGGGTCCGGGCGAACTCCGGCGACGCGCTAACCAGTCCCAGGCCGCCCTGAGCACGCGGGTGTCGGCGATCCGCGGCAACAGTCGTCGGCCCAGATCCTTCAGCCCCCGGCGGCCCCCGCAAGAGAGGACTTCCCACACCTGCCGCTCGTGCTGCGGGACCACGCTCCCGGAGTTTCGGCGGTGGAAGAGGATCGAGTCGGCGTCGGCCGTAAGTTCTTGTTCCAGAACGCGATAGCCTGCATCGTACATGGCGAGCCTCGCAAAAGATGGCCGGGGCAGCCCGATGGCCGCCCCGGCCAGCCGGCCTACGCCGCGTCAGGTGAGCGGGTGGAGCCGCCAACAGTCCGCATAGAGGAGAAGCCAGCGACAAGAGCTGACGCAACGGATACGTCAGGGATCTCAGTCCCCGAGCCCCGCTGGGGCATGCTCTCCGGTCCCGAGGGATCCGGCCGCAGTTGTGAGGGAAACGAAGACACTTCCGAGCGAGATTCGGGATTGATGATCCCGGGGATCTCCTCAGAGTGATCCGGTAGTGGGTCCTGGGTCACAACCTGCCCCAGGTCGACCGGTGAAAACGCAAGATCAGAATCGTCGTGAGAATCGTGCAGGTCGGCGCTTGTCCCGGTCATGGGAAGAGATGGGCTCCCTGCCGCGTCCAAGCTATCTGTCTCCGGAAGCTCGTCATTGACCAGCACGCCAGGCTCCCCGGTCCCGGTGACCTGAACCGATCCGTGACCCTCGGCGCTCTGGTCTTCTTCATCCACATCCAGATCGGCCAGGCCAAACGCCTTGAGCGGGAGCAGCGTACCCGGCCACTCGTCCGGTCCCCGGTCAACCCGCCAGCCGCGCATCCGGTAATCCCGGCGGCGTACCCGAACCGCTTCTTCCGCCCGGTCCTCGGAGTCCATCAGGTCGATGACCACCGCCCGGCCGCCAGCCGCCATCATCTCGCGGCCGGGGAACCCGGGGAGCGCCAGGGGCCCTGCGCACCCGTCGGCCCGGACCACCAACTCCATCTGGATCTCGTGCGTGGCCGCATAGCTCATGGTCATGATCCAGTGCCGCGGCCAGTCCGGTGCCGCGTCCGCCTCGGCCAGGCTCTCCGGCAGCCGGGCGTGACGCAGATCCCAGCCCGGCAGCAGTCGCGTCAGATGGTGGACGTTGCTGATCGCCGCAGGATTCATAACCCTGCCGTGGATCATCTACCTTATCGTCATGTCGGCTCGGCCGGCGTGGTTCCTGGCCGTGTGGGGGCCGAACGTTGACTGGGCCTTCGTCCCGAGGGTGTGGTTCTGGGCCATCGCCTTCCTCAAGTTCATCGTGTGGCTGATGGCGTTGATGGCGATCTGGTTGACGCTGTGGGCGAGGCAGTTGCGGAAACAGGCAGATGGACGTTAGCCAGATCTTCCCAACCTATTCGTTGGCCGCTATACCCGAACAGCATCGAGCACAGCGCCACTGGCGACCTTACGCCTTCTTGCCCGCGGCCATCTGTTCAAGCATGAGCCTGGCCGTGTCGACACTGACCGCGGACGGCAACTGGCCGAGGATCGACGCCTGGACCCTGGCCGGCTGACGGGCCACCCACTCGACGAGCCGCGAGAGCATGGCCACCTGGGTCATGCCCAACTTGTCGGTGAGCGCGTGAAGGGCCTTCTTGGCCGGGGGCGTCAACTCGAGACCAACGATAATGTGGGTGGGCATGGCGGATTGGACCCCTCGTTGTTGGCCGGGATTCTACCGACCAGGCGGCGGCTCGGATAGAACCAGGCGGCGTCGGCGGACTGGTACTCCCAGCGCAGCCGACGACAGTCTCATCAGCTCGTCGGCGGTGGGCGATATCTGAAGCTGCGGCCGATGACATTCCGATAGACGTGCTATGGTCCGCCTCATTCGCTGTGATGCCACCGGCCCAACTGAGGTCAAGCTGCCGACCGGCAGCCTGTGGATCTGCGCCTGCGGTCTGAGCCAGAACTGGCCGATGTGCGACGGATGCCACAAGCAGACGACGGCCGAGCCGCCGGGAAAACTGCATCTCTACGACAAAAAAAGGCAGAGGGTGCTACGGACGATCACCGACACCTGATCGGGCCCCGGTCAGAACCACTCATCGGTTTCATCAAACGGGGGCACCACGATGTTGATGATCCGCAGCGTCCCGACCGCCCGATGCCGGCAGCCGGGCTTGATCAGCACAGCGGTCAGCGGCTTCACCGAAATCCGTTCGCCATCCAGTTCCAGATAACCCTGCCCCTCCAGGACCAGATAGATCTCCGTCATCCGCTTGTGGTAATGGGCGCGCGCATCGGCCTGATTATCGACCAGGTGGACCGATGCCGTCGCGTTCTCGGGAACGGCAAACGCCCGCCTCGCCTGGCCACAGGGGCACTGGACGGGCATGATCTCGGCCAGATCCGCAATGATGTAGTTTCCCGGCATGGTCGCTCCAGTCTTCGCTCCGTGTTACGCCACGCTGTACCCGCTCCCCCGTCCCTCCATCAGCCTCTGCATTTTCAGTTTCCTGGCAGCCACCATCTTGCTCAGCAGGTAGTTGCAGATGCCCGGCCGCCCCGCCTTCTTCCACGCTGCGTTGATCTCGGCGCTGGTCATGGCTCTTCTCTTCTTCAGAAGCGACAGGATGAGTTCTTCGCCGGTCTGCTTGTACGATCCCCGGTTCCCGGGCTCCCGCTCTACTGTCCCGCCGAGCAGCTCTAACCGCTTCAGCGCCTCCCGCTTGCCAAGGCCCCGGACCGCGGCCAACTTCGCCACCTGTTCCTTCCGCGGCCGCGAGTAGCCCAGTTCCCAGTCATAGATGGTCTGGCCAGTGACCCCGACCAACTTTCCGTAGGCCGCGGCCGACAGCCCGAGCTTCGCCCGGCAGCTCTTCAGTCCAGCGGCCCGGAACCGGACATCCGCCTCCTGAGGCAGAACCGGTTGCTCGGCCACCCGTTTCTTCTCCCGGGCTTCGAGGAAGGCGATGACCTTCCGCAGACCGGAGACCTCCCGTTTGAGGGCGGCGATGTCGCGGCGGTAGTGTACCGCAGCCCTCTTCGTCGTGCCGGTCTGAGCTTTGATCTCTTTGCGGGCGATGCGGGCGATGCGTTCGTTGAGGACGGTGTTGAGATTGGACATGCGCTTCTCCTTGGCCGGGGAGTCTACCGCCGGGCGTCCTTTCTGCGTAGTGGCCGGCAGCCCATACAACTCCGATGCCGCGGAGAATTATCTTGCTGTCGCTCGGACGCGGATATACCGTTGCCGCAGATGGTCGCGCGGTCGCACTGCTTTCCTGAGAGCTACCTGCCCGGGAGGACAACCCATGACACCATACCCAAGGCCAAATAACGCTTCGAAGCGCGCGGCGTTTGCCGGGGCGGTATTACTTACTTGGGCGTGCGGCCAGGCATCCGCGGTCCCGGTGTTCAATGCCAGCCTCGAGCAGCCCATCGTGAAGACGGGCTTCGTCAATGATCCGACGGCCGCGGACCAGGGAGCAGGCCCCGGCGATTCGCCCTGGGTGTTTACGGGCTCAGCGGGCATCGCGGCGTCCGGTGGCCGGATGGGGCCGCTCACGATCCCGCCAGCGCCCGATGGCCGCCAATCCGGGTTCGTGGATCAGGGAGGGAACTTCTCGCAGATGCTGAACTTCCCCACGGCCGGCCAGTACACGCTGACGTTTCAGGAAGCTGGCATCGGGATCTACGGCGTGCTGCTCGACGACACAGTGATCGTGGGCTCGCATCTGGCTCCGGATACGTTCAGCCCGGTGGCCGTCCCGTTCTCGGTGACCGGCGGGCCGCACACCCTGACATTCCAGGACACCGACCCCAGGCAAAGCGCCGGTCCTCTGCCTGCGTTCATCGACGCGGTGGCCGTGGTACCAGAGCCGGGGTTGGCCGCACTGTGCGCTGTCGTGACGATGCTGATGGGCCGTGCGCGAGCGGGTCAGCGCCCGGCACAGCGAAACACTCGATGAATCGGTCGTCTATCATGCTCTGTACGGGGACCATGACCCGTGGGTCCGGCCGAGGGCGATGTTCATGGAAACGGGACGAAACATGGCATCCTCCGTCTTCGATCGCGTCGAAAGCCTGTTGCGGGAGCAGGGCGTCACCCTCCAGGTGCTGCGGCACGAGCCGGTGTACACCAGCGAAGAGGCCGCCCGGGTCCGGGGAACGCCACTGGCCAGCGGGGCCAAGGCGCTGATCTGCAAAGCCCAGGACGCCTTCGTCATGTTCGTGATCCCCGCCGACCGCAAACTGGACAGCCACGGCGTCCGCCGGGCCAAGGGCTGGCGCAAGCTGCGGTTCGCCACCCGCGACGAGGTCCTGGAGATGACTGGGCTGGCACCCGGCTCCATTCCCCCGTTCGGCAGTCTCTTCGGCCTGCTCACACTTTGCGACCGGCGGCTGGGCGAGAACCAGGTCATCAACTTCAATGCCGGGGACCACTGCATCTCGGTGAGCATGCCGTACGCCGACTACCTGCGGGTGGAGAAACCGGAACTGGGCGAGTTTGCCGAATAACGGTTGAGGTGGTGGAAGGTTCTCACTTCCGAAAACGTCTTTTAGGAAACATGCCAGCTTGAACAATTGTCTTGTAGGGGGACAAGCGGCCGGGTCAAATTGCGCTACCGGTGCCGCAGGACAGCGTGATCTGGTTGGGAAAAGACTGAGCATCATGGCCCCGTGGATCGTACTGGAATTGTGTGGTCGGTCGTGCGTTGCTTTGGAACCGGAACCGCAGGCCAGCAGCGAC
>JBIOJL010000043.1:0-21967 GCA_044450885.1 Tepidisphaerales bacterium
CACGCCGTAGCCGGTAATCTGGCCGGTGTTGCTCAGCAATTGTCCACCGTTGTCGAAGGTGCCGCCGGCGAGGCTGATGATGCCGGCGTTGGTTGCGAAGTTGGACGGGCCTTGCATCAGGACCTCGCCGTTGGCGGGAATGCTGATCAGTCCCGAGGCGGAATTGGTGACCGGGCCGGTGAAGACCAGCGTGCCGCCGATGGGGCGTATGGTCGCGTTGTTGTTGACGGTGTCGCTGATCCTCCCAAACCCTTCGATTGTGGCGGCGTTGGTGACCGTTCCACCGGGTCCGAGGCTGCCGGCGGAACTGGCCATCTCGATCACGCCGTTGTTGGTGAAGGAGCCTACTTTTGTAGTGCCCGAGGGAACGTTCAGCGTTCCGGAATTCGTGAAAGTCGCCGTGATTGTCCCCGGGCCGACGACGACGCCATCGCTGTTGTTGGCAAACTGAGTGCCGGCCAGAATGCCGCCGTTGAGCGCCAGCGTGCCGTCATTGGAAAACCCCGCGCCATTGGCGGTGATTATCTGTGTGGAAGTGAGGGCGATGTTGCTTTCGTTCTCGATCCCGTTGCCGGCCACGAAATTCGCCGTGAGGCTGATCTCGCCCTGGTCGACCAGTCGGGCGTTAAAGGTTCCGGAGTTGTAGACGAAGAGGCCGGAATTTGTGACATTCCCTGTTCCGCCGCCGACGGTGATGGTTCCGCCGTTGAGGGTGAACGTGCCGAGGTTGGTCAGCCCCGCGGCGCCGCCGACGGTGAGGGCGGCCGCGCCGTTGAGGGTGAGGGTGCCGTTGCTTTGAATAGTGACGTTTCCGGAGACGGTATTGGTGGCGGAGTTGAGCGTGAGGCTGGCGCTGCCGCCGCCGCCGATGGTCTCCGTGCCGCCGCTGACGATGAGGGTCTGTGTACTTGTCAGGGTGGTGTTGGCATTGAAAGGCGCGTTGGGAGCGCCGGTGATCGTCGCATCGAACACGAGGTTGGTGGCGGTGAAATTCAGCGTGCCGGCGGTCCAGTTCAGGAAAGAGGTGTTGCCGGAGACGTCGATGACGCCGGCGCTGAGTGTCCCGCCGCTGAGATTCACTATTGAGCTGCCGAAGTACATGTTCATGATTTTCAGCGTTCCGCTGATGGTGGCGGCGCCGGTTCCGCTGATGGTGAAGGTGGCGATTCCGCCGTTGGCGCCGCCGCTTGTGCCGCCAACGTAGACGCTGCCGCCACCGTTGACGGCCAGCGTGCCGCCGCTGAGGGTGTAACTTCCCGTGATGCCATAGTTGAGGTAGTTGGCGTCGATATAGAGGTTGCCGCCGTTGATGGTGTTTGTGCCACCGGTCTGGTTCACGGCTCCCGAGTCACTTGGACCATAGCCTGTGCCAAGCGTCTCCGAACTTGCCACCGTTAGCGTCTGGCCGGCGCCGATGGTGAGCGTACTGTCAAGACCTTCAGTGACCAGGCCGACATTGGGGTTGTTCCAATTCAAGGTTCCCGCCGTCCAGTTGAACGAACCCGGGCTGCTCCAAAAGTATAGTGAGCCCGTGTTGATGGTCCCGCCGCCGCTGAGCGCCAGGCCACTGCCGGCGGTGTTGTAGACGGTGACGGTTCCCGTGCTGCTGGTAGTCAGGACGCCGCTGCCGCTGATGGTGAGGTTGCCCGTACCGCCGGGGCCGGAAGGGTTGCCTCCGACAAAGACGCTGCCGTTGGAGACCTTGGCGGTGCCGCTACTGAGGTGGTAGGTGCCGGTCGAACCACTGCCGTAACCGATGTTGAGGTTACCGACGTTGATTGTGTTCGTGCCCCCGGTCTGGTTGAAGGTTCCCGTCCCGCTTAGACCGACGGCCGCGCCGCCATTGGCGATGAGGGCCCCGGTGCCGCTCAGATTATAGGTGCCGTTTGAACCGCTCTGGCTGCCAACGCCAAAGCCGCCGTTGTCCGTGTTGGTGCCGGCGGTCTGGGTAAGCGTACCACTTCCGGAGTTGCCGATGGTTTCGCCGTTGGCAGTCAGACTGTTGGCGGCCATGGAAAGGGTGGTGGCGGACCCGCTACCGCCGGTCAGATCGAGGGTGAGACTGCCGAGCGTGACCGCGGCACCGGTGTAGTCGTAAGTGATGGTCCGGCTCACGCCATCGGTTAAGGCGATGTTGACGGTATCGCCCGCTCCGGGGACGTTGTGCGCGCTCGGCAGGGTTGTCCAATTCGTGGCCAGACTCCAGTTGCTCGTGCCGTCGGTCCAATTGACCGTGGCGGCGGCGACCGGGAAAGATCGGCCCTGGAGGATTGCCAGCGCAGCCGCCAGGGCCAGGAGATGACGAGCTCTGCCGGCCTCGAAACGTGAAAGCGTCAAGTGCGTGCGCATCGTGTGCCTCCATGACCTGGCCACCCTCTCAAGTCTATGGAGCGTGTTGACACCGGGCAACCAGGATTCTCAGTGCTGATGCAACTGGCTCGGCGGCACCCGCCAGACGGCCTCTCGCCTTGTCTTGCGCGGCTATCCCGCAATCAAATGACATTGTCTTCATTCCTCCGTGTCTCAGGGCGTGTCCATTCTTCCGGGAGGGCCGCAGTCCCCTGCGCCCGTTTCGCGCGGCGACCATTCCGGCCGTGCAGAAGCACGGCCCTCCCGGATTTGTGGGCACGCCCGTGGTTCAACGATGGTGGACAGGGTTGCTGGGCAAGGTTGGACGAATCCGCTAGAATTCCTCACACGCACCGAAGGAGACGCCATGGTTATTGCGTTCATGAGCACGACGAGTTGGATTGCCCTGGCCGTCGCGGTGGTTATAGGCGTTGCGATTGCCATCCTGCAATGGCAGAAGAACAAGTAGATGCGCTGGTTTCGCCAACTGCGACTGTGCATCATCATCGGACTGGCGGTGTCGAGTTGTGCGGCCCGGGCGATCACGCTCGTGTTCCGCTACGACGATTTCTCGACCACCAGCCCGGTCGAGTTGGACCAGAGGGTGATGGAGGCGTTCCGCGGGCGGGGCATGGCCGTTACGTTCGCGGTGATTCCGGCCATCGCCGCGCGGGACAAGGTGCAGAAGGGAACGGTCCTGCCGCTGACGCCCGACCGGGCGGAGATTCTCAAGCGTGCGCTCGAGGGCGGACGGTTTGAGGTGGCGCTTCACGGGTACTCGCACCAGTCCATCCCCGGCCGGCCGCCGACGGAGTTTGTCGGGGTGCCCGGGCCGCAGCAGGAGCGATTGTTGCGTGATGGGCGAGAGATACTTCAATCCCGCCTGGGGATCACGATACGCACGTTCGTGCCGCCGTGGAACAGCTACGACGAGCAGACCGTGGCCGCGCTGGAGCGGCTTGGATTCGGGACGATCTCGGCCGGGCGGCGGTATGAACCCGTCGGGCAGACGACGTTGCGCGTGGTGCCGGGGACGTGCGAACTTGTGGATCTGGAGCGAACGATTGCCTGGGCGCGCCAGTTCGGCGATGCGCGGACGATCGTCGTCGTTGTGCTGCACCCGTACGATTTCAAGGAGCACGACGCCGAGCGCGGCCGGACGACACTGGGCGGGCTGTCGCGGATGCTGGATTGGGTGAAGGATCAGCCGGGCGTGGAGACGCGCACGCTCGGCGAGGCGGGCCAGGCCGACGCGACGCTGACCGCCGCGCGGTGCCGGCGCTGGCAGGCTGCGCTCAACGACGAGGCGGGGCGCTGTCTCCCGTCGTTTCTGCGGCGTCCGTCGCTCTACGTAAGCGAGGAGGGCTTCGACAGGCTTGAGTCCCGGCGTACACGGCTGCTGGTATTCGTGTATGCGACGCTCCTGCTCGGAACCATGCTGCTGGTGATGGCGGGAATGCGGCTGTTGCCGGCCAGGGTTCGTCGGCCATCGGTGCTGGGCGTCCTCACTGTCCTGGGGCTGGGCCTGGCAATGTGCATCATCCTGCGGCATGGCTGGCCGGTCCAGTGGAGTTGGCAACGGCTTGCCGTACCGACGGCGCTTGCCGGGGCGATGCTCGGTGTCTGGGGCCAGTGGATTCTCTCGCACCATCGGGCAGCGGTCGTCGGATCGACTCCGACCGCTCCCCAGGGCAATTGCGAGTAGGCACAATTGCAGCCATCGCGCTCACGGGGCGTCATCGTACACGGCGAGAATGTTCTCCGGCGGCACATCGGGCTGGAACAGATGAGCCGGCCCAAGGATGTAGCCGCCGCCTGAGCCGAGTGTGTCGCAGTAATGACGCACCGTGCTGGCAACCTGCTCTGGAGTGCCGTGGGGCAGCAATTGTTGCATGTCAATGCCGCCGTGAAACGTCAGGCGGCCGCCGAACTCGTCTTTGAGCCGCTGCGGCGTCATCTCGGGGGCGGCCGGCTGAATGGGGTCGAGAATATCAATACCCAGGCCGATCAACTCCTCGATAAACGGATGGATGGCTCCGCAACTGTGATACATCACCCTGGCCCCCAGACCGTGGATCAGTTGGACCATCTCCCGCAGGTACGGGGCTACAAACTCATGAAACATGTCCAGCGAAATCAGCGGGCCGTGTTGGCTTCCCAGATCGCTGATCAGCAGGTAGATGTCGATGCGGCCGCCGCTGACCTCGGCCGCCCGCGTGTAGTCCGCCCGGTAGAAGTCGGTGAATTTGCGCGACATGAAGTGGACCCACTCCGGATGCTCGATCATGTCCATGAACCACTGTTCCCACCCGCGCACCAGGCCGGGGCGCTGCCAGACATCGGCAAAGCCGTACACCAGCGCATACGGCTCATGCCGGCGGCATGAATCGCCCAACCGTGAATAATCCAGGCAATCCGGCGTGGGGAACGGGAAGGCCTCCAACTCCGCCAGCGTCGATGCGCCGGCCAGCGCGCCGAGCGTGTCCTCGCGAAACGGCCCCCAGGGTGTTTCGCGGTAAACATAGCGCTCGCCCCAGAAATTCTGATAGATCCCGTCGGCGACGTGAACTTCCGCCGGTTCGGTGGCGTTCAGATGCCGCAGATCAATGCCCAGGTCACGTAACAGCTTCTCTTCATCTCGGTGTCCGACATGAGCAAACAGTCGGTTCATGGTGGGTGGCTCGGCCCAGAAGTCGCGCGGCGTGCGGTCGGGCGGCTCGTGGGCAATGGCCGCCAGCACGCGTTCCCTCGGAGACCAGTTGGACGGGTTGGCCATAGCTCACCTGCTTCCGCCGCGCTGATCTACCGTGCCCACGCGTGCTGTCAAGTGTGAGGTCGCGAAGAGGCTGTCAGCAAGAGCGCCGGACGCTACACTGGCGGCATGCTGTCGCACCTTGCTTATGCGGACGCGAACGATCCGTCGCAATCGAACCTCGTGCTGGTCCTGCTGGGGATCGGCGTCATCCTCGTCGCGAGCGTGCTGGCGGTCGTGCCCGTCGTCGTTGCCTGGTCGCGACGGCACAAGAGATCGGACGTGGTCGTCCCCCTGGCCGTGCTTTGGGGGCTGGTGGTCGCCGGCAGCGTCATCAGCACGCTCGCGGCCGAGATGCAATGGTCGCGCGAACAGGTGCTGCGGATGAAGACGGGGTACTACGACTCGGAAGACCGGACCGGCGCACCGACGCGCCCGTGGGGACTGTGGGCCGGGCTGGGTGCGGCTTATGGCGGGCTGCTGGCGGGGTCGATGGCGGGCGGGAACAGACGATCGAAGGGCGCCGCCGCATAGCGGAGACTGGGTTCAGCGCGCCGGAGTGCGGAGGTTGCAGTGAGGGTTCGGGGTTCAGTGTTCGGGGTCCGGGGTCCAGGAACTGCAGAGAGGGCGGGTCGTCAGCGCCGGCCGTGGCGGTGGCGACGCCAACGCCGAACCGCCCCGGACGCTGTTCGAAATGGGCACCGTCCAGAGACCGCCGCCTGCGCCGGGGCGGCAAAACGGGCCTTTTCCTCGAAGCGGCCTGAAGTCTAAAAGTGCAGCACTCCCGCCACGGCCAACCCCACCACGGCACATATTGCCATCACAATCACCAGCGCCACAGTCTTCCAGAACATCCAACTCGCCTCCAACGATTTCTCCAGCATGGTGCCGTCAAGCGTCCCCAAGAACTCGCGGGCGTGTCTGCCGCAGCGCGACAAGAATACGCTCGGCCCGGCCACTGCGAGCCCGATCATGATTACGATGACCACGCCTTCGAGTGGGACAGCGGCGTGTAACATGCCGAGCCCCAGGATCACGATCAGCCCTCCGCCAATGAGCATGATGTAACTGATCACACGGGCCGAGACGCCGCTCTGCCTCAGGATCACCAGCGTGCGTGCGGTGATCTGTATCGTCTGACTCGGGGGCAAGTCGGGCGAACGGTAATCCAGCACTGGGGTGGCTTTCAGACCCTGCACACTGGCGGATGTATCCGGGTTGTCCTTTGACATGGTCTGTATCCTACGCGCTCTCCCGCTTCATGCCATTGGGAACGTCGATATCCTTGGCGGTAAGGATGGGCACGATGTCGCTGGTTCAGGGTTCGGGGCTCAGCGTACGAGGTTCAGAAACTGCGGAGCGACGAGTCGTTCGCGCTGGCGGTGCGTCATCCCTATTTGAACCGCACCGTCGCTTCCATATGATGCTGGTGTGATGTCTGCTGGATTCCTTACCCTTCTTCCGCGGCTGGGGGTGGCAGCGCTGGCGGTGCTTTTGTCGTGTCCGGCCGCCCGGGCGCTGGACCCCAACCGCACGCTCACGCAATGTCTGCAGAGGATCTGGCAGGTGCAACAGGGGCTGCCGCAGGCCACGATCTGCTCCATCCTGCAGACGCGCGATGGTTATCTCTGGCTGGGGACGCAAACCGGGCTGGTGCGCTTCGATGGCATGCGCTTCACGTCGATCAATCGCGTGGGTGGGGAGTCGCTCGAAAACGTCTGGGTGCAGGCCCTTTGCGAGGATGCCGACGGCGGTTTGTGGCTCGGCACCAACGGCGCGGGAGCCATCCGTATTCACGGCGGGACCATCCAGCGCTACGGGAAGCAACAGGGCCTGGGTTCGGAAACCATCCACCAGTTCTTCAGGGATGCGCGGGGTGCGCTCTGGATTTGCGGCGACGGCGGGCTGGCGAGGCTGGACGGAAGCAAACTGGCGGCCTACGGGCGGCCACAAGGACTGGCGATGGATCGCGCATACGCCGCTTGCGAGGCGAAGGACGGCACGTTGTGGATCGGAGGGGACAGCGGCGACCTGAACGCGTGGAACGGGTCGGCGTTTACAACACGGCCATTGAAGACCGTGCCGCGGTTCGTCACCGTGCGGGCGCTGGTCCGTTCGGCCGACGATGCCCTTTGGGTGGGAACGAGCGCCGGGCTGGTGCGGATCAAGGATGGCGAGGAGCACTGCTACACGACCGCGGACGGGCTTGCCGACAGTTCGATCTTTTGCCTGAGCGTCAGCCCGGATGGCAGTCTGTGGATCGGCACGAAGGACGGCTTCAGCCGGTTCCGCCGCGGCGAATTCGAGAGTTTCCGGACCAAGGACGGGCTTTCGCAAAGCACGGTCTACGCGCTCTGCGAGGACCACGAGGGCAGCCTCTGGGCCGGGACGAAACACGGGCTGAACCAGTTCATCGACCGGCGGACGATCCCGTTCACGGCCAGCGAGGGGCTGGCGAGCAACGACACCGGGCCGGTGCTGCAGGATGGCGCTGGCAACATCTGGGTGGGAACTCTGAGCGCGGGGCTCAGCCGGTTCGATGGGCACCGGTTCTCCGCGCTCACGACGCAACACGGGCTGGCGAGCAATTTCATTTATGCCCTCGCGGACGGCGCGGACGGCGAGCTGTGGATCGGGACGGACAGGGGGCTCAATACGCTGCGCGATGGGCGCGTGCAGAACGCGACCATTCTTTCGGGAGGGCCGCAGTCCTCTGCGGCCGTGTTTCGCGGCGCAGCCGTTCCGGCCGTGCAGAAGCACGGCCCTCCCGACTTTGTGGTCACTCCCCGCGTGGATCACACGTACACGACCGCGCAGGGCCTGCCGGCGGATTTTGTCCGCTGTCTGTTGCGCGATCGCAAGGGCGTGCTCTGGGCGGGCACGTCGCATGGGCTGGCGGCGCTGCGCGGTGAGAGATTCGTCATGCCTGCGGGCACCGGCCAGCCGTTGCAGGGTGCCGTGCTGGCGATGACGGAGCGCCGCGACGGCACTCTCGTCATCGCGACGGAAAGAGGCGGGTTGTTCTCCTGCGCCGGCGACACGCTGCGCGAGCTGCCACGAGAGAGCGCGGCGCCGGCCGATATCGATGCGTTCTTTGAAGACAAGGACGGCCTGTTGTGGATGGGTACGCTGGGCGGCGGGCTGCGACTTCTGAGGAACGGCCGGATCCAGAGCTACTCGGTAAGCGACGGCCTGTTCGATGACGACATCTACGGCATCGTCGTGGACGTGCAGGACCGGCTGTGGATGGCGTGCAGCAAGGGACTGTTCACGGTGGGCCGCTCCGACCTGGTCCAGTTCGCGGATGGGTCGCTGAAGTCGGAGGCCAGCACGCCGTTCAGCCCCACCGATTCGCTGCGGACCATTCAGTGCAAGTCGGGGGTTCAGCCGGCGGCGTGGAAGATGCGCGACGGGCAGATGTGGTTCGCAACGGTGCGGGGCATCGTGGTGGTGGACCCGGAACGGTTTGGGCGCAAGCTCTCGCCGCCGCCGGTGGTGATCGAGGATGTGATCGTCGATGGCAAGAGCGAGAGTCCCGGCAGGATCGTGGACCTGCCACCGGGCCGGCGCAACCTCGAGTTCCGCTACACCGCGTTGAGCCTCATCTCGCCCAGCCGTATCACTTTCCGCTACAAGCTGGATGGCTTCGATGCCGACTGGGTCGACGCCGGCGGGCGGCGCGAGGCGTTCTATACCAATCTGCCGCCGAAGCACTATCGGTTCCTGGTGAAGGCGTGCAATGCCGACGGCACCTGGAGCGAGAGCCCGGCCGCGGCGAGTTTCCTCCTCCGCCCGCATTACTGGCAGCAGTGGTGGTTCTGGCCGGCGTGTGCGGCGATCCTGCTCGCGTGCGGCGTGGCGGCGTATCGGTTGCGGATCCGGCGGATCAAGGACCGGCTGCGGCTGATCGTCGTGGAGCGCGGCCGGATTGCCCGCGAATTGCACGACACGCTCCTGCAAGGGTTTTCGGGGGTGACGATGGAAATGCAGGCGTTGCGCGGCCGGCTGTCATCGGCCGACCAGCGGGCCGCGCTCGACGACATCATCCGCGACGCCGCCAACAGCATGCAGGAAGCGCGGCGCTCGCTGGCCGGATTGCGCAGCGAGCAGGGGCCGGGGTCGGGGGGATCGGGACTGGCGGTGGCGTTGGCGCAGGCGACGATACAGATGACCGAGTTGAAGGACGTCCGGGTCAAACTCCAGCTTCAGGAATGCGACCCGGGCCTGCCGGCCGATGTGCAGTACAATCTGGTCCGCATCGCCCAGGAGGCGATCGCCAACGCCCTGCAGCACGCGGCGGCGGGCAATCTCGATGTGCGGCTGGACTGCGACGCGGAATATCTCAACCTCGTGGTCAGCGATGATGGGCGTGGATTCGACACTGCCGACTCCCGGATTTCCCGGCCGGGCCACTATGGACTGGTCGGCATGAGGGAACGCGCGGGGCAGATCGGCGCGGAGTTTCGCATCGAGAGCCACGGCGGGCGCGGCACGCGGGTCTGCGTGCGTTTGCCGATTTCCAGGTCCGGTCCGGATGCGGCGGCCGGCCGGCCGGAACCAACCCGACCGGCGGAGGTCTGAGATGTCCGAGAACGACGGGGCTGAAATCATCCGCGTCTTGTGTGCCGACGATCATCCGCTGGTGCGCAAGGGGATTGCATCCATCCTGGAGAACGAGGCCGACATGCAACTCGTCGCCGAAGCCGGCAACGGGCGCGACGCCGTGGCCCAGTTCCGGCAGCACCGCCCGGACGTGACGCTGATGGACCTGCGCATGCCGGAGATGGACGGCGTGGCGGCGGTGCGCGCGATCCGGCAGGAGTTTCCCGATGCGCGGATCATCGCCCTGACCAGCTACGACGGCGATCAGGAGATTCATCGCGCCCTGGACGCCGGCGTACGCGGCTATCTGCTCAAGGAGATGGTCCACACGGAGGTCTTGCGGGCGATCCGGATCGTGCATTCCGGCAAGCGCCTCGTGCCCGAAGCGGTGGCCCAGCGGCTCGGCGAGCATCACCCGCAGGCGGCACTGACGCCGCGCGAGATCGAGGTGCTTTCGCTGGTGGCCGAGGGGCTGTCGAACCAGGAAATCGGCACGCGCCTGGGCACGGCCGGCGGTACGGTGAAGATGCACATTCAGAACATCCTCGGCAAACTCGGCGCGGCCGACCGCACCCACGCGGTAACGATCGCGATCCACCGGGGGATTCTGCGGCTCGGACAATAAACAACTATCCGGCTATCCGTTTCGAGTGCCACGGCTTGTCTACTGCAAGCCGTGTCTGCGTGACCGCGAAGCACGGCTTGCAGTAGACAAGCCGTGGCACCCAAAATCTGGACAGTTTGTCGAGCGTGGATCCTGATGCCGGGGGCATGCGGTAATATGCCGAACGGCATATGCCCAACCCTGCCGTTGGGCAGTTGCGGCGGGGCATGGGACTTGCATCCAATATGCCGGGCCGGAACAATTGCGTTTGGCCCAAAACGTTTGGACAAGTGGCCCGTAGGTCAAACAGCTATGATTGAATTAAACCAAACCCGCAATCCGACCATGAGCCCACCGCCGCCCCCACTTCCGCACGCCAAGCCGCTCCCGTTCGCGGAGCACGACGATGCTGCCGATCGAGCAAGCCACGGCCATGCGTGGATATGGGTCGTGCTGTTTCTCGCCGCCGCTGGTTTCGCCGTCTGGAAGTTCTACCCGAACATCCGGCAGGTGCTGGCCGCCGCGAGTACGACGCAACCGGCCGCCGGCGGCGCGGGCGGTCGTGTGGTTCCCGTGCTGGTCGCCACGGCGCGCAAGGGCGACGTCCAGATCTACCTGACCCAGATCGGCACGGTGCGGCCGCTGAACGTGGTCACGGTTCGCACGCGCGTGGACGGGGAGATCGAGAAGGTGGGGTTCGTCGAAGGACAGACCGTCGAAAAGGACAAGACCCTGATCGTGCAGATCGATCCGCGGCTCTTCGAGGTGGCGCTTGCCCAGGCGGAGGGGCAACTGATGAAGGACCAGGCCGCCCTCGACAATGCCCAGGTGGAACTGGACCGCGACCTGCGCGCGGAAGACTCGATCCCCAAACAGCAGGTCGATACCCAGCGGGCACTGATCAAGCAGTACCAGGGCACCGTGGAGATCGACCGGGCGCAGATCCGCAACGCCAGGCTGCAACTGGAGTACGCCCGCATCACCGCGCCGATCTCCGGCCGCATCGGCCTGCGAATTGTCGATGAGGGCAACATCGTCCACCCGAGCGATGCCAACGGGCTGGCTGTCATCACGCAATTGCAGCCGATTAACGTTGCCTTCGCCCTGCCGCAGGACAACATTCCCGATGTGATGAAGGCGATGAAGGCGGCCACGCCGGAGCATCCGGTCCCCGTCGAAGCGTTCGATCGCGACCTGAAAGTGAAGCTGGCGACGGGAAAGCTGGCGGCCATCGACAACCAGGTGGACCCGACCACGGGCACCGTTCAGCTCAAGGCCGAGTTCGAGAACAAGGACGATTCGCTCTTCCCCAACCAGTTCGTGAACGTGCGCGTGCTCGTGGACACGAAGAAGAACGCGGTCATCGTGCCGGCGGCGGCGGTGCAATATGGCCCGACCGGCGCGCCGTTCGTCTATGTGGTCAAGCCGGACGAGAAGGTCGAGATCCGGGATGTGGTGACGGGGGCCAGGGAGGTGGCCGTCGGCGCCAACGCGGTGGACCAGCTCGCGATTGAGAAGGGGCTCGCCCCGGGCGATACGGTGGTCGTGCAGGGGGTCGACAAGCTTCAGCAGGGAAGCAAGGTCGCCGCACGTTCGACTACGCGTCCCTCGGGCACGACCCGCCCGTCCGGCGCGCCTTCTGACGGCACGACCCGGCCCGCGGGCGCGATCCCGCCCGCCGGAGGCGCCCGTCCGACAGATGCCGCCCACCCCACCGCCGGTCCCGAAGGCAGGTTATGAACCCATCGCAACCGTTCATCATGCGGCCCGTCGCGACCGTGCTGCTGATGGTCGCGATCATCCTCGTCGGCTTCGTGGCCTACAAGCAGTTGCCCGTCTCGGCGCTGCCCCAGGTGGATTACCCGACCATCCAGGTGCTGACGTTCTATCCCGGCGCCAGCCCGGACGTGATGGCGTCGGCCGTCACCGCGCCGCTCGAGCGGCAGTTCGGGCAGGTGCCCGGCCTCAAGCAGATGACCTCGACCAGCGCCGAGGGCGCTTCGGTCATAACCCTCCAGTTCACGCTCGAGCTGAACATCGACGTGGCCGAGCAGCAGGTGCAGGCGGCCATCAACGCCGCGTCCACCTACCTCCCGCCCAACCTGCCCAATCCGCCGGTCTACAGCAAGACCAACCCGGCCGATGCGCCGATTCTCACGCTGGCGCTGACCTCCAAAACGCTGCCGCTGTCCAAGGTTGAAGACCTCGCCGACACGCGTTTGGCGCAGAAGATCGCGCAGCTTCCGGGAGTCGGGCTCGTGAGCATCAGCGGTGGGCAGAAACCGGCCGTTCGCGTGCAGGCGAATCCGCTGGCGCTTTCCGCGCTGGGGCTGAACATGGAGGATTTGCGGACCACGATCGCCCAGGCGAACGTCAACCAGGCCAAGGGCAGCTTCGACGGCCCGCGCCAGGCGTACACCATCGGCGCCAACGACCAGCTCCTCACCAGCGAGCAGTACAAGCCGCTGTTCATGAAATATGCCAACGGCAGCGCCGTCACCCGCAACGGCGCGCCGGTGAAGCTGTCGGACGTGGCCGATGTCGTCGACGATGCCGAGAACGTCCGTCAGGCGGCGTGGATGAACAAGGCGCCGGCCGTCATCGTCAACATCCAGCGCCAGCCGGGGGCAAACATCATCAGCGTGGTGGACCGGGTGAAGACCCTCCTGCCGCAGCTCAAGAGCTCGCTGCCTTCGTCCGTGGGCCTGGCGATCCTCACCGACCGGACGGTCACCATTCGCGCTTCGGTGGAGGACGTGCAATTCGAAATGCTGCTCACCGTGGCGCTGGTGGTCATGGTCATCTTCCTGTTCCTGCGCAACCTCGCCGCCACGGTGATCCCCAGCGTGGCCGTGCCGCTCTCGCTGATCGGGACGTTCGCGGCGATGTACCTGCTGGGCTACAGCCTGAACAACCTGTCGCTCATGGCGTTGACGATCTCGACGGGGTTCGTGGTGGACGACGCGATCGTGATGATCGAGAACATCTCGCGCTACATCGAGGAGGGCGAATCGCCGCTGCGCGCCGCCCTTAAAGGCTCGGCCCAGATCGGGTTCACCATCGTCTCGCTGACCATCTCGCTGATCGCGGTGCTGATCCCGCTGCTGTTCATGGGCGACATCGTCGGGCGGCTCTTCCGCGAATTCGCGGTCACGCTCAGCATCACCATTCTGGTGTCGGCCGTGGTGTCGCTGACGCTGACGCCGATGATGTGCTCGAAGCTGCTGCGCCACAAGCCCGAAGCGCAGCAGGGGCGGCTGTTCCGGATGTCGGAACACGTCTACCAGTCGATCATCGGGTGGTACGCGTGGACGCTGGGCGGCGTTCTCAAGCATCAATTCACGACGCTGCTGATCGCCATCGCCACCCTCGTGGGGACGATCTACCTCTACATCTACGTCCCCAAGGGCTTCTTCCCCGTGCAGGATACGGGCGTGATCCAGGGCGTCTCCGAGGCGCGGCAGGATGTCTCCTTCGCCGAAATGTCGCGCCGGCAACAGGCGCTGGCCGAGCGGATCCTGGAGGATCCGGCGGTGGACAGCCTGTCATCATTCATCGGCGTGGACGGCACCAACCTGACGCCCAACAGCGGGCGCATCCAGATCAACCTCAAGCCGCTGCCGGAAACTTACATGGCGATGCTCCTGCATTACATCAAGCGGGAGCCGCTCCAGAATCCCGGGGAAACCCGCGATATCACCTCCTCCGAGGTCATCCGCCGGCTGCAACCGCAACTGGCCCAAGTCGAGGGCATCACGCTCTTCATGCAGCCGGTGCAGGACCTCACCGTCGAGGATCGCGTCAGCCGCACCCAGTTCCAATACTCCCTCGAGGACCCCGACGCGGCGGAACTGGCCGCCTGGACGCCCAAGTTCGTCGAGAAGCTCCAGTCGCTGCCGGAACTGCGCGACGTGGCCAGCGACCAGCAGAATTCCGGGCGACAGGCGAAGCTGGTCATCGATCGCAGCACGGCCTCGCGTCTGGGAATCACCCCGCAGATGATCGACGACGCCCTCTACGACGCCTTCGGGCAGCGGCAGATCGGCACCATGTACACCCAGCTCAACCAGTACCACGTGGTGCTCGAGGTCAAGCCCCAGTTCCGCAGGGGGCCGCAGGATCTCTCCAGCATCTACATCCGTTCGGCGGCCGGCGGGTCGGTGCCGCTCAGCCAGTTCACGCGCATCGAAGAATTGCCGGCGCCGCTGTCGGTCAACCATCAGGGCCAGTTCCCGGCCGTGACCGTTTCCTTCAACCTCGCGCCCGGCGCGTCGCTGGGCGAGGCGGTGAAGGCGATCGACGCCGCCAAGGCCGAGATCGGGCTGCCGCTGAGCATTCAGGTCGGCTTCCAGGGGACCGCACAGGCGTTCCAGGCTTCGCTGACCAACGAACCACTGCTGATTCTGGCCGCTCTGGTCACGGTGTACATCGTGCTCGGCGTGCTCTACGAGAGTTACATCCACCCGATCACCATCCTCTCGACGCTGCCGTCGGCCGGCGTGGGCGCGATCCTGGCGATGCTGTTGTGCAAGGAGGAGTTGGGCGTCATCTCGCTCATCGGCATCATCCTGCTGATCGGCATCGTCAAGAAAAATGCGATCATGATGATCGACTTCGCGCTGGATGCCGAGCGCAACGAGGGCAAGCCGCCCCGCGAGGCGATTTACCAGGCGTGCCTCTTGCGCTTCCGCCCGATCATGATGACCACGATGGCGGCCATGCTCGGCGCCGTGCCGCTGGCGCTGGGCTCGGGCGTGGGCTCCGAATTGCGCCGGCCGCTCGGCATCACCATCATCGGCGGGCTGATCTTCAGCCAGATCCTCACGCTCTATACGACGCCGGTCATCTATCTTTACTTCGATCGCCTGGCCAGGCGGTTCTCCCGGAAGCGCGCCCGCCAAGCCGAAGAGCCGCCGCCGGAATCGACGGCAGTGGAGGGGGCATGAGCGTCTCCTCGCCGTTTATCCGTCGCCCCGTGGGAACCACGCTGCTGACGATCGCGTTGACCATGGCCGGCGCCGTCGCCTATTTCTGCCTGCCGGTTTCCCCGATTCCGCAGGTGGAATTTCCGACCATCAACGTGTCGGCCGGGCTGCCGGGCGCCAGCCCCGAGACCATGGCCTCGGCCGTGGCGACCCCGTTGGAACGGCAGTTCGGGCGCATCGCCGGCATAACGGAAATGACCTCGTCGAGTTCCCTGGGCTCGACGAATATCACCCTCCAGTTCGATCTCAACCGCAACATCGACGCGGCCGGGCGCGACGTGCAGGCCGCCATCAACGCCGCGCGCGGCGAACTGCCCGCCAACCTGCCCAACAACCCTAACTATCGCAAGGTCAACCCCGCCGACGCCCCGATCATGATCCTGGCGATCACCTCCGACACCTACGGCAAGGCGCGGATGTACGATGCGGCCGCTTCCATCCTCCAACAGAAACTTTCGCAGGTGCCCGGCGTGGGGCAGGTCAGCGTCGGCGGCGGCGCGCTGCCCGGCGTTCGCGTTGACGTCAACCCCACCGTGCTGAACAACATGGGCCTGGGGCTGGATGACATTCGCAATTCGCTGGCCGCCGCCAACACCAATCGGCCCAAGGGCTCGGTCGCGGATGACGACCGCACTTGGTCGATCACCGCCACCGACCAGTTGCGCAAGGCGGCCGAATACCGGCCATTGATCGTATCCTACAAGCGCGGCGCGGCCGTGCATCTGAGCGACATCGCCACCGTGACCGACGCCGTAGAAGACATCCGCACTCACGGTCTGGCCGATGGCAAGCCGGCCATATCCCTGATCATCTTCCGCCAGCCGGGCGCCAACATCATCGACGCGGTGGATCGCGTTAAAGCGCTGAAGCCGCAGTTGCAGGCCGAAATCCCGGCGGGGATGAAACTGGACGTGGTGATGGACCGGACGACCACCATCCGGGCATCGGTCCGCGATATCGAAATCACCATGGGCATCTCCATTTCTCTGGTGATCCTCGTCGTGTTCCTGTTCCTGCGCGACTGGCGGACGACGCTCATTCCCGGCGTGGTCGTGCCCGTGTCGCTGATCGGCACCTTCGGAGTGATGTACCTCTGCGGCTACAGCGTGGACAACCTCTCGCTGATGGCCCTGACCATCGCCACGGGGTTCGTCGTCGACGACGCCATCGTGGTCATCGAGAACATCATGCGCCACATCGAGCAGGGCATGAAACCGATGCCGGCGGCGTTTCAGGGAGCCAGGGAGATCGGCTTTACCGTCGTCTCAATGAGTGTCTCGCTGGTCGCGGTGTTCATCCCCATCCTGCTCATGGGCGGCATCATCGGGCGGCTTTTCCGCGAATTCGCGGTGACGCTGTCGGTGGCCATCGCAATTTCCATGGTCATTTCGCTGACCACCACGCCCATGATGTGCGCGTTCCTGCTGAAGCACCGCCGCCCCGAAGAGCACGGTCCGCTGTATCGGGCAAGCGAGCGGGTCTTCGATTGGATCCTCTGGATCTACGAAAAGACGCTGGCGGCGTGCCTGCGCCATCCGCTGGTCATGCTCATCGCCACCGTGCTCACGCTCGCCAGCACGGTCGCGCTCTACGTCATCGTGCCCAAGGGATTCTTCCCGCAGCAGGACACCGGGCGCATGATGGGGATGATCACGGCCGACCAGGACACTTCGTTCCAGACCATGAAGCGACTCATGGAGGAATTCGCGGGGATCATCGGCAAGGATCCGGGAGTCCAGAACGTCATCGCCTTCACCGGCGGAGGCGGCGCGGCCAACTCCGGACGCATGTTCATCAACCTCAAGCCGCTGAGCGAACGAAAACTCTCGGCGGACCAGATCATGAATCGTGTCCGGCCCCAACTTGGCCGGGTTCCCGGCGCTATGTGCATTCTGCAATCCGTGCAGGATATTCGCGTTGGCGGGCGCCTGGGTCCAGCCCAATACCAGTATACGCTCCAGGGCGAAACTCTCGATGAACTCAGCGAGTGGTCGCCCAAGATGCTGGCAAAGATGCGCACGCTGCCGGGCCTTACCGACCTCAGCAGCGATCAGCAGAACGGCGGCCTGCAGGCGGCATTGGCCATCGACCGCCCAACCGCCTCCCGGCTCGGGGTCAGCACCCAGATGATCGACGACACCCTCTACGACGCCTTCGGCCAGCGCCAGGTATCCACCATCTATACGCAGCTCAACCAATACCATGTGGTGATGGAGGTCGATCCGCAGTTCAACCAGAACCCCGAAGGGCTCAAGCAAATCTACGTCAAGTCCACCAATGCCGGTCAGATACCCTTGAGCGCCATCGCCCACTACGCAACCTCAACCTCCGCCTTGTCCATCCCCCACCAGGGACAGTTCCCGGCGGTAACGATCTCCTTCAACCTGCTCCCCGGCTATTCCCTGGGCGACGCGGTCATTGCCGTGGAGAACGCCGCGCGGGACGTCGGCCTGCCGGGTTCGATTCGAGGTAAATTCCAGGGGACCGCGCAGGCGTTCCAGGATTCGCTCAGCAACCAGCTTCTGTTGATCATCGCGGCGCTGGCGACAGTTTACATCGTCCTGGGCGTGCTTTACGAGAGCTTCATTCACCCGATCACGATTCTCTCGACGTTGCCGTCGGCCGGTGTCGGCGCACTGGTCGCCATGCTGGCTTTCGGGACCGAGCTCAACGTGATGGGCATGATCGGCATCATCCTCCTGATCGGCATCGTCAAGAAGAACGCCATCATGATGATCGACTTCGCCCTGGCCGCCGAACGCAGCCAGGGACTGAGCCCGCGGGATGCGATCTTCCAGGCGTGCCTGCTGCGGTTCCGGCCGATCACCATGACCACGATGGCGGCGATGCTGGGCGGCCTGCCTTTGGCGCTGGGCATGGGCGTTGGCGCCGAACTGCGACGGCCGCTGGGGATCGCGATCGTGGGCGGGCTGATGTTCAGCCAGATGCTGACGCTCTATACAACACCGGTGATCTACCTGTATCTCGATAGGATGCGCCTGTGGTTCAATCGGCTGCGCTCCGGTACGTCGCCGGTGCCGGCCCTGCTGGCTGAGGCGTAGCGCGGGCGAGCGGTGGGACGGGCATTCCTGCCTGCCGTACGACAGACATTCTTGTCCGTCGTTTCACGTGTCGTGTACGCTTGAAGTGAGGAACGAAATGATCGGCTTCCATCGCAAACTGTTCATCGGCAGCCTCGGCGTGGTGCTGTGTACCGCCCTGGCCTCATGTAATGTGGGTCCGGACTATCGCCGGCCGGAAATCAGCATGCCCGCCGCGTACAAGAGCCCCACCACGCGCAATGCCGCCAATGCGGAAATCTCGGCGGACTGGTGGCGCTTCTTTGGCGATGAGGAACTGAACACGCTGGAGCAAGCGGCGCTGTCGGCCAACCCCGACCTGCAGGCGGCCATGGCCCGCGTCGTGCAGGCCCGCGCGGCGGCGCGGATCACCGGCAGCCAGTTCTACCCGGTCATTACCGCCAACCCGGCGGCGACCTGGTCGCGGACCAACCCGACCGCCGGCGGCGCTGCCGGGGCGGCCGCATCCCCGCGACAGATCAAGACCGTCGTCATCCCTTTTGATCTCTCCTACGAAATTGACGTCTGGGGCCGGGTGCGGCGATCCTATGAAGCGGCCACCGCGCAGGTGCAGGCGTCCGCGGACGACTACGGCGTGGTCCTGCTGACGCTCGCCGCCGACGTGGCCCAGAACTATTTCACCCTGCGACTGCTCGATGCGCAGGATGAATTGCTCTCGCATACGGTCGATTCGTATCGCACGCAGGTTGAGTTGACGCAGAAACAGGTCAAGGCGGACCTGGCCAGCCGGATCAACGAGCAGCAGGCCGTCGCGCTGCTCAACTCCACCATTTCGCAGCAGGTGGATGTGCGCCGGCAACGGGCCGACACCGAGCATGCACTGGCAATCTTGCTCGGGCGGGCACCCTCGGAACTGACGATCGCGGTGCGCCCGCTCAACGTCGCGCCGCCGGCGATTCCCGCCGGGCTGCCCGCCGACTTGTTGCGGCAGCGCCCCGATGTCGCCGAGGCCGAGCAGAACCTGATCGCCGCCAACGCCCAGATCGGCGTGGCAACCGCCCAGCTCTATCCCACCTTCCAACTCACCGGCGCCGCGGGTTTCGAAAGCCCAAGTTTTGCAAACGCCCTCGACTGGCAGCAGCGCTTCTGGTCGCTCGGGCCGAACGTCTCGATCCCGATCTTCAATGGCGGGAAGCTCACCGCCGCTGTCGCCCAGGCCAAGGCTCGATATGACGAACTGACCGCCACGTTTTGCGGCAGTGTGCTGGGAGCGATCCGCGATGTCGAGGATGCCCTGACCGACCTGCACATGCGCGCCGACCAGGCCGCGGCACAGGACCTGGCCGTCAACGCCTCGCGCGAATACCTGCGTCTGGCCGACCTTCAGTACCGCAGCGGCCTCGCCACCTACCTTCAGGTGGTGGACGCGGAGCGCACCCTGTTGAGCAATGAACTGCTCGCCGTGCAGATCCGCAGCCAGCGGCTCATCTCGACGGTCGTGCTGATCAAGTCTCTGGGCGGTGGCTGGAATCCAGGAGGACCCGTGGACTCCACCGGTGCCTCGCCCGTGGAGCGACCGCAGCAGTAACTCGAGCATCCGCGACCGATTTGTAGCCGCGATCGCTGATCGCGGCCGTGGACTGCGATCGCGGTTAATGGACTCGTTTGCCGAACCCTGCCGCCGCCATTGCCTCGGGTGCATGACAAAATCGCGATAGCGCTGTGCTTCTTCAGCCCTGGAAGGGCGATAGACATTAGCCCACGGCGTAAGCCGTGGGGAAACGAGCGACCCAATGTCATCGCCTCCTCCACCACAGAATCAGCCCCGAAGGGGCGACAGAGGTCCTTCTCCCCGCTTCTTTCGCCACTGGGCTTTTCGATGTTGCTCTTGATTCGTCCCACGCCTACGCCCTGGGCTACGCTCTCGCCGCTCTGCGGCTTGATTTGCCCCGCCGATGTGTCATGCTCCACCATCGTCTCCAATTCCGCCGCCGCCCCGTGTATATCCGGCCCTCCGCGGGTAAATTGGTGAGTCGACCGGCGGCGTCCGGTTCGGATTCAGTCGCTCGTCGCGGCTGAAGTTGTGGTGCGGGCTTCCAGCCTGCTATCGGGTCGGTGCAGACGGGCGTGACCATTCTTCCGGGAGGGCCGCAGTCCCTGCGGCCGCTTCGCCGGGTGGCCACACCCGGCCGTGCAGGAGCACGGCCCTCACGGATTTGCGGGCACGCCCGTGCAGACTGGAAGCCCGCGCCAATGCCGAGACGCTTCAGCCGCGATCGTCCGGCCGCAAGACAAGGGGAAGACATGGCGAACACGCTCGTCGCAAGTGATCTTCGCAAAGAGTACCCCACGCCCGGCGAGCCGCTCGTCGTGCTCAGGGGCGTCTCGTTTGAGCTGGCCACCGGCAAGTCCATGGCCATCGTCGGCCCCAGCGGCTCCGGCAAGAGCACGTTGCTCAACATCCTCGGCACGCTCGACCGGCCGAGCTCCGGCACGCTGCGCCTGGCCGACGCCGATCCGTTCTCGCTCGGGGCCGGGGAACTCGCCGCCTTCCGTTCTCACCACGTCGGCTTCGTGTTCCAGGACCACCACCTGCTGCCGCAATGCACCGCCGTCGAAAATGTGCTTGTCGCCCGGCTGGCGGCGGGGCCGGTGCGCGGTCAGGACTCCGCCCGCGCGGCCGGACTGCTCGGGCGCGTGGGGCTCTCCGATCGCATGAGCCACCTGCCCTCCGAACTCTCAGGCGGCGAGCGCCAGCGCGTCGCCATCGCCCGCGCCTTGCTCAACCGGCCGACGCTCCTGCTGGCCGACGAGCCCACGGGCAATCTCGATTCCCTCGCCGCCCAGGCGGTCGGCAAGCTGCTTCGCGAGTTGGCCGCCGCCGACGGGGCGATGCTCATCGTGGTGACGCACAGCGCAGAGCTTTCCCACACGTTTGACAGCCGCTTGCGTATGTCGGATGGCCTGCTGACAGCCGAGTGAAATCATGTCCACGCTCAAGCTGCTTGCGAGAAACCTCTGGTACTTCCGCTGGGCCAACCTCGCGGTCGTCGCCGGTCTGGCCGTCGCCACGGCCGTCCTTACCGGCGCCCTGCTCGTGGGCGACAGCGTGCGCAGTTCGCTCGCGGCGCTGGCCACGCGCCGCCTCGGTCCGGTGGACTATGCCCTGGTTTCCAACCGCTTCATCCCGCAGGATCTTGCCACACGCCTTGGCGCTGCCCCCGGATATGACAAGGACTTCGCGCCCGCGGCCGCGGGCATTGCCCTCAAGGGCGGCGCTGCCCGCGAAGCCGGCCGGCTCCGCGCGGCCGATGTCTCCATCCTCGCTCTCGATCGCTGGCTCGACCAGAAGCCCGGGCAGGCGGTCATCAACCGCGATCTGTCGGAATCGCTCGGCGGCCTGGGCCCGCACGAGACGGTCCTGCTCTCGCTCCCATTGCAGCAGGATGTCCCGCTGGATGCCGCCATGGCCAAGCGCGGCTTGGCGCAGGTCACCACCAGCCTGCGGGCCCAGAACGCGGCCATCGCTCCCGAGCGCTCCATGGCCGCCCTCTTCACGCTCACCGGCGGCCAGCGCGGCGTCCGCAACGCCTGGGTGAATCTCCGCGATCTCCAGAACACCCTCGAACAATCC
>JBIOJL010000044.1:0-21294 GCA_044450885.1 Tepidisphaerales bacterium
CGTGTATTCCAACGCGGTCATGGTGGGCCACACGCCGGCGGAGTTCTTCATGGACTTCATCACCAACTTCTTCCCGACGAGCGCGGTGTCGGCCCGCATCTACATGGCGGCCGCCCAGATGCCGCGGACGATCGATGCGCTGGCAACAGCGCTGCAGCGGTATCACCAGCGGATGCAGCAGATGCGCCAGCAGCAACAACAGCCGCCACAGCAGCCGCCGCAGGAGCCGCAGGGATGAGCGGTGAACGGTCATCGGTGATCGGTCTTGATCACTGATTACCGATCACCGATCACTCCCCCGCCTCGTCCTCCTCCAGTTCCTTCTCCTCCTCGGCGGTCGGGGCGTGGTAGCCGCCGCGGAAGACGAAGATGCCGCCGGTGAGGTTCCAGATGATCTGGACGAGGCGGATGGACATGGTGAGCGCAAACGCCTGCGACACGGTCACGCCGTATTGTCGCGTCAGGGCAATGGCGAAGAACTCCATGACGCCGGCGCCCTGAGGGGAAATCGGCACGGCGCCGACCAGCACGATCACCGGTACACAGACGAAGTAATAGAGCGCCGGCATGGGCAGGCCGAACGCCTTGCCGGCGAGGGTGGCGGAGATCACCGTGGTAATATGTACGGGAAAGGTGGTCACCAGCATGGCCAGGCCGAGTTTCCAGCGGCTGCGATAGGTGGTCAACACGCCGACGATGGTCTGCACGAGGCGCTGCATGGGGAGACGGCGCAGCAGGAAGGCCATGCCGCTGATGCGGCTGAGCGTGGGGTGAACCAGAAGTTCGACGGCGACGAGCGCCAGGACCACCAGCACGCCCGATCCGACGGCGACCCGGCCGCACGCGAGGCGGATGGCGATGTTGGCCGGATCGGTGTGGAAATACTGCCAGGCGGAGAGCACGCCGCCGAGGATGATGAGGGCGACCAGGCCGATGAGCCGGTCGACGACCACGCTCATGACGGCGTGGGCGCGGTGGGTGGTGTGTTTGCTGGCATAGTAGGCTTTGAGCACGTCGCCGCCGGTGGTGCCGGGGATGAAGGTGTTGTAGAACGAGCCGACCATGTTGAGCACGAAGACGCGTCCGCCGCCAAGCTGGATGCCCACGGCCTTGAGCAGTTCGTGCCAGCGGAAGCTGGTGATGAGGTAGTTGATCGGGAAGATCAGCACGCAGAGCAGGAGCAGCGCCGGATCGGCCAGGGCGATGAGGCTGAGCACGCCCACCTCGACGCGAGGGTGCGGGACGTGGAGCGTGTAGGGCTGCACCAGTTCGCCGGGGCCGATCCAGCGGCCGCGATGGGTTTCGGGGTCTTCCACGAGATAGCTGTTGACCGTGCGCAGGTTCTCCGATAGGTCAAGCGCCAGGAGCGTGCTGGTCACCGGGCCGTCGGGTCCCCGCCAGGTCAGCCAGGTGCCCTTCTTCTCAGGCGCGTTGACCACCGCCTTACGCGGCACCACCCGCCGCTGGCCGGTCGCGGGATCGTAAATCTCGAATTTGGGCGATGACTCCAGGGCCTTGGCCGCCAGCGCCGCGGCGACGGGGCGGTTTTCCTCCTCCAGAACCAGCACGTGATCGCGCAGCGTCATCTGGGAGAAGACCCACCAGATGCCGGCGACGGCGATTCCCCAGCGGAGGGCGAACTTCACCCACTTTTTCAGGCCCGGGTTCATGGACAACGGTGTACTCCTGCCGGCGGGATGATCGAATCACCCACGCGCGGTTAACCAGTGTACAGCGGGAGGCGGGGGAAGTTGAGGGCAGCGGGCGAGGGTAAAGGGTAATCGGTCATCAGTGATCGGTCATCGGTGAACGGTGAGCACCCGTACCGATCACTGATCACCGATGACCGATCACCTGTGCGCCGCACTCACGCGATGCGGCGGATCATGCCGTCGCGGTGGCCGGAGGGAGTGCCCCAAATGCCGGGGATGGGGCGTCCGCAGTCGGGGCAGAGACCGTCGGCTTTCATGCGGGTCTGCTGGACGAGGAAGCCGTGGCGAGAGACCAGCAGGGCGCTGCAGTGATGGCAACGGGTGTTCTCGTAGTCGCCGACCTGGCCGGGAAGATTGCCGGGATAGATGTACCTGAGGCCGGCCGCGCGGGCGATGTCGACGGCCTTCAGCAGGTCGGAATTGCTGGTGCGGCGGTAGCCATCGGTCATCTTGTAGTCAGGATGGAAAGCCGTGACGTGCCAGGGGATGAGCGGATCGACGGAGGCGATGAAGTCGGTCATGCGCCGAAGCTCGTCGGGGTTGTCGTTGAATCCGGGCACGAGCAGCGTGACGATCTCGAGCCAGAGGCCGCGCTCTTTGACCATGCGGATGGTGTTCAGTACATGGTCGAGCACGCCGCCGAGCTGGCGGTAGTGTTTGTCGTCGAAGCTCTTGAGGTCGATCTTGTAGCCGTCGAGGTGCGGGCGGATGTAGTCGAGCACCTGCGGCGTGGCGTTGCCGTTGGAGATGTAGGCACAGCGGAGGCCGCTCTGGCGGGCGACCTTGAAGACGGCGACCGACCACTCGGAGGTGATGAGCGGCTCGTTGTAGGAGCTGGCGATCACGGGGGCTTGGTGCTGGAGGGCGGCGGCGACGATCTGCTCGGGCGTGACGAGGGTGGCGTTGGCGGAAGCGGTCGGATCGCGGAGCATCTGCGAGGTCACCCAGTTCTGGCAATAGCCGCAGTGGTAGTCGCAGCCGAGCATGCCGAAGGTGAGGCAGTCGGAGCCGGAGAGCAGGTGATAGAAGGGTTTCTTCTCGATCGGGTCGCAGTTGAGTCCGGCGACGTAGCCGAAGGGGACGCGGAGCGTGCCTTCGTCGTTGAAGCGGACGCGGCAGACGCCGTCGCGGCCGGGCTTGACGAGGCAGGTATGGCCGCAGGCCAGGCACTCGATGTCGCCGTTGTCATGCTTGCGGATGAGCTCGGGGGCCGCCGGCGCCGTGTGCTGCGACAGCACCCGTTTGACGGAGAGGAGCTTGTCTTTGTCCGACAGGACGGGGAGAGGCATGGTGAGAGGATTATACCACGCGGGGAATGGGAATCTGCAATTTACGACTCTGATTTGACGCCTGAAGAGTCCTCGGACTCGTAGAACACGCCATCAGACCACGTCTCTCTCGTTGACCATGTCGCAGTCCACTTGGACGGCCAACCGCCTCGCTTCTTCGTAGAAGTCGCCAAAGGAATCGGAGCCATCAATCCAAGCCTTGAGATTCGCGGTTGCCACAAAGTCGCGCACCCGCTCCTTGGCAGCCTGTCGCTGCTCATCGCGCTCGCCCATGCCGAATCTCCGCTTTACGAACCCAGAGGGATCATCCATAGGTATGTCATCGGGTCCGCAATCCAGTTGGGCTGCGAGTTGTTGACGGTCGATCGACAGCCAGCACTCTATATTTCGCTCGGCCACGCCGAAGACGCATAGGTGCTGACATGTGTCCGGGACTTTCGCGCTTTCTTGGCGTTTTACGTCGCGCCAGGAGTTCACATCCGAGTCGGTGAGTACGACAAGAATGTCGCACCCTTTGGCGTCGCGCAAGTCGAGCATCGCCTTGCGAATCTCTCGCCGAAACGTCTCCTTCGATGATCCTCGCATGACCGGTTCGGCCAGTTCCGCCCGCGGGCACCATCGCTGGGCCAAACCGCAGACGAACGCCACATCCATCGCTCCCTGAACGTAGTAGCCGATTTTCATCCGAGCATCTCCCGGTAATGCTGTTCGCCAAGAGGGAAATCAGCGAGTCGCGCCCGGACCTTCTCAACATCGGGCTGTGTCAGTATGGAATTCTCCTTGGTCCGCCGAATGAAGAACAGGCTGTCCAAGCGGGTGTCGAACAAGTCGATGAAATATGGCGAATGGGTGGTGAAGATGATCTGCGGCTTGCCCGTCCCCTGGTCGACCAGCGCCAGCGCATCTTTGAAGTTCCCCACGTAAACCCCATTCTCCGGCTCCTCGATGATAATGAGCGGATCGAGTTTCAGGGACGGTTGCACCAGAAGGACGTAGACAAGCGCCAGGTAGCGCAAGGTGCCTGCCGAGGCGTTGGAGGCCGGAAGCCGATGACCGTGGGAATCCTCAAAGAACATGAATACGTTGTTCTCGGAAGCCACATGGAAGTTGATCACGTCAATGGCCGGCTCAATTTTGCGCACATACTCCAGCAGCTTCCGGTAACTGCGTTCATCAATGGTCTTCAGGCGGTAGATCACCGAGGCGAGGTTACCGCCGTCCGAGTTCAGCGAGGTCTCGTTGGGCCTGTGCAGCGACCCCCGAACTGCGTCGGGAGATAGCGCATAGTATTGCCATGAGGCAAGGTATTTCTTGAAGGTGTTGGCCCGCGCATTGGTATCGAGTTCATAGAGACGATTCAGCATGGTCACATCACGGGGCGCCGTTGTCTGCACCAGTGTCGCCTGATTCCGATTCACGAAGTCGCCTTCGTGCAGAAGCCTGACGCCGTGACGGGTATTTTCAAGCAACGTCACTCCATTGAACTTCCCGCCCGTGACCGAGAGCTTTTCCGACTCCACCTCCAGGGTTGGGTTTGGCGTAGGCGAGGTCGGAGCAGATATGGTCAACTGATACTCAAACGTCAGTGGCTGCCCCTCAAACGGCACATCAGCCTTGATCGTGAAGCCAACCGTGGGTTTGGCGAAGAAGAAATTGGTAATACCGACACGCCCACCAGCCACGAAGTCCGCACATTGGTCCAATGACCACTGCGTCGTCATTGAGGCAAACTTAAGTGCCTGACAAAGCGTGGTCTTGCCTGCGTTGTTCAGCCCCAACAGCAGGTTCATCGCATGAGGTTTGAATGTCACATTGATGAGGGACTTGTAATTATCGACCGTGAACTCTCGGAGCATGGTCCGTCTCCTTCTTCGCCGCGCGCCGGGCCATTCCCGGCTGCGTGCCTACATGCTACCGCGGATCGTGACGCTGTCCACACAGGAACGGCCACAACGCCACAACATCGGAGGATAGCCGTTCCCGGGGCCACCGATGATACCAAGTTCCCCGCCTGCTTGGAGGATGGAGCAACCAGATGACGCGATGTGTAATCGGGTCACTTGGGACTCGGCGGCGTGGAGGCGGTGGACATGGTCGGCGGGGCGCCGGTGGCCGAGGCGGTGTCGGGCTTGTTCATGGCTTCGATGTCCTTGGCCACTGGATGCCAGGTGGCGGGGTTGGGGCCGGCGAGGACTTCGTACTGCTGATCGGTGAGGCCGATGAACGCGAGGTGTTTCTTGACGGCGTCGGCGCGGGCGGTCCAGGCGGGATCGGAGGACTGTCCGTCGATGAAGAGTTTGACGGGCGGCTCGGCGTCGGTGTCGCGGAGCATGAGGTCGATCTTGGACTTGCCAAGGGAGTTCAGTCGCGAACCGTCGAAGTGCTGCGGATACAGGGTGGCGTCGGCACGGGCGCCGCGCGCGGCCTGGGTGTCGAAAAGAGACGTGGTGAGCGGCACCTCGTCGGGGGACTGGAAGAATGTGTCCTGCGCGGTCCTGGCGGACTGGCTCGACGAGCAGCCGGCGAAGGCAAGGACGGCAAGAAGGGGCAGGGTGAAATTTGCGATCTGCGATCTGCGATTTGAAATTCGAAATTTGCGATTTGAAATTTGAAATTTTAAGTTTGAAATTTCAGATTTCAGATTCGACGTTCCAGATTTGAGATTTGAGATTTGATTCTTCATATTTCGCCTTTCAATCTGCAAACAGGGCGCTGTTCAGCAGCCCGATCAGGGCCGGGCCGGCGAGGACGATCAGAACGGCCGGGAAGATGAACAGCACCACGGGGAATGAGAGCTTCACCGACGCCTTGGCGGCGGTTTCTTCGGCCCGGCTCTGCCGCTCGAAACGAAGGGTGTCGGCATGGACACGCAGAGCGGCGGCGATGGACGTGCCAAAGCGTTCGGCCTGGATGACCATGGTCGCCAGCGTCTGGAGATGGGGCATGCCGGTGCGGATTCCCATGTTCCTCATGGCGTCGGCCCGGGGAACGCCGACGCGGGTTTCCATGTGCGTGATGTCGAGTTCGCGCGAGAGCGAGGGATGGCCGATGGCGATTTCATGTCCGACACGCTGCATGGCGGCGTCGACCGTGAGGCCGGCCTCGACGCAGACGACCAGCAGGTCGAGGGCATCGGGCAGCCCGAGTTGCAGCGCCCGACGATGGGACTTGATCCGCGACCTGATCCAGAAACTCGGAACCATGTAGCCGATGAGGGCGCCAACGGAGAAGCCGAGGAGCATGTTCCCCAGGAATGCGCCCAGGACGTAACCTCCCGCCAGGCCGCCCAGCAGCAGGATGAACTTGAACCCCATGACGGCGCGGATGGCGGCCGGGTCGTAGATGCCGGCCAGGGCGAGTTGCCGGCGGATTGCCGACTGCTTCTCGCGGGTCTTGGGCATGAAGGGACTGGCGGCGGCCGCGCCGATGTGCTGAACGAATTCGCCCAGACTGGTCTTCTCCGGCCGAGCGTCGGTCCCGGTCTGCCGGACCTTGAGCCGGTCGCGCATCTTCGCATCGTCGTCACGGAACAGGAACCGTGCCAGGATCCAGGCGATCGTCGAGACCACGCCGGCGAGCGAACCGATGAAGATGATTTGCTCGAACATGGTGCGTCCCTTAAGCCTTGACGTTGACGATCTTGCGGATCACGAACAGGCCGAGCATTTGCAGCACGAACGCCAGGCCGAGAAGCATCTTGCCGATCTCGGTCCTGAGCAGGATGCCGGCGTAGGCGGGGTTGAAGAGCCAGGAGAGGAGGAAGAGAACGGCCGGGAACGCGAAGAGGATGTAGCCGGTGAACCGGCCCTCGGCGGTGATGGCCTTCACGTGCTGCTGGAGTTTCACCCGGGCGCGGATCATGGAGGAGATGTTGCGGAGGACCTCGCCGAGATCGCCGCCGGTCTGGCGCTGGATGAGCACCGCGGTGATGAAGAAGGCGAAATCGGCGGATTCGACGCGCAGGGACATGTCGCGGAGGGCCTGATCGAGCGACTGGCCGAGCGAATGCTGGTCGTAACAGCGGCGGAATTCCAGGCCGATGGGCGCGGGCAGCTCGTCACCCATCATCTGGATGCCCGTGGAGAGGCTGTGGCCGGCCTTGAGAATGCGGCAGAGGAAATCGAGCGCGTCGGGAATCTGGTCGGCGATCTGCCGTTGCCTGCGGCTGCGCCGGGCGTTGATGAACATCAGGGGCACGTACCCGAGCACGACCGCACCAACGAGACCGGCGATGACCGAATCCATCACCGCCGCCAGCAAGACGAAGCCGATGACCGACAGGGCCCCGCAGATGCCGAGCAGGCGCGCCAGGCTGGCGTCGGGATATGCCTGGATCAGCTTGCGGTTGAGGTTCTGGCAGAAACGGCTGCGTGCCAGAACCGGCGGCAACCCCTTGATCTGCAGCACGACCGAAGTGGCGTTGCGGCGGCCAAGCAGCGCATCGACATCGCCGGCCCCGTCGGAGTTGAGCCGGCGCGAGATGGCCTTGCGGCCATCATTCATCCGATCGACAACCAGTTGCGCGATGCCCCACGCCAGCATCCCAGCGGCGAGGGAGATCAAGAGGATGAGTTGCGAGGAGTCCATGAATTGGTTATTCGTTATTTGTTGTTTGTTGGACTGGCAACTATCAACTATCAACCAGGAGTCGCCTTGACGATTCTCCGCTCGAACAAATCGGGCGGCAGTTTCATGCCACGGTTTTCGATACGCGAGAGGCAATGGGGCATGATGCCGTGGCAGACGAACTGGCCTTCGGCATGGCCGTCGGTGCCGACGCCGGTCTGCTCGAAGCTGAAGATCTCGTGCATCTGGATGTTCTCGCCTTCCATGCCGCCGATTTCGCTGACGCTGGTCACCTTGCGCCGTCCGCCGGTGATGCGGCGCGCCTGGACGATGAGCTGGATGGCCGAGGCAATCTGGGAGCGGAGGGCGCGCATGGGGATGTCGTAGCCGGCCATGAGCACCATGATTTCCAGACGGGAGAGGGCATCGCGCGGATTGTTGGCGTGGACCGTGGTCATCGAGCCTTCGTGGCCGGTATTCATGGCCTGGAGCATGTCCAGGGCCTCGCCGCCGCGGGTTTCGCCGATGACGATGCGATCGGGTCGCATGCGCAGGCAGTTCCTGACGAGGTCTCGCTGGTTGACCTCGCCCTTGCCTTCGATGTTGGCCGGGCGGGTTTCCAGGCGGACCACGTGCGGCTGCTGGAGCTGGAGTTCGGCGGCGTCCTCGATGGTGATGACGCGTTCGTCGTTGGGGATATAACGGGACAGGCAGTTCAGGAGCGTGGTCTTGCCGGAACCGGTGCCGCCGGAGATGAGGACGTTGCAGCGCGCCTTGACGGCGGCCGCGAGGAACTCGATCACCTCCTGGGGAAAGGCGCCGTGGCGGACCAGATCCTCGGCCTGGAGCGGCTTGCTGCCGAAGCGCCGGATGGACATGGCCGGGCCGTCCAGGGCCAGCGGCGGGATGATGGCGTTGACGCGCGATCCGTCGGCCAGGCGCGCGTCGGCCATGGGGGAGACTTCGTCGATGCGGCGGCCGACCTTGGCGACGATGCGGTCGATGATCTGGCGCAGGTGCTGGTTGTCGCGGAAAGCCACCTCGGAGAGTTCGATGCGGCCGCGGCGCTCGATGTAGACGCGGTCCCAGCGGTTGACGAGGATGTCGCTGACGGCGGGGTCCTTGAGCAGCGTCTCCAGCGGACCCAGACCGAAGGTCTCGTCCATCACCTCGTCCATGAGCTTTTCCTGCTCGGCCGAGGACAGGAGGTTCTTTTCGCTGTGGCAGATGTCGCGAATGAGATTGCGGACCTCCTGGCGGACGACATCCTGGGGCATGGTGCGGAGGTTCTGCATGTCCAGCCGCTCGACGAGCTGCTGGTGGATCCGCACCTTGGTTTTCTGGAGATACAACTGCCGCTCGGTCAGTTGCGGAGTGTACGCGGCGGGCTCGGGCACGGCGGTGGAAATGGACATGGCAGGCGCCGGCCGCAGAGGCTGCGGCGATGGCGGCGGTGGTTCCTGTGCGGTCGCCGCCGGCGGCGGAGCCACGGCGGCGGCGGACGAGCTTCGTGAGAAAAGTCCCATGGCAGTCTCCCCTTTCTTTACGCGGCCTTCCGGGTCAGCGTGTCGGCCAGGTCGAACAGGCTCAGACTCATGTCGGCCTTGGGCGTGCGCAGGACGACCGGTTCGCCGTAGTTGATGGCCGCGATCGCATTCTTGAAATCGTTGGGAATCATCCAGTTGATCTTCAGACCCAGGGTGCGCTCCACTTCCTCGGGCGCGATGTCCCAGCCTTTCTTCACGTAGCGGTTGACCACGATCTGTATCTTGGACGAGTCGATGCCCAGGCGGCGCATGGAATTGACGAATCGCTCGGTGTTCTTGGCGCTGGGCACGTTCAACTGCATCACCAGGATGTTCAGGTCGGCGGCCTGGAGAACGGTGTTGTACACCGGGTCGATGTGCATCAGCGAGTCGATGACCACGTAGTCGTACATCCGCCCGAGCACGCTGAGGAGCCGCGCCATGCCGGGCTGGGTGACGCGTTGCGAATCTTCCGCCAGTTCCGGCCGCGCCAGCACGGCCAGGCCCGAGGGCGCATGCAGCGACAGCGCGCTGTCCAGAAGCTGGGGATCCAGCTTGTCGGTCGATTCCATGATGTCGGCGATCGTGTAGCGGGGATGCAGGTCGAAGCTGGAGGCCGCGGCGCCGCGGATCAGGTCGAGGTCCAGCAGCACGGTCTTGTGGTCGCGCGCCAGCGAGGCGGCCACGTTGCAGGCGACCGTGGTCGAACCGCAGCCGCCCTGCGACGGGATGAGATGCACGATCTTGGCGCGTTTGCCCATGCCGCACAGATTGGCCACGCGTTCAATTCCGGCGGAGAAACGTTCCTCGTTGATGGGCAGAGCCACGAACTCCTTGATGCCGACATGCATCGCTTCCATGAGCAGATGCGGGTCAACCGTCTGCGACAGCGCGAAGAAGTAGACGCTGGGGAACTGGCGGACGAGTTGGCCGACCCGCTTGAGCATGTCCTGCGGATTGGGATCGAGATTGACGATCACGAGCTGGGGCGCGGCCGGGCGGGCCAGCAGCGACGGCAGCGAGTCGGTGACGGCCATCTGCGAAGCGACGTTGACCCCGAGATTCGCGAGGAAGTTGGCCATCTCGGTGCGATTGGCGGAGTCGGCATCGACAATGATACAATTGAGTTGCGTGATCATGACTACACCTCTGACTTCTGAAAGACCGTCGTACATCTATTTTTGCGTCGCCGGCTGAAAGCCGTAGGCGCCGTAGAACCGGGGCGGGCGCTCTCTGGCGGCGGCGCCGGCGGGCGGAGCGGCCGGTCCGCCGATGTCCTGGTTGAAGAACAGATCGTTTTCCGTCGGATGGCGCCAGAACTCGCCCGGGGCCGCCGTGACCTGGGCGGGATTCATGGCCTCGACCAGCCGCGGCGTCACCAGAACGACCAGTTCCGTTTCCTTGCGTTGATAATTCACCGAGCGGAACAGCGCCCCCAGCACCGGGAGGTCGCCCAGCAGCGGAGTGACGTCCTTGGAAGCGTTCACGCTCTGGTTGAGCAGCCCGGCGATGGCGAAGGTCTGGCCCTCGGACAGTTCGATGGTCGTGCTGACCTTCCGCTGCGTGAGTCCGGGAATCACGAATCCATCGAACTTGACGGCCGTCGTGAAATCCAGGTCGGACACCTCTGGAGACACTTTGAGACGGATCTTGCCGTCGCCGGTGACGATGGGAGTGAAGTTGAGCTTGACGCCGTATTCGCGGAACTCGACGGTGACGGCCGGGCTGCCGCCGTTTTGCGCGCCGCCCGAGACCGGGATCGGGAACGAGCCGCCGGCCAGGAAAGATGCCTCCTGTCCGGACACGGAAACCAGCGTGGGCTCGGCCAGGATCCGCAGCAGGTTGTTCTGCCGCAGGGCCTCGACGAAATACTCCAGATAGAACGAGCCGATCTGCCCCGCGCCGTATGTCGTCACCGTCGGGCTGACGGTGGGCACGGCGCGCGTGAAACCGGCCTGCGGGGGCGTCGCCCCCACTCTGCCGCCGGGAATGATGTTCGTGGGATTGAGCTGCCCGATGTTCGAGCCGCCGGCAAAAGCCCCGTCGCCGTAGGCGCCGTTGAAACCGAGGGCCTGCGTCGCCTGGCGCGAGACCTCGGCGAAGCGCACCTGGAGCTGCACCTGCCGCCCGCCGGAAACCTCCAGCAGGTTGAGCACCTTCGTTCCGTACGGCGTCGCCACCTGCACCGCCTGATCGGCAACCAGCGCGCTGGGCACGCGGCCGGACAGAACGATGCTGCCGTTGGCCGACGTCACCGCGATACTGGCGGCCGGGAAAAGCTGCTTGAGTTGTTCCTGCAGCACCCCGATGTCGGCGGTGACGACGACGTCGATCATCTGCGAAGCATCGCGTTCATCCCACACCACAAGCTGGGTCGAGCCGGCTTTCTTCGGGGTGAGGAGGATGGTCGTTTCGCCGACCGAACGGGCCGTCGCGATATCCGGATCGGCGACGCTCAGACGCTTGTAGGCAACAGTTGTCCGGACCAGTGCGCTCTTGCCCGTGAAGAGCCGGAGTTTGCCGGCGTCGAGTCCGTCGGTCACGAGCTGGGCATCGCTGCGGGGCGCATCGGCGCCGCCGGCGGTCGAGGCCGTCAACAACAGCGCGCCCGCGGTGAGAACACCGAAGAGGATGCGCCGGCACACGCTGTCAGTCATGGTTTCCTCCGGTTCACTTGCGCTCTTCCTCGGTGGTGGTGATGGCTGAGCCCGGCATGGTGCCTTTCTGTTCGTAGCGGACCGTCGTCATTTCGCCGCCGTTGATGACCTCGACGGTGCGACCGCGCGGCTGGGGGACCGGCGTGGCCCGGGGTACCGCTGGCGTGACGACCGCGGGGTTTTCCACCGGCCGGGTGCTCGGAAGCGCGACGGGAACCGTGTTCGCGGGTTGCAGAAGCCACTCGGCGAACCAGTCCGGAACTTCGGCCGGGCGTTCGAGCAGGTCGGCCACGCTGATGCCGGGTCTTGAGTTCACCGAGGCGGAATCCATGGGGCCGCGAAGCGTCAGTCTCAGCCTGGCGGAGCTGCTGATGAACTCCAGCACCTCCGCCTGGCGAGGCGTGACCAGCAGCGTCACGCTCCGGCCCGGAGCCGTCTCCGTTTTGTCGGTCTTCTTGCCCTGAAAGTTCGGCGTGTCCAGTCGCTGCCCCACGGCGATCACCTTCACGTTCTGGACCACCGTCTTGGTTACAGGCTGGTTCGTCATCCCGTCGGCCAGGGTGGCAACCACGTCGACGTGCGCCCCCGGCGCCACCAGGCCGGCCACGCCGGAGAACTCATTCACCTCGACCGTGACCAGGCGCATCCCCACCGGCACCAGGGCCTGCGCGCCGCCGTTGGCTCCGGCGGGCGCCAGCATCGGCTCCACGACGACCAGCCCGGACACCAGCGGCACCGTGGCCACCCGCCCGACGAGCTCGGCGACGGTGCTGAAGGTGCCTTTGGGCGCACTGTCGGCGGGAGTCCTGCCCATGGCCAGATCCTGCTCGGTCAGCACCGCCCCGGCGTCGATGTCGGCGCGGGCGATGACCACATTCACGAGGTTGGCCTGGGTCTCCGTCGTGTGGCGCGACCGGGCGAAAACATCCCGGCCGATCTTGGCGGCGACCAGGCCGAAGGCCAGCGCCAGCACAAACGGAATCCAGTTCTTCCACGTCATGGGCGATCCCTTTCGAAGCGGAGTCTCATCCTCTGGTTCGGACCAATGAGAGATGTGGTTTAGGGCGTTGTCACGGGTTACTGGAACCTCGGCGCAACTCCACCCGCCGACCCGGCTGTCAGCCGCCCGATTATCGGCCGCTCAGCCTTCGTTACGCATGCTGGCCGTGCCCTTGACGATCTTGCTGGCGGAAATGAGTTGCAGCGGGCGCAGACCCGCCCCCACGGTTCCCCAGGTACACTGCACGGTCACCGTGATGGTTTGTGTCCCGGTTGCGGTGCTCACGTCCGTCGGGGTGGTGGTGATGGTGAACCCGCAGTTCTGCAGGCCGGCGGCCGTGAGCGACCCGGTTACCGCCGTGGTGACGTCGGCGTTGGTCGCCCCGGCCACGATCGCGGCGCGCGCGCCCTCGCGGGCGGCCCCCTGCAGATTGTGTTTGATGTAGAAATAGTAGCCGAACTCGATGGTCCCGAATGCCAGACTCAGGAGAATCGGCAACACCAGGGCGGCCTCGATGACCGTGTTCCCACGGGCGGATTTTCGTATTCTGTTCATCAACCAGCCCTCCAGCGCCAGAGCACCAGAACGACGGCGATCAGAACGGGAACGGCATAAGGGAGCGGCTTGTCCACGGTCCGGCTGCTGGTCAGCGAATACGCCGCGTTGTTGGCGCCCAGCAGCCGCACGTGCCGCAGGTTAAACGCCACCAGCGCGGTGCGGTTGAGCAACTGCAGCAGTCGCCGCTGCACGGCGCATTGCACGAGAACCAGGATCATTCCCGCCACGGCCGCCCCCGCGTACACCAGCAACACGCCCTTGGGGCCGATCCAGGCGCCGACCGCAGCCAGGAGCTTCACATCCCCACCGCCGCGAACGCCAAGGACAAACAGCGGCAGCGACAATCCCCCGCCGGCCAGCAATCCCAACCAGGCAGCTAGCGGTACCACGGTGGCGGCGGCCGTCCACGACTGAACCAGTCCCGCGAGCATCAAAGGCAGCGTCACCCAGTTGGGAATCCGTCGCCGGCGCAGATCGATCGCGGCCGCGATGCCCAGCATGGCGACCAGCGGAAAGAACGGGATGAGCCGTTGCCAGTGCATATCAGAGGCTGTCGCTGACGCTGGTCCATCTGGCGACGACCTTCGTGCCGACCGTGGTTATGACGGCGATGGCCGCCACGACGATCAGTCCGGCGATCAGGGCGTATTCGAGAACCTCGCCGCCGTGTTCGTCGGCGGCAAACGTCTTGAGCATGTTCGTGAAGCGCACGGTGTTTCCTCCAGGAGAAACGAATGCTGATGTGGAGCCGCCCGGGCTCGCCGGTTGCAAGCCCGGGCGTTCCAGTGCCATTGCGTTGTGCCCTCGTGATCCGCCGGTGGGACAGGCATTCCTGCCTGTCGTCCACGGTAGGACAGACATTCCTGTCTGTCGTCTCGCCCGTCCGGGTCGCGGCAGATCCCTCGCGCGGACCGCTTACAGCGAGTTGCTGAGCGACGTCCACCTGGCTACAACCTTGGTTCCAACGGTGGTGATCACCGCGATGGCTGCCACGACGATCAGGCCGGCGATCAGCGCGTATTCCAGCACTTCGCCGCCGCAATCGTCCTTGACGAGTTTCGCCACAAGGTTCTTCAGAGCCTTCATGACCGACTCTCCCTTCTGAGAATTCCATTCGCACGCCGACTCGCCAGCCGGACATGAGGGCAGGCGTAAATCTCGCCCCGGCGCGATCCACGCGGATCATCGCGGAACGGCACGTCTCGCGTATGGCCACCGGCTCCGAGCCGGCATTCCGGTCTTCCATGGCCCCGGAGCCCGCCGCGCAAAACCTGCCGTCTGCCACGTTGCTCATCGGAAGCGCGCGGCATCGTGTTTAGCATGTTCTTGCAGAATTCTTCCGGAAGGGCGGATTGTGGGTGGTTAGCGCAGCCGGCAGCGAATTATCGGAAGGATCGAAACGGACGCCGTCGAAAACGCGGCCACACCGGCCCATAATCAGCGCCGCGAGACGGCTGGCGGGTCCGGTCCCGGTCGCAGTACGTTCGGAGTACCGCCTTCAGGCGGTCTGCGCACGGTTAACGGTTATCTGCCGTTCGCCGGGCCGACGCGCCAGCCGTATCGGCCCAAACCGATCGCCGTGAACCCGCCGACAATCAAGGCCATCAGGCCGACCCCGACGGCGAACCAACGGACCATCAGTGCCGGCACCTTCTCCAGCCCGCAGAGACGATATTCCTGCCGCGCTATTTCACCTGCGGAATATCCGCCGCCAGCGGCGGCAGTTTGCCGGCTTTCACTCGTTCGAGTTCCTCTTTCACCCAGCCGATTCCGCCGGCGTTCCGCTCCATCCACAGCGGCACCGGCGTCTTGAGCCCCTTCTTCGCTAGCTCGGCGAATTCCACGACGACGTCCTCGCGGCTGAAACTCGAGAGATCGTGCAGCTTGCCCATGTGAATGCAATCCGTCGGGCACGGCTCGGTACACAGGGCACAGAAGAGACACTTGGAATAATCGATGGCATAGCGCAGCAGTTCGCCGCCCGTGGCCTTGCCGGTCTTTTTGTCGATCTTGCGCGGCGCGGTCTTGTCGATGTAGATGCAGTCCACCGGGCACGCCTTGGCACACATGTCGCAGGCGATGCACTTGTCGGCCTCGAACTCGTGGATCCCCCGGTAGCGCGGCGCGAAACTCAGCCGCTGCTCGGGATATTGCACCGTCACCGTCTTCTGGAAGAAGTACTTGAGGGTGATCTTCATCCCCACGGTGATCGAAGTCACGCTGTCGAAGATGTCTTGAAAATACTCGCGGACAGTCATTGCGCAATCCTCTCGGGTCTATAGTCAGCCGGTCCATCCCGATTATTGCCGGAACGCCGCGCCGAGTCCATGCCGCGTCCGGGTTCGGAGTTCACGCTTCAGCGTGTCTGTTGGTCACTTCTGAGGCAAGACACGCTGAAGCGTGAACTCCGAGCATGATCCCTGCGGTTGCTCCCCACGATGACCGTTCGCGGCCACAGCCGCCCAATCGCGCGGAAAGCAGTTGCTCCCCGGCCGTTTGCGTTATAGCATCCTCTATCTCATATGAACGGCAACCACCCCAGAACGGAAGGCGGAACCAACATGGGCGGCAGCACGCGCAGAGAGTTTCTGGTCCGGACGGCAACGGCCGTGGCGCTGGCCGGGGCGGCGGCGCCCGGCATGGCCCAGGCAGCGGCCGCGCCGGCCGCGAAACGCAAGCTCAAGAAAGGCGTCGTCGTCGGCATGATCGAGGTCAAGGGAACTCTCACCGACAAATTCAAGGCCCTGAAAGCGGCCGGCTTCGACGGCGTGCAGATGGACAGCCCCCTGCCCGGCGATATGCCCATGAACGCCGTCCTGGCGGCCCGGGACGCCTCCGGCATCGAGATCGAAGGCGCCATCGACGCCACCCACTGGTCGATTCCGCTCTCCGACCCGGACCCGAAGAAACGCGAGCATGCCCTGGCCGATCTGCAAACGGCCCTGCGCCAGTGCAAGGAAATGGGCGGCGGCAGCGTGCTCCTGGTGCCGGGCGTGGTCAATCGGGCCACCGCCTACGACGAGGTCTGGAAGCGGTCGCAGGAGGTAATCCGCCAGGCGATTCCGACGGCCGAAGAGACCAAGGTGAAGATCGCCATCGAGAACGTCTGGAACCAGTTCATCATGAGCCCGATGGAGGCCGTGCGTTACCTCGATGAAATCAACCACCCGCTGGTCGGCTGGCAATTCGACATCGGCAACGTCGTGACCTACGGCTGGCCGGAACAGTGGATCCGCATCCTCGGCAAACGGCTCTTCCGCGTTCACCTCAAGGACTACAGCCGCAAGAAGCGCGACGACCTGGGTCTGTGGAAGGGCTTCGACGTGGAACTCGGCGAAGGCGATGTCGACTGGGCGGCCGTGATGAAAGCGTTTGACGAAATCGGCTACGACGGCTGGTGTACCGCCGAGGTCCCCGGCGGCGATGAAAGACGACTGAAGTTCCTCTCCCAGCGCATCGACAGCCTGTTCGCCAAGTAGCCGCAGGGGCGTGCCCACGGATTCGGGAGGGCCGTGCTTCTGCACGGCCGGAACGGTTGCCCCGCGAAGCGGCCGCAGAGGACTGCGGCCCTCCCACGAGAATGGCCGCCCATCACTCGGTAGGCTCACCATCGCCGCTCTTCACCACTCCCTGCGGGCAGTTCAGGCGGACGGATCCCCGCCCGCGAATCATCTCGACCAGCCGCTTGCCCACGAGTTCCCCGCGCCAGCCGTTCAGGAACGTCGCCTTGGGAATATCCTGACCGTTGCAGCGCACCTGCCGGAGCCAGCGGCCCATCTCCTGGCGGCTGGCCACCAGCGACGGATCCACCGACTGCCCGTAGCACCACGCCTGGACCATGCTCCACATGGCATCGGCGGCGAAACGCTCGCTGACATGTTCGTCGCCCATGGTGACGGCCGGCCATTGGACCTGGGGTATCTGGAGGGCGCGCTGCGTGACCGCCAGGATATTCTGGCCCTCGGCAAGTTCGACCGGCCGGGGCAGGCCCTTGATCGCGTCGAGGTCCTCGACCTTGCGGATGGGCTTGCGGGCCAGATCGAGCAGGATGTCATCCTTGAGGTAGCTTCTCGGCGGAGCATCGCCGCGCATGGCCGCGTCTTCACGCCACTGGTAGAGCTCGCGCAACACGGCCGCCCCGCGTGCCGTGAGCGATGACGCGCCGCGAACGCGCAGATAGTCGGTCTCCGGATTGAGCACGTATCTCGCCGGGTCGCACAGTGACGCCGACTCCTCCATCGCCCAGGCGCGATGCGCCAGTTCATCGAGCCGGCGACCGATGACGTCGTAGACGGCCGGCAGATAACGGACATCGTCGGCCGCATAGCGCAGTTGCACGGGCGAAAGCGGGCGCTGGTCCCAGTGGGTGAAGGTGCAGCCTTTGCCGAGTTGCACGCCCACGAGTTCCCGCACGAGTTTCGACAGCCCGGCCGGATACGACAGGCCGATGAACCCGGCGGCGATCTGCGTGTCGAACACGTTGGCCGCGGCCCGCCCGATCAGGCGATGCACCGGCTCGATGTCCTGCTCGCCGGCATGCACGATCTTGAGCAGCGACGGATCGGCGATGAGTTCCCAGAACGGTTTCAGGTCGAGCCCCGCCAGGGCGTCGATCAGGCCGATGCGGCTCCGGGTCGAGACTTGAACCAGGCAGAGCCGCGGGTGATAACTCAGTTCGCCGATGAACTCGCTGTCGTAGGCGAACACGCCCTCTGCCCGCGCGTGTGCCAGCAACTCCTGCAACGCTTCCGCGGTGGCGATCAGTTGCGGCTCGCCGCGCGGAATCAGGGGATGCTGGGGGATTTCCGACGGCGCCGGCTCATCCGCATGCGCGCTGTCATGGCTCATGGACCGGTGGTCCCGTCGCGGATTACGTTTCGCTCGCTCGCGGCCGGAAGACATCATCGTCCCTTTCAGCAGAACCCGCCCAGGAAATCCACGAACGTCCGGGCCATCGGATCCACCGACTCCGGCGACACGATCGACGGGCGGTAGGTGATCCCGAAGTGCATCTGATTTCCCAGGGTCGTCGTTGCGAACACCAGCGGCATCGATGGCCCCGTGGGGGAAACGCGGATGTAGTCCAGCAGCGGCCGGGGGTGATACTCCGTCGCCCAGGACCGGTTCATATTGACGTTCGACACGCCGCCCGAAATGGGGACGTGTTTCTGATAGAAGTGTGGTTGATTGTCGGCCCGCATCAGGGCGCCCGTGAGCACGCCCGCCAGCATGCGGAAGGCGCTGGCCTGGGCGATGCCCCGGCGCTTGTGCTGGGCATTCTGAAGGGCAATGGACTTGACCAGCCGCTCGGGATCGAGCAGTTCCGCCGACCGGCAGACCACGTTCGTGAACCCGAGGAACAGCCCGAAGGCGTCGGCCGCGCTGCTGTCGACATATTGGCGCAGGTCGACAATCGCCCCCAGCACCAGCGATTTGCGGTGCCTGCGGTGCTGCAGCGGCAGATGCCGTTCGCACACCCCGGCCAGACCCGCCATGAACAGGTCGTTGAGCGTCGCCCCGCGCCTGCGCGCCGCGGCCAGCAGCGCAAACACCCAGTCCTCGGGCGTGTACCGCATCGTCCAGCGCACCGAGCAATCATATCCCCGGCGCACCTCGACCCGCCGGGCCCGCCGCAGCATGCTGGCCCAATGCGCCGCGGTCATCAGCCCGTGGCCGATCGCCGCCCCGCCGCCGGCGCCGAAGAACCGGCGATAGCCGCCGCTGGCCAGACGCACGGGCGTGCGGGATGCCATGGCCGCATCGAAGACGCGGACGAACCACTCGCGCAAGACCACGCGGATGGAAACGCTGTCGGCGACCCAGTGGCTGTAAACCACGCCCGCGTAGTAGTAGCCGTTTTCGACCAGGATGAACGGCCGAAACGGGGGCTCGCTGGGATTGTCGAACCGCCGGTTGAGCTGCTCCGAGATGAATTCCTCCAGGTTCTGGCTCCCCTGCTCCAGCACCCGAACGCCGTAGTGGCTCATCTCGCCGTTGAGGCATTCGAAGTGGTAGCGGCGCCCCTCGAAGTGGATCCGTCCCAGGCCCAGATCGTTCAAGGCGTCGTGCCAGGCGTTCTGCCACAGGTCCGCATCGGGAGCCCCCTGGATCTTGAGAATCTGCGCAGCGTTATAGGGATGGATCACGTCCCACTGACGCGCCAGACGTTGAAACACGTTGAGCGTTGCCAGGTTCATCCTTGAAGTGCCCGCAAAAGGTCCCAGTTCATAAGAGCACAGTATAGGTACTGGAACGAAATTTTCACTAGCAAAGCGTCGACGAACCGTACCCGCTCAGCGACCTGGGGAAAAACCGCCCCACGCGCCGGCAATACTCCGCGTAGCTCTGCCCGTGATGCTGCAACAGGTACACCTCTTCCCGGCTGGCTTCCCATTGCAGCAGCGACAGGTGGACCACGCCGACCGCGAGCATGGGCCAGGTCGGCACGATCGCCATCGTGCTGAGCATCAGCAGCGAGGAAAGCGAGTATATCGGGTGGCGGACATACGAGTAAGGTCCGGTCACGACGAGTTGCGTCTTCTCCTCCGGATTGATGCCCATCCGCCAGGACTTGCCCATCTTCCGCCAGCAGACCAGCGTGCCGGCAAACGCCAGAGCGGCGGCGACGGTCGCGGCCCATGCGACCGCCGGGATGACGAACAGCGGTCTGATCAGGTTGGGCCGGAAGGCGCTGATCAGCGGGTGGACAATCCAGATGACGACGGCCGGATACCAGAGGATTCTCAGCGCCAGCCCCAGCGGTTCGGTGGGTGCGAAGTTGGCCGAGCGGCCGGTGGTGCGGCGGATCTTGCAAACCAGTCGCAGAACGCGGCCCCAGTAGGCGACCAGGAGAATGCCTGCGGTCAATGCCGGCAGATTTGGCATCCCGCGAGTATAGACTACTGCAAGCCCGCCTGCGAGGCTCTGGCCGGGCCGGGCCCAGACACCGCGCCGCTGGAGGAAGTTGACCCCGTGCGGGCTCCGGCCGGCGGAGAACCCGTCCGGCCGCCCGGGCTGGCCGCCGAGCCGTTCTTCAGGGCCTGCAACTGGGCGATCCATGCCGCGCGAGGCGGGCAGAATTCCTTCACCTTCTTGATGACCTCGGCGTGGATCTTCCCGTTCTTCTCGATGTTGAAATGGTCCGTGTCGGGATCGAGCAGGTCGCGACGTTCGGCCCGGATGTTCACGTTCATCAGGTTCGCCTGCGCCGGCGATTCCGGCTCCAGCGCCACGCCCCGGAAGAACGGCAGGACATCCAGCGCGCCGGGCTGGTAAATGTTGTAGCACAACTTCACATTCTTCGGCACCGGCGGCGGCACTGTGGGATCGAGCGTGATCACCAGATCGACCGTCATGTTGTGCTCGCCGATGCGCCTGGCCATCCGCAGCACGTCGTCGGCCCCGTAGGAATGTCCGATCAGCACCAGCGGCTCATGGTCGGGCACGTTCTGGTATTTGGCGATGATGGTATCGGCGACCTGCTGCCACTGGTCTTCCTGGAAGACGCTGGCCCGCACGCCGGCCTCATTGATTTTCTGCCCCAGGTGATCGACCCCGTACGACCAGATGCCGATGAAGCCGCGCATCAGGTATACATTCCCGGCGTAAGGCCGGTCGGAGCCGGTTTGTACCCACTCCAACTGCCCCGGAGTCATGGACTTACATCCGCCGAGCAACCCGACGCCGATGGCCGCGATAACCGAAATAATCAGAACACGTTTCATAATTCAATGACGTCCTGCAGACACCCGTCTGCAAAAGAACGATCGTAAAAGGATACGGAAACCGAGTCGCCTTGGCAACCACCAACCCCCATTATCGACATCGGCGAACGATAGCTTCAAAACCGCGCCGGCGTCCGGTAATGATCAAGAGTCCAAGGGTTCAAGAACTGAACCAGGGATTGACCTGCGCGCCATCGGGAGGATAATACTGCCCAGTCTTTACAAGGGGATGGCATATGCTCGATTTCTGGATGGAACTGCC
>JBIOJL010000045.1:0-21165 GCA_044450885.1 Tepidisphaerales bacterium
ATGCCGTGGCACCCACCAGATTCGCAGGCTTGCCGCTCGAACGCTAAGTCGCCGGCGCGGTTTCCAGCCTGGCCAGCAAGTGCCGGAGTTCCTCAACCGCGGCCGGATCGTTCGGCCGGCGGAACCTCGCTTGTGTGTATTTATCCACAAAAAGACGGAGGATGTCGATGCCGGCGGGCGGCTGAATCAGAGACGCCACGTGCTGGGCCCAGGTCATGCTGGCGGCGCAGGGGACGTCGTGGCGCTTCAGAAACCTCTCGAACGCTGCTGCCAGCGATGCCAGGTCGGGGTTGTGGCAAGCGTACGCATCGGAGTCGGCCTGGACACGGCGGCGCCGGCGCTTGAGCAGGATGCGGATCCACTGGATGAGGATGATGGCGCCGACCAGCACGGCGGTCGCGGTGAAGAATGTGGCCATCGTGAGCCCGCCCAGCCACACGGCCACCCTGGCGGCCGTGTCGACGACCCACTCCCAGGTCTTGCGCCAGAACCCGACCGGCGGAAATGCCTGCGCGGGCAGGCCGGCGGCCGGAGTGGCGTCGATGGTGATCCAGCCGGTGCCGTCGATCCAGGCCTCGGCCCAGGCGTGCGCGTCGCGGGCGCGGACGACCATCGACTGCTTCCCATCCGGCTCGTGGGCGTAGTAGCCGACCACGTAGCGTGCGGGAATCCCCGCCGCGCGGAGCATCATCACCGCCGACGAGGCGAAGTACTGGCAGTGGCCGGGGCGTTTGCTGAGAATGAAGTCGGAAATGTGGTCGCCCATCGGCGGGTGAATCTTCAGGCTGTAGGTGTTGTTGCTGCTGACGAAACGGGTGATGATGGCCGTCTTCTTCGCGGGATCGTCAACGCCGTCGACCAGCCGATGCGACAGATCGACGACGCGGCGGTCGATGTCGGATGGCACATCAAGGCACCGCCGGCGCTGTTCGGGGGTTATTTGTGGGCAGAGCGGACCCTGATGCTCGGGCTTGGGGGGGACAATGCTCTCATAGACGTATTCCGGATCGGAGCGCAGGCCGCCGCGCGCGCTGCGGGTCTGCGGATCCCACCTGGCCTCTGACGTGGTGATCGGGGCAACGCCGGCGGAGTTCAGCGGCAGGTAGAGCAGGCCGAGGTTGTCCACCCAGCGCGTGAAGGTGAGTCGTTTGCCGGTAGCGGCCGCGTTCAGCTCGGCGCGCGTCGCGGAGACGAAGTCGATGTGGTCGTAGACCGGGCTCCAGCGGGTGTTGGAGTAGGTGTCGAAGGCCAGCCCGCGCAAATGAGCCTCGCCGACGGCGCCGTTGACGCGCATGACGCGGAGCGGCGAGCCGGGGATGTCGCTGCTGGAACCGAGGAACGGCTCGGTGGAGACGCCGGCACTATTCGCATTGGGGGCCTTGCTGGCGAGCGGCCCGAGCGTGAGGTGGTCGAGCAGGTATCCGAAATACTGAAAGGCGGCGACGCCTCCGATGGCGATGGCGAAGGAGCAGCCGACGGCGGCGAGGCGGATCGTGCGCACCGACCAGCGGGTGGCCGCGCGTTCGATGGCCGGCCGCCGCGGCCGGAAATCGCGCATGGATAAAAGGGCCAGGGAGATGTACGGCGGCGTGAGCCACTGGATCCAGATACGATCGGGCGTGTTGGTGGCCGCGGCGAAGATCAGCCCGGACAGAACCAGCGCCTCGCCGCGCGGCGGGACGCGGTCGCGGTGCTGCCAGTATTGGATGGCCAGTTCGGCAGCGCAGAGATAGCCGAAGAGGTTGGTGTATTCCAGCTTGAGGAACATGCGGCGCAGGCCGCGATATTCGATGCCGCTGGTGACGACAAGCGTGGAGAACAGGATGAAACGGAGCGTCCAGATGAACAGCGGCATGGCCGGCAGGCGCCGGGCAAACACATGGGAGGCGACGAGCAGCGCCGCGACGACGACCAGACCCGCCTGATGGGACACCAGCAGCAGCGCGCCGAGGGCGACCAGGGCCATGGCCGTGGTGGCGACGGAGAGGCGAGGGGTGGGCTCGGCCATCACAACTCCTCGATGCCGCGCTGCACATCGGCGTTGGAGAGCACGGGGATCTGCCCGATGACGTCGCTGTCGGCCAGCGGGCTGAGCGTACAGGCGCCCTCGCGCACGATGACCACCTTCACACCCGCGCCGTTTTGCGCCAGGCGGTGGACGAAGGCCCGGCGGGCTTCGTTCCAATCGAGGAAAACGCAGATGACCGTGGTGATCCGCGCCAGGTTTTCCATGATCTCCGGCTCGATCACCTCGAACGGCTCCCGCGGGTTCTCCTCGACGCAGGCAAGGATATCGAGAATCTGATCGAGATACGCCAGGCTCCGCCCGGCCGTCAGGTGATACAGATTCGGCCCGGCCGCGAAAATGTCGACCAGATACTCCTGGCGCGCCATGTAGTCGGAGATGGCGGCCGACAGCGAGACGGCGTGCTCGAAGCTTTCGCGCATGGCCGGCACGGCTTTCTTGGGAATGTGCGTGTCGAGGATGACCGCGACGCGCAGGAAGTATTCATCGCGGTATTCGCGCACGATGGGCCGGTTGAGGCGGGCGGTGGCCCGCCAGTCGATGTCGCGGACGTTGTCCCCCTCGCGGAACTCGCGGTCGCCGATGAACTCGAAGCTCTCGCCGAGGTTGCTGGCCAGCGCCACGCCGCCCGGGTGATAGCGCCGCCCCGTGGGCAGCAGCAGGCGCGCCAGGCGCGTGAACTTTGGGTAGACCATGAGCGGCCGCTCCTCGACGGCATAGTGCGCGGCGACCAGGAGAAGGGAGGGGAAATCGCTCTCGACGCGCACGCCCTTGAGCCGGTAGACGCCGCGTTTCCAGCATTTCAGCGAGACGCGGACGCGGGTCTTCTCGCCGCGGCGCAGTGCGGGGACGGGCACGCCCTCATCCGGTTCGGCCGCCACGCCGCGGGGAAGCCGGTGCGGCAGGACATACAGATCGACGGCCAGCCGGCCGAGTTGCTCGACCTCGACATCCACCGGCAGCAGCTCGCCGGCGCACACGCGGTCGACGTGGTCGACGCGAACGCGGACCCTCGGGCGAAAGATGCGCATGCAGAGCAACCCGACCAGCCAGAGGGCGACGACGTACGAAAGTGGGATGTGCCCCTGTATCTGAAGAGACGCGAATCCATAGCCGATGAAGATGCCGCTGGGCCAGAAGAACCACCGCCCGGCGCTGGTCAGCCGCTGGGCGTAGGTGCGCCAGATCCAGCGCAGCAGGGAACTGCTGAACAGCGGCGGATTGTCGATGTCTTTCGAGGGCGAGAAGTAGGAACGTGCCGACTCCATGCTGCGCGGCCCCTGCCGTGTTTCGGCTGCTGGCGGCACACCGCACCCGGTGGTGTGCTTGATGTGTGCAGCAATAACCGCAGGGGCGGAGGGAATCAAGTTTCTCATTTTGTTTCTCTCTGGGCGCCAAGGTAGAATCCGCCAAGAGGTCGGCGATAGCAGCCTGCTCGTCTCCGAGGCGTCCCTGTCGGCTTCAAGGAGCTTCCGCGTGCGCGGCCGTTGTCAGGGACGCGCTGGACGGTGCCGGTCGTCGCCAGCGGCCGCGTGTTCTGCCGGAATCAGGGCGGGGATCTGGTGGCGGTGGATATGAAGTGACTGGGTATGTGTCGGCAATCCTGCCCAAGAGATGATTGAGCCACACGTCGCGAGGATCTGTACAATGTCACAACAGGCAACAGGATTCTACATATCGGGGTTTGGGATTGATGGCGAGATAGTCGACACCGTATTTCGAACGTACTCCACATTGTCCGAGAAATGGCTAACCGTGTGCAGCCGATTTCTGGCAATGAACGGGGACGTCTTCGAGTCGTCCTGGGAGGGACCCCTATCACATATCAAGACCAGATTGACGTTGGCGTCGGGTGCGGCGGTATTGACGATGTTTACAGGTGACCAAATTGAATGTTCGATGCTTCTGTTGAGCGGGCTTTCAACCACCGCCGACAATGACGCAGCTTCAATGTTTGTGACTTCTTTGCGTAACATCAATATGGTAAAGGCGGCGGCCACTTCCGCTGAGCCGTTTGGGGGAATCCTCACCGCCCGAGAAAGACCTCTGCTGGCTGGTGTAGTATGGCCCGATCCTGGGATCCCGGCCGGTGATCACCAATTGATCGGAGAGCTTATGCTCCATCTTGCGGGGGCCTTCTTTACTCGCGTAACGACAATGTCACAATAATAGAGAGCAGCAGTCAATCCGTTGTTCCGCGGAGCTTGAATCGCTCTGGGTCCATCTCCGCCTACTTCCCATCTCCGAACACCACCCACGTCCGCCCGCGCCCAGGGATCTTCACCGCCAGCGTTGCCGTCTGGCTCGCATCCAGCGTCACCGTCTCGCTCTTGCCGCCTTCGACGGAGGTGGCCGCGCTGCCGGTCAGGCCGGCGTAGTGGAGCGGGACGCGGATTTCGCGGGTGATTTCTTCGGGCAGGGGGTTGTAGAAGAACGCCAGGACCTTTTCCTTGCCGCCGGGGTTTACGTGCACGAAGCCGTCCCAGTCGCGGCCGTCGGGGCGGCGCAGGTGGATCATGTCCGCATCCAGCACCTCGCGGTGCTGCTTGTAGAAGCTGATCCACTTCTTCACCAGCGCCTTGGTCTGGTCCGTGTCGTAAATCCGCGGGCCGCGGTAGCAGGCCTGCACGCCGGCGCCGAACAGGTCGGCAAGCCTCGCCTCGTAATGCGGCAGGTGCTCGGCCAGCGGCTCGATCGTGGCCGCCGCCCCGCCGCCGTGGTACTGCGTCAGGGGCACGAACATCCAGCCCATCGACGCGGTTTTCTCCCAGGTCCCGTCGAACACGTTCTGCCGCTCGACGATCTCCTGCTCGTTGCGCGGCAGTGACCAGTTCTCCTCCTTGTAGTTCATGGCGCACTTGGTGCTGCCGTTGAGGTAGTACCAGTCGGGCACGTTCAGGTAGATGCCGTTGGCCCGACACCATTTGTAGAAATCGGTGATGGCCTGGAACTGCACCCACTGCGAATCGTCCAGCCCATGGTGGCCGGGGTGATCGGCCGCGGCGCAGGTGTCGCCGGGATAGGAGCCATCGTGCTCGAGGATGCCAAAGCCGGTGTTGGTCAGGAACGACTGGAGCTGCGCCAGGTATGCCTGTCCCCATTTACTCCCCAGGCAGGGCATCACGCCGTAGCGTATTCGCCCGCCGCGGCAGTTGTCCCCGGCCGTGGCCGCCCCGCGGCTGGCCAGCAGCGAATAGCCGCCGATGACGATCCCCTTCGCCTTCGCATAGTCGGCCACTTCCTTGAACTTCGCCTGATACTTGGGGTCGGCGCTCTCCAGGTTCATGCCGCTGCCGAAGCTGAGGATGATCATCTCCACGCCCACCTCCGCGCCCTGGTCGACGATGCGGCGGATGGCGTCGGGGTTGCTCGAAATCAGGTGGACCATCACCGGGTTCTCCTGCGTCCAGGGGGCGATGGTGCGATACATCTTCCGCTGGGCCAGCCCGCGGCGCTCGCGCTCGCTGCTGTCGCGGAAAAGCTCGAAGCAGCGGATGGAGGTCATCTCGCCCGCGGGGGCAATGTCGGTGTCCGGCCCGAACTCCGGCGCGCACTCCAGCAGGCAGGGCGTCTTCAGCTCGTAGTTGACCTGCGTGCGATAGCTCGGATCGGCCAACCACCTCACGGCCCGCATGTTGGCCGACTTGGCGTTCATCGAGAGATAGGCGTAATCTGTCTCGACATAGAGGCTGGGCAGTTCCCAGTTGATGTTCGGCTCGGTGGCGCTTTCGTTTTCCTGGACCTTGAGCGTCTCGACAGTGGTGCGGTTGATCCGCACCGGCTTGGCCGTGGTGTTGCGGATGGTCAGCCATTTCTCGATCAGCGGAATGCCGTCGTAGATGGCGTAGTGGACGTCGATCTCCGGCAGGTCGGCCCGCGCCGGCGGCCGGGGCGCATCGGCCGGCTCGGCCTCGTACAGCGCCACGCGCGACACATGGCACCGCACCAGCTTATCCCCCTTGGCTTCCGGAAAATCCTTGCCGCTTCCACCCCGCCCGACCTTGCCCACGCGCAGCAATGCCGGCGCCTTGGGACACTCCACCGTCGCGATCAGCTTGAAGTTTGTCCCATCCTGTGATGCCTCGCAGCGGGCGCTCTTGCCATCAAGCCGGATTCGCAGTTGCACCGGCTTGGCCCGGTCGAACGTGGCCGACTGCAGCGTACCGTTGACCTCATAGACCGCCTGGTTCGGCCGGACGACCATGCTGACCGCGCCGCCCGGGCCCACCAGCGCCAACCCCGGCCCCCAGGCGTTCGAGAGCGTGTCATCACCCGTGTCCACCGTTGCCTCGACTGTCACCGCCCCGGCCGGCCATGGGCGTTCGGCGTACACGGCCGTATCCGGCGGCGTGTAGATCTCGCCGTGCTTGCCCTCGTTGGAGAAGGATGATCGTGCGTTCTTATCGCTGCTGTGCGTCTTCCACGCCGCGTCAAGTTTGGCCCCGAACGCATCTTCAAACATGACCTTGCCGACCGGTATTGCCGGCGCCTGCGGCGGCGGGACGAAACGCAGCGTCACCTCTTTCCCCGGCGCCGGCCAGGGCAGGTCCCGCGACATCCATTCCGGCCTCTTCTTCCACGCGAACCGCGCCGCCAGCGGCGTCTCCTTCCAGCCGGCGAACCGGTACGCGGCCGGATTGTCGTGCAGGCCGTCGATCCATTCCGCCTTGAGGTAGTTCTGCGCCGGTTGTCCCTCCAGCCCGCCGATGGCGTATTCGGTGTTGTTGATGGTGACCCGCGCCTCGGGTCCGGTGGCCCGGAGCAACTGCTCGCCCGTCACCAGGCTCCGATAGTCGATGGTGGCCGCGTTGGGCGCCAGGCGCAGCGTGCGCCGGGTCAGCCCGTTCGCGATGGTCAACTCGTGTTTCGCGTCATCCGCCCGCACCTGCGCCTTGAACGATGCCGGGTTGACCAGCCAATCCACCGCCGGCGTCGCCACCGCGGCGTCGGTGGCCAGAACATCGAACGACCCGGCCGACAGCGCCAGACCGGCGAGCAGGATGGCAGTAGGCATTGGTTTCATGGACGCTGTCTCCTATGGAAATCCCCGATCCGTTTGTATCCGCCGGCGGCCGCTCCCGCAATGTCGGCCCGGTCCTCAAGTGACTTCCGATATCTGAGGCTCGACGTACTCGTACAACTTGCGGTACAGGCGATCGGGATCGTCAAGGAGTTCGTCTTCCAGGCCCTCGATGACGGCATCTGCCGGTTCCTCAGATTGCGAAGCAAGTTCGCTCGCTTCGCGCAAGCAGCGTGCGGTACGTGTCGCGCCGGCATGTTCGAGCAGTTGAATCGCCGCCGGCCAACTCGCTGCGGGAACCTGCTGCATGGCGGCGAGCAAGCCGTCTGCCCCGAGGATTCCGAGTATCTGATGAAGCGTGGCCAGCGCGGCGAGTAACCCGCTTCGATTCTGTTTCGGTGTGAGCGAGAAAAGGTCCACTCCAAGTGTCCGGAGCCAGGATGCAAACGCCTCAGCACGCACGTCGAAATCCGGGTGATCGAGGCAGTGCTGACCCATCGACAGACTCGCCGCCGGATCGCACCGCGCCAGGCAGGGCAGCAGCGCCCGAATCGCGGAGGCGGATGACAGGCCAGGAATCAGCGCCTGCAAGAGCGCCGGCGGTACATCGAGACGCGACTCGTCGATTTCCCAGAGTACCTCCGTCAGAGCGGGGTTGTCAGCGCGAAGGATCTCGGGCGACGTAAGCATCTGCGCGGCGCGATGAGGGTCCAGTTTCATCATCAGCTTGGGCGGCGTGCAGAGTGCCGGATAGACTCGCGGGCCGTACTCCCGCGCGCTGTCGAGCGCGATCCGGTCGAAAAGACGCTGGCGGAAATCGACGGCGGCACGGTTTTCCGTGAGCGCTCGTTCGATGCCGGCGAACACACCGGCGTGAGTGGAGACGTCTGCTCCGGCCAGCAGTCTCACGGCAACATCGGCGGCCAGCGCATCCCCCCGGCCGACCAGCGTCTCGGCAGTGAGTTTTCGCACGAGTGGACGAGATGAGTGCAAGAACACCTCCAACGCTTCGAGGAGGCCGGGCCAATCCGTGCGGCCGATGATCTGGAAGACTCGCTTGAGCTGCCGGAGATTGAACGCGCCGGCTGCGCGAAGGGCATCTTGGCCGAGGCGATCGTCGCGGAGCCGGGCTGAGAGCCGCTGGGCGCCCGCGTGGTCTTCGGCGACCACGGCATCATCAGCGGGGCCAACCGCGCCTCCGTTCAGCACGATGGTGATCGCGTCATCAAGGTTCATTGGAGTTACTCGAACCGCTCGGCTGACACGAGTGAATCCGCCCTCTACCCAAGCCGCGGCAGGAGGTCGTCGACCCGCACGCTTGAGCGCGGTTTGGCCAGGGGCGAAAGGCTCTCGCCGGATTTGACGGTTTGGCGGTTGGAGTAGGACCAGCCGAACCCAGCGTCGGTGTCGGTCACCGGATCGCGGTGGACCTCGACGACGTTGTCCACGAGGTTCACGATCCAGTAGTCGCGGATGCCGTGCTTCGCATAGAGCGACGCCTTGTCCGAGCGGTCGTAACCCAGGCTGGAATCGCTCACTTCGACGACCAGCACGGCGCTGGTCGGGTGTCCCCGGCCGATGTGGCTCCGCAGGTTGCCCTTGACCACGGCCACGTCGGGTTCGGGCTCGCTCTTGCGGCCCAGGCGCAACGGACCCTGCGGACGAACGTGGTATCCCTCGCGGAATATGGCCCCAAGTGCCTCGGTTACCAGACAGACAGCGACGTAGTGACGATCCAGTTGGGGCGCCATATCGACTATCTCCCCCTCGATCAGTTCGGCCCGCTGGCCGTCAAAGAAACCCAGGTCCACCATCTGGTGATACTCCTGAGCCGACCAGAGACGAGGTTTGCGTTCGATGGTACGCATGTCGAATGCATGAGATTATCCGCCGACGGGGTGGATTGGCAAGGTGAATCCGGATAACCGTCTCGCAGGCCTCACGGTTCATCCGATGACCTCGGGGGGACAAGAATGTCCCCCACTCGGCCATCGGACGACAGGCAGGAATGCCTGTGCTACCTGGCATCGAATGACAGACAAGAATGTCTGTCCTACCGGTTGGCCGCCGTCGCCGGTGGGTCGGGGAGCATGATGACGCGGAAGCCGACGTCGAACACTTTCTGCCACGATGGATACGCCTGCCGGAACGCCGACCGGGCCTGCATCGGGCGGGTGTTGAACGACCCGCCGCGGGCAACCTTCATGCCGTCGGGCGTGACAGCATTCCGGCCATCGCCGTCGGCGTAGGGATAAGGCTTGAACGTCGAGAGCGTCCACTCGGCGGCGTTGCCATGCATGTTGTGCAGGCCCCAGGCGTTGGGTTTCCAGCGGCCGACGTCCTCGGTCACGGTGGCCCCGTCGTCGATGTTCATGGCGGCCGGGAACCACTTGGGGGAATCGCCATGGACCAACCCTTGTAGCCGGATGTCCGCGAGATTGGCGACTTTCGAGAAATCGGCATCGAGGCCGCCGAACCACAGGGGCGTGGCCGTGCCGGCGCGGCAGGCCCATTCCCACTGGGCCTCGGTGGGGAGAGAGAACCGCTTGCCCGTCTTCTGCGACAGCCACTGCGTATAGGCCAGCGCCTGTTGCCAGTTGGCGCGCACCACCGGCTGGCGGTCGCGATTGGCGGCGTGGCCGCGGTTGGAGTGGTCCTTGTTCATCTCGCTGTACACGCCGCTGTCGTGGCTCGGATCGAACAGTTTGAACTGCCCGTTGGTCAGCTCATATCGGCCCATGTAGAACGGCCGGTCGATCTTCACTGCGCCAAGCGGCCGCTCGTCGGCGTAGCCAATGGCATCGCCCATGACGAACGAACCGGCCGGCACCAGCATCATCTCCAGCTTCTGATTCTCGCCCAGGTCCAACGAGATCGTCGCCGGCAGACCGGCCGCGACCTGGCGTTTCTTCGCCTCGGTCTCATCAAACGGCCAGCCATCGACCTTGGGCATCTGCCACTTCACCGCCTCTTCGGGCGCCGGTGGCGCCTGGTAGGCAATCGTGCCCTGCTTGTAGGGGTTGACGATGGTCTCGGGGTCTTCGGGGCGGTTGGCGTACAGCGTGCGCATCTGCAGGCGCAGGTCGTGGAACTTGCCGGGTATGGCCCGCTGCTCGCCCCAGGTGCCGTGGTCGGGCACGTTCAGGTCGATCCAGGTATAGAGCCGGTCCCAGGCCTCGGCGTCGAGCTTCACGCCATGGTGTCCCTTTTCGAGCATCTGGACCAGCCAGCTTGTCGAGGCGTGGTATTCCATCGCGTTGGGCAGGTGATAGTCGCTCTCCGGGCCGGGACGGCGCACGAACGGATGCAGGGCCACATATGATGCCGTGAACTTGTCGCCGCGCGGCTTGACGTCCCACGGCTGTCCCGGCGCGGGGAACGCATCCATCCACCCCCGCGTGGTGTCGGCATAATTCGGCAACATCTTGTTTTTTCCGTCGTGGCAGCCGACGCAGAACCGATCGAGCACCGGCTGCACCTCGCGCTTGAAGCTGAATCCGCGGGCCGGGCCGTACCACGGCGCGATCTCGGCGGCCGCGCTTGCCTGCGCCAGCGTCGTCCGCGCCGGCGGCATGGTGTTCTGTTTCTCGTGGCAGCCGATGCAGGAAACGGCCTCGCCGGGCATGGCCGTGAACCAGCTTCGCATCACCTGCACCGCCCGGCCCTTTTCATCCAGCGGCTGCAGCGACAGCGGCGTGTTGGCCGGCACCTTGAAACTGGCCGAGCCATCCGCCTGCACGGGCACGGTGCCGACGATGCGATGGACATCCCACGGGCCGTCGATGCCGACGTTGATGTGCCCGCCCATCTGGTTGTAGGCGTAGTGGATTTCAGAGACGCGCAGCTTCTTGACCGTGCCGCGCGGCACGTCCTTCAGCCCCGGACCCATATAGATGTCGGCGATGTACACAGTTGCATCCTTCGATTCGGGCTTGATGCGATCGGGGATCACCGGCGGGCGCACGGTCTTGCGGAACGGCACCGGCTCGAAGAGCGCCTGTCCCGGCATTTGCAGGATCGGCACGAAGTTGTCGAAGATGTCCACCAGCCAGAGCCCCCACGGCTGATCCGCCGCCGGCTTGCAGGAGACGATGAAGTATTTATCGGACAATGGGAAGGGATGGAGGAATTTTGGCCATGAACCTTCGACAAGTCCGTCGGCAATGACAGGTTCGACAGGTTTGCCGTAGCCGGGAATTCGCTGCACGACCCCGGAGGATTCGTGTGAGCCGCGCTCGGGGTCGAAGATGATCAGTTCGCCCATGCGGGTGACGCCGTGGTGCCCGGAGATGATGCCGACGACCGCGCTGCGATGGCCGGGAATGGGCTTGGCGTAGAACGTCGAATTGGGCCAGTAGGAGTTGCTGCCGTAGTATTCCGCCTGCCCCGTGCCGTCCGGGTTCATGCGGAAGAGCAGGCGCGTGAAATAGTGCGGCGAGTCGCTGTATTCCCACCGCGTATACAGCACCCGGCCATCGTTGAGCACCGTCGGATACCAATCGTGATCCTGATCGAAAGTAAGCTGCCGCAGGTTCTTCCCGTCGGCATCCATACGGAAGAGGTTGGCGACCGCGTCGCTGCCGCCCACGCAGGGCACTCCATGGAAGCAGGCGCTGGAGTCGAAGATGATCTTCCCATCCGGCAGATAGCAGCCGTTGTACGAGTGTGCTTCGGGCAGGTCGGGCGTGACCTGGCGGATCTTCTTGCCGTCGGCCGACAGTTCCCACACATGCCAGCGGTTCTTCGCATCGGGCATGGACACGAGCATGCGGTCGGCGTCGAAGTTGAGGTTGATGTCGCCGACGAAGCGGCCGGCCTCGGGTTTGTAGAGCGTGGTGAGCGGGCCACCCTGGCGAACCGATGGCAGCACGGCCACCTCATTGTCATAGCCCGTTGCCGGCACGGAGCAGTTGCCCTGCCAGTTCTGCGGCAGGCCCAGGTTGCGTTCGCCCCGGCGGATCAGCAGCAACTGGCCGAAATCCAGCAGCGGATTGGCCAGCAGCGCCTCTTTCTGCAACGCCTTGAGCTGGTCCATGGCCGCCTTGTCGCCCCTGGTCAGTTTCGCCTCGATCTCGTCGAGTTGTTTGAGGAACTCGCCAGCGCGGGTGTAGGTCTGCGGATACGTCTTGCCCAGATCCTCAACGGCGCGGCGAACCGCGGCCGGTGTCGGATCGGTCTTGGCCGCGCCCAGAACGGCCGTCGAGCCGGCGGCGAACATACCCAGCGAAAGCACACCCGACACAATCGATCGCAGTCTCATGACAAACTCCTCAAGGGGCTGATGGCAATGCCCAAAATGCCGTGCCGGCACAAGTCCGCGTTGCCACCGCAGACAGACGAGAGCTTCTGCGGGGTGTGGTGCCGCACGGCCGCTAAAGCCACTACCGACCGGCGCATGTTGTTGTTGCGTGGACACGCGGGGCGGCCGGGGCGTGCCCACAAATTCGGGAGGGCCGTGCTTCTGCACGGCCGGGATGGTCGCGCCGCGAAACGGCCGCAGAGGACTGCGGCCCTCCTGGGAAAATGGTCACGCGCGGCGGCCGCGACAATGCATCAACAGGCAACATGCCCTCACCCCGGCCCTCTCCCGGAGGGAGAGGGAGTTGAGATGCCACGGAATGCTACACCCGCAGGGTCGCCTTGAAACATTCGCTGGCGCGTTTCCACATCTCTTCAGACAGAATGTGGCCTGTCCCGGGTTCGATGTAGTACGTGAACTGCTCTTTGGCTCCCGCGGCCTCGTAGGCACGGGCGATGGTCTGCACGCCCTCATGCACTTCCTGGATCGGGCTGCCGCTGTCGGTCTCGCCGAAGTTCAGGTGCAGTCGGCGCGGGGCGATCAGCCCGGCGATGTCGGGGGTGTCGCCGTAGCGGAACCAGCCGGGGATGAAGTTGGGGAAGCAGTGCAGGAGGTGCGTGCGGTGGATGGCCGCGTAGGTCGGCAGGCAACAATTGCCCACAAGGCACTTCAGCCGCGGTTCCCACGGGCCGACCAGCCAGGTGTCGGTGGAGCCCATGGAGTGGCCATAGCAGCCGATGCGGTCCTTCCGCACCTCGGGGCGCGAGCAGAGGTAGTCGATGGCCCGGCGCATGTCGAGGATGTTCTTCCAGGCCATGCACTTGCCGGCGACGACGTAGCGGAGGAACTCGAAGCGCTCGAAGTCGCCGCCCTTGAGCTGCTTGCTCTGGCGCTCGCCGAAGCAGAGCGCGTCGGGGCGGATGACCACGTAGCCTTGTTTGGCCAGGACGACACCGGTGTGGTGCATGGCGGCCCCGGCCAGCCCGGCCGGTTCGACCTTGCCCAGGTGATAGGCGCCGTTGTGCTGATGCCAGACGGCGACGGCGGGCGCAGGGTTGTTGGCGTTGACCCCGTCGGGGGTCAACACATAGGCGGGGACTGCGTCGCCCGGTTCGACCTCATACGTGACCGATTCGAGGCGGTAGCCATCTTTCTGTATGGTTTCGCGGATGACGGGCTTGAGGTCGGAAGGATCGGGCCAGGGGCCGCCGAGGCAGTCGGCAAGTTTGCGGCGCAGGTCGCCGGCATCGGCCGGTCTGTCCGGCGCCGGCGCCGCCTGTGGCTGGTGTGATCCGATGAGCGTGGCGATGGCCGCCGACTGGGCCAGGAAGGTTCGCCGGGCGACGCCGCGTTTTGCGGGTTTCTGTTTTGATGGCATATGCAGACTCCGTGTGGGAACGAATGATGAACGATAACCTGATCGGGGGCCGGTGAGAAGGGTGGGGACGACACGCCTACGTTGGGCGTGCCCACGGATTCGGGAGGGCCGTGCTTCTGCACGGCCGGAATGGTCGCGCCGCGATACGGCCGCAGAGGACTGCGGCCCTCCCGGAAGCATGGTCACGCCCCTACGTTCGGAGTTCACGCTTTGGCGTGTCCTGAATCAAGAACGGCGGTAAGACACGCTGAAGCGTGAACTCCAAACAAGACAGCGATCCGCGGAAACGAACAGGGATAACCGGGCGAGTTCATGGTAAGGTGCCGGCCTCATGCAACCAGCCGACGCCGATCCACGGTTCATCGACGACGAGCACTTTCTCCGCCAGTGCCGCTGGGAAGCCTTTCGCGGCAGCGGACCGGGCGGACAGAAGCGCAACAAGACCAGTTCGGCCGTGCGCTTCGTGTACATCCCCAGCGGCATCGAGGCGGTGTCGAGCGAATCCCGTTCCCAGGCCCGCAACCGCGCGTTCGCGCTGCGCCGACTGAGGCACCGGATCGTTCTCGAGCAGCGCCGGCCGGTCGATCTGCCCGGGTTCGGCCTCCCTTCGTGGTGGAACGGCTGCGGCGGTCTGAGCGTGCCGCGGCCACGCATCGAGTATCTGGCCGTCCTCGGCCTGGTGCTGGACGTGCTGGCCGCCACGGGCTGGCGGGTGTCGGATGCGGCTCGCGTCCTGCACGTCTCGACGGGGGCAGTATCGAAGTTCCTCGCGGCCGACGAGAAGGCCTGGGCGACGGTCAACGCCGCACGTACCGCGGCGGGGTTGCGGACGCTGGTGAATTGACCGGCTGGGGCTAAGGCGGGAACTGCGTTGTCGTAATCATTTTTCTTGACTTGTGACCACTGGTAAACGAAAATACCGCCAAGTAACTGTTTTTCACGCAATGCCCCGTCCGATAATTGACAGAGTCGATGGGATACCTGTCCTTCATGAGCCACGCCCATGGATAACGACAGTTCACGTCTGGCAGGATACGCCGCCCTGATCCGCCAGTACAAACTCGCCGCTCTTCCGAACTGGCACGAGTCAGCCGTTGCGGCCAGCAACACGCACCGCACCGAGTCGGTCGATCAACGCATACGCCAATTGTATCCGCTGCGGTATTGGCCCGGCGACTCGCTCGGCGACCATCTCGAATTCGCCCTGAAGCATGACGGCACGAATCTCCAAATCCTCGCCAGGCTTTTCGAGACGGCCCCGGCGGGCGATCTGCTTGTGCATATTCGTTCCAAGCCGACCGGAAAGTACGCCCGGCGAATCTGGTATCTCTATGAGATGCTGACCGGCACGCGGCTCCCGATCGACGACCTCGACCAGGGCAACTACGTCGAACTGCTCGATCCCGAAGAGTATTACACGGCAACCGGGATGGCGGTCCAGCGACAGCGCATCAGGGACAACTTGTTGGGAAACGCACAATTCTGTCCCATGATCCGGCGAACCGCGCGGCTGCAGGAATTCGAACGGGCCGGATTGGACGAGCGCGGCCGGCAGATCATGGAGAGCTATCCCGTTGAGCTCCTGAAGCGGGCACTGGGCTACTTGTACACACGGGAAACGAAGTCCTCGTTCGAGATCGAGCACATCAGGCCGGATGCCACGCGAACCGAGCGTTTCATCGCCCTGCTTGCGGTAGCGGAGCAGGAGGATTTCTTGCGCAAAGCCGCCCTGGTCGAGCTTCAGAACCGGATCGTGGACCCGCGCTTCCAGAACCACGGTTTCCGGACCACCCAAAATTATGTCGGCCAGACGGTTGCCTGGCAGCGCGAACGGATTCATTTCGTACCGCCCAAACCCGGCGACCTCGAACGGCTGATGGAGGGCCTGTGCGCATCCCACCAGCGAATGGGCGACAGCCGCGTTCACCCGGTCGTGCATGCGGCGGTCGTGGCGTATGGGTTTGTCTTCATGCATCCATTTGAGGATGGCAACGGACGCATACACCGTTTCCTGATCCACAACATTCTTGCCCGCCGGGGTTTTACGCCCAGGGGCATCATGTTTCCCGTGTCGGCCGTGATGCTGCGCGATTCGGCCGCGTACGACGCATCGCTGGAGGCGTTTTCCGTGCCGCTGATGTCCTGCGTGGAATACGAGCTCGACGACCGGGGACAGTTGACCGTTCACAACGACACCGCCGCCTGCTATCGCTACATCGACCTGACGGCGCAGGCCGAGGCACTGTTCCACTTCATCCGGGAGACGATCGAGACCGATCTGGTCGACGAACTGAAGTTCCTCGCCAACTACGATCGCACCAAACGTGCGATACAGGAGATCATCGACATGCCCGATCGTTCGATCGACCTGTTCATCCGCCTGTGCCTGCAGAATCACGGCCGGTTGTCCAAGCGAAAGCGAGATGACACGTTCGCCAGCCTGACGGACGGGGAAGTGGCGCAACTGGAAGCGGCCGTTCAAGAGGGGTATCAGATCTCACCTTGATGCATCTGGCAAATGGGATGCCAAGAGGTAGGCCCGGCTCCCGGGCCTTTCCGGGTTGCCGGCTGGCGTGAGAGTCGGATCTGAATGATAATCGACCCAATTGAGCAAGGAAGACGAAATGGAAGACCCGTCTGAGCAAAAGAGACCGATCCTGGATTATCGGACGGTTCCCGTCGGCAAGCCGCCGCCGCCCACGGCTCGGCGTACGATCGCCCGCGCTGTTGTGGGTGCATGCTTCGTCCTCTTCGTCGCCGTCACCATCTTCGCCGCGGGCAGTAGACATCCCTGGTTGAACGAAGCGAATCGTTCGTTGCTCGTGTGGCTGGGAGCTGTGGGCGCATTCGTGTGCATCATGGTTGTCCCCAGTCCCCACCCGCCGAAAAGTGATCGGGACAGATGACAGAGCCATGTTCCCGCGCTACGGCTTGGTCCATGAATACGGCTTGGGCTCGGTGGGGAAGGCGTAGTTGTTGAACTTGGTCTCCACGGGCTTGCCTTTGAGCACCTTGTCGGCGAAGTCCATGAGGATGTTCCAGTCGGCGCGGGTGTGCTCGTGCTTGCCTTCGCGGAAATAGATGGCGGTGCGGTCGGGGGCGCCGAGGAAGTCCCAGACTTCTTTTGCTGCCAGATGCGACTGCTGGGTGCCTTGCGGGTTGGCCCAGAGGTCGCCGAGGGCTTCGGTGCTGAGGTAGGCGCGCGGGGCCACCAGAGCTTTGACGGAATGCTGGTCGAAGGGGAGTTGGTCGATGTGGCCGATGAATGAGGGGAAACGCGTGGAGAACCAGAAGGGGAAGTTCTTGGTGATGGCGACAATGTCCTCGGACTTGGGGGCCTGCAGGCGATAGCAGCCGGCGCCGCCGCAACCGCTGTCGTTGGGGTTGGTCAGGGCGACGCGGGTGTCCAGCGCCCCGGCCAGTTGCGACCCCTTTCCGCCCCGGGAGTGGCCGGTGACGATGATCTTCTGGCGATCGACCCAGGGCTGGTCGTAGAGATAATCGACCACGCGGGCGAATCCCCAGGCCCAGGCGGCCGGGGCGGCACAGTCGTAGTCGGGATAGACCGGATAGACGCCCTTGGAGCGGTCGCGGGAATCGGGGGCGAAATCGGTGCGGTCAAAGTCGGCGACGGCATAGCCGCGGCGGGAGGCATCGGCGAGAATGTCGCCGTCGACGCGGCCCCAGCAGAGGTCGCCGCGGATGATGACCGGCCAGGGACCGGGGCCGTTGGGAATGGTCAGCTCGACGCGCGAGGTGATCTTGTGGTCGGCCGGGCCCATTTCCAGCAGGATCGTCTTGACGGTGGCGCCGAGGAAGACGCTTTGGGTTTCGGAGACGACCGTGCCTTTGACGTTGCCCGGAGGCGGGGGAACCCGGCCATATTCGTAGTAGAGGATGAGTTTGACGAGTTCCTCGCGCCGGCGCGGCCAGTCCTGCGGGGTCTTGACGCGGGAGCCATCTTCGAAGCGGAAGGGGTCGGGCAGTTCGGCCCGCTGCGGCAGTTTGTCGACGGGCGGATATTGTGTTTGCGGCGGCGACTGCTGCGCCGCACAGGAAGCCAGAAGCACCATCAGACCCACGCAGATCCAGAGCGAGCTATACACGATTGAACCTCCGGTGAAGTGTTCATCTCCATCTACGCCGGGGAAGGCGGGGTGTTGGCAGGTCAGGGCCAACTGGCCATCGGATACGGCGTGGCCACAGATTCGGGAGGGCCGTGCTTCCGCACGGCCGGAATGGTCGCGCCGCGAAACGGCCGCAGAGGACTGCGGCCCTCCCGGAAGAATGGTCGCGCCCATCGCGGTGTCAGGTCGTTTGCGGCTCTGCGTGGGGCTGCTCCGCTGGCGGCACCACGATGCGAGGCTGCCCGACCTGCTCCACCGCGGGCGTGCCGCGGAGCGCAGCCTTCGATGCGCTCGTCAGGTCGTCAAAGGCCGCGGTGGCCTGAAGAAACCGGCTGAACAACCGAAAAGCGCCAACCAGCGGTTCCTGGATCATCTCCTGCGTGGCCTGCTCGTCCATCGCAGTCATCCGCATGTACTCGGCAGGCGTCACGCCGTTCGCCGTCCTAAGGCTCTCCCTGGCTGCTCGACAGAATAGCATCAGCCACGCCACCCGTTCCACGCCCGGGTCGAACTTCACGCTGTTCCGTCCGCACCATACCCGCGTCGCCTCGGCAAGCGCCCGGGCACACTTGCTGAGCGATGCATCGATCGCCGAGACCCCGGGATCTTCGTCTTCCGTGTCGTCATCGTCCTCCTCGTCATCAAACTCATTGCCGGCAATACTGACAGGCTCGTCCGGACTGACCTCCATGATGTATTTAACATCCGCGCGCTGCAGGAATTCCTCGACGGTGCAGCCGATGAGCCGCTTGCGCAAATCTTCGCGGCTGCCCATCCAGAGCAGTTCGCCGTTGGCACGGCCGAAGCCGGTCAGGTCGGCGGTCCGCCAATCGACCGAACCCACGAACGGGAGCCAGCGGTCGTAGTGCGACGGCAGGCGGAAACCGTTCTGCACGGCAAAACGAATCCCGCCGGCAACGACCCGGGCGGCTTCTTCCAGCGGAATCTCAACGTGGTCGAGGCCGGCATCCTGCGCGCGTTGGCGCACGTTTCTCAGGTATTCCGACTGGCTCACGCCGATGCGCCCGTATGCGTCCTTCAGGCCGGCGCACCAGCAATCGACGAGAAAAACCGCCACGCCGGCGATCCCGGCGGGGCCGACCCGGAGCACATGCACATCGGCCATGCCCTTCTCTTTCCACCCCTCGTTGACGAGACACGTCACGAGCCTTCCCTCGGCCAGCCGCTTGTATGGGCTGACCGCGTTCTGCTTGCGAATCATCTCCTGCTTGGCCTTGCGCTTCTGCCGCTGACGTTCCTTCCGGCGTGCCTGGTCGGACATGGCGACTCCTTTCGCAGGCGATATTACCGGACGGGACGGCGGCGGACAACTTGAAGGCAAGATTCCGGCAGGCTCGGAGTTCACGCTTCAGCGTGTCTTGCCGGCGTTGGGCGCGCCCATTTCTTCGGGCAACGCGTCAGACTGGCTGAGTTTGGTGGCACGGGCTTCCAGCCCGTGGCGGCGTACTCCGACACATCCTTTTTGCCCGGAAAGATGGGCACGCCCCCAGCGTTTCAACGCGAAGACAAGCTAAAGCTTGAACTCCGAACACGTTACTTCCCCGGCACGGCAATCAGGCTTCTCTGCGTGGGAATGTAAAGCACGCCATCGGCCGCGGCCGCGGTGATGGGGACGCTCTTGAAGCGCGTCTTGGAGAGGACCTGCAATTCCTTGCCAGTCTTGAGCACCCAGAAGACGAAGGCTTCGGTGCCGACGTAGACCTTGCCGTCGGCGACGAAGGCCGACGCGCCCCAGGTGCTGGCGCCGAGCGGGTGTACCCAGTAGCGCTGGCCGGTGGCGGCGTCGAAGCAGTGGAGGTTGCCGGTGGTGTCGGGAATGTAGAGCAGGCCGTCGGATATCGCCGGCGTGGCCAGCGTCCGCTCGACCAGGCGAGATTCCCACACCCTGGTTCCTGTGGCCGCGTCGACGCAGGAGAGGCAGCCCTGGCCGGGGCCGTGGATGGGGCTCTGGCCGATGGCGACGTAGACGCGGCCGTCGTGGAAGACCGGGGAGCCGATGATTTCGCTCGGCCCGTAACTGCGTTTCTTGATGTGATCGTTCCAGGAGAGCGGCTGGCCATCGCGCGTGCGATACTCGGGCGGGTTGGCGTCATAGGACCAGAGCTTCTTGAGGATCTGCACGGAGTCGGGCGACGGGGTTGGCGGCTCGAAGGCGTAGAGGATGCCGTCGCCGCCGCCGAAGAAGATGATGGTCTTGCCGTTGACCCGCCCGGCCGACGGCGAGGACCAGAGGCAGTGGGCGAGGCGCTGGCCGAGTTTCTCGTCGTCTTTGGCGACCAGGCGGCCGGTCATTTTGTCGAGAACGACGAGGCTGGGCGCCAGTGGGCTGGGGGCCACGCCGTGGTGGTCGTCCAGGCCGTTGGAGGTGGTGGCGTAGAGCAGGTCGCCGACAATCAGCAATGTGCTGCCGGCGACGTCATGGGGGACGATGTTCAGTTCGGTGAGGAGGTTGTAGCGCCAGATGATGTCGCCGTCGGTCGAACCGAGTTCGTTGCCGGGCGTATCGGGAATGCCCATGTAGGCGAGTTCATCCTTGAATGGGCCGGTGTTGCCGTGGGCCTGGCCGTCGCGGTTGAGGCAGAGGATCTCGCCGCGGTTGCCGACGACGTAGACGCGGGCGCCGTCGACGAGCGGGCCGGAGCAGATGCCGCAGCCCCACTGGTCGAAGTGAAAGGGCGGCTTGACGCCGGCCATGTAGCGCGGGCTGGCGAGGCGCCAGATGAGCTTGCCGGTCGCCTGGTCGATGCAGAAGATGGCGCCGCCCTTGGTGGGCTTGTAGCCGGGGCGGTCGATGCCGACGTCATCGGCGCCGATGTAGATCCGGCCGCGGTCGATGGTGGGAATGGAATACTGATGCGCGCCCAGCGGAAATTCCCAGAGCGGCGTGACGCTGCCGGGGTCGGACGGGAGGTTTTTCGCGGCGCTGACCATGTTGGGGCTGGAACCGCCGCCCCAGCGGAAGGGCGGGGCCTGCTGGTCCTGGGCGATGGCGGGGAGCGAGAAGAGGGCGAGGAGAAAGTGTGTGAGTCTCCGCATGGGGGCATTATGCCGAGGATGGGGGATGGAGGCCATGCCCGAGTTGACTTTCGGGCGAGATGCGTACAATATGTGTCATGAAGAAGGCCATTCACACCCATCGGAGTGCCGTTCCACGGAAGTTGCCGGAACTGTATGCGGCATATCCGATCCGTCCGATCCATGACGAGGTTGATCTGGACAACGCGATGGAAATGGCCGATCGCCTCGCCGTTCTTTCCCGGCGGACCGCCGACCAGAACGACTATCTGGAAATGC
>JBIOJL010000046.1:0-20967 GCA_044450885.1 Tepidisphaerales bacterium
GGCCGCCAACGTAGCCCAGATTATCACGACGGCGAGCAGGGGCAGGCGAATATGGGACATTATCGGTACTCCTTCCAACCGACGGACTGACACCGTGTCATCTCTTCGGAGCGACGATGAATTCGGGAGGGTCGTGCTTCTGCACGACCGCGGCCGCACCGAGTGCCGCCCGCCCGAAAGAATAGCCACGCCATCTCCTTGGATCGGCCGGCGGGTCGGTGGAGATTAGGATGTACCGGACCTGTTCAGGGCCGTGGCGGGTCGGGTGGATGGCGGACAATCATTATCGGTCGGAGTACGGACATCACAGGCGAGATGCGCGAGATGCCTGTGCTACGAAGGAGTACCCGCACCACAGGCGAGGCGCTGGTGGTACGACATTCGGTCAGCGGTGCGGCTGTCCAATAATCCTTTATTGGCAGTCACTTGAAAAGAATTGTGGCGAAGCCGATGGATCGGTGATAGACTGATGCATCAGTCCGGTCGGTGCCTTTGGGAAAGGCCTTTGGGGCCACGAGGCGAAGGTGTCAAAAAAGATCGGTGAAGTACGCTGCCGGCAATCAGCCGGCGCGACATTGGGAGAACTATATGTTGTTCCGTCAACTGTTTGCTACGCTTGTGTCACTGTGCCTGCTCGGACCGGTCACGGCAAGAATGGCGGCCGCCGCGGAAGAGCCCGCGACCACTCAGAAGGCGCCGGCGCTGGTGGCGACGGTGCTGGCCGCGGAAGGCGTTGTCCAGGTGCGCGACGACGAGGATGCGGGTTGGCGCATCGCCCAGCGCGGCATGACGTTTCCCGTCGGCGGCGAAGTGCGCACGGGGCCCAAGTCGAAGCTGGTGTTCACGCTTCCGCCCGAGCAGATCGTGACCGTCGATCGTCTGACGCAGGTGAAGATTCTCGAAGCCGTTCGAAGCAGCGGGAAGTTTCATTCGGACCTGGGCATGCTCTACGGGCGGATGCGCTACGATGTCGAAGCGGGCGGGCTGGAGCACGAGGCCGTGATCCGGGCCCCCAGTTCGGCGCTGGCGGTGCGGGGCACGAGCGTGGAAGTGCAGGATGATGCGTTTGGCAGCAACGTCGTGCTCTGCCGCGGGCTGGCGGATGCAACCATCAACAACTCGCGGAAGGTCGAACTGCGAACGGGCGACCAGGCTTCGGCCGCTCCGACGACACAGCCGACGAGCCAGCCGGTGGCGTACGTGCGCCGGATCGATATGGGCGCCGGGGCCAACTGCATCCGCGTGAACGACCGGTACAAGACGGTGGCGGATTACAGCTATGGGGCATCCGCCTCGACCACAAGCCAGTCGGGCGCCTTGAGCGATCCGGAGCAGGGAGTGGTGGGGTACAACAGCCAGGCGGGCGGCCTGGAGGCCGGTTTGCACGGGTTCGTGCCCGGCAGCGGCAGCGGCGGCTCGTCCGGGCTGTCCGGGGCCAACGATATCATTCCGCCCCCCAACCCGATTATCGGCGAGGGCAAACTGACCTTCAGCCTGACGTGGACGGGCGACGGCTCGACGGGGGCCGGCCTCCCCGATCTCGATCTTGCCGTGACTTCCCCGACCGGAAAGAAGTACTCACCGGCGGTGAACCCTGGCACAACTCCCGATGGCGTCGTGGTCAGCCCCAAGGGCCCGGTCGGTTCGGACGTGACGGCGGGCGTGCAGACGGTTTACTGGCCGAAGAATTGCCCCACGGGGACGTACAACTACTCGGTTCATTACAACGGCACGGGCGATCCGGCCGTTTTCACGGTGCAGGTGTTGCTGAACGGCAAGCAGATCAGCCCGGTGTTCGAGGAAGCGGTCCTGACGGAACTCGATCCGCACGTGGATTTCTCGATTGACGTTCCGCCGGCCGAGCAGGCCGCCGCAGCCAAAGCGAAGGCGAAGGCGAAGCAGGCGGCGGCGAAGGCCGGTGCGAAGCCCGCGGTCAAGCCGGTGGCCGTCGTCAAGGCGCGGTGAGCAAACCCGCGGCGCGGTAATGTTTGGAGTTCACGCATCAGCGTGTCCGCCCGTTATGTCTGAGCCAGGACACGCTAAAGCGTGAACTCCGAACGATGGGCCATGGGCGGTCGTCCTGCTCAAATGCATCGCTCCGGCCGCCCGTGCTTGACACTGGGCAGCTTCGGCGGTTCATTAGGCCGTATGGCAAACTTCAGCGTGATTCTGCTCACGGCGCCGCCGCCGGGGCTGGCGTCGGACATCGGGGGATACCTCGTCAAGATTGACCAGCGGGAGATTCTCCTGCGCTGCGTCGAGATGTTCCTGAACCGCGACAACATCAAACAGGTGCAGGTGGTGTTCGCGCCCGAGGCCATGGAGGAGGCCAAGCGGAAGTTCTACGCGTACCTGAGTTTCACCGGCGTGAGGATGTTGAGCGGGGGCGTGACGTGGATGGAACAGATCGTGGCGGCGAAGGAGAAGATTTCGCCCGATGCAACGCACGTGGTAGTGCATGATGCGGCCCGGCCGCTGGTGCCCTACGGCGACCTGGATGCGCTGCTGGAGGCGGCCGAGAAACACGAGGCCGTGGTGCTGGCGTCCGTGCTGCGGAACCCCCTCGTGGAGGTGGATTCGGGCGGCGTTCCGGTGGCCATGCACCCGCCGTCGAGTTTCTACGGGCTGCTGACACCGCAAGCTTTTGCCGTGGCGAAATACCGGGAGATGTGCGCCAAGAAGGCGGAGTTGCACCCCTCGCAACTGCACATCGTGAAGGGCTCGCCGCTGAACGTGAGGATCGGCCCGGGGGACGGTTCGCTGGCCAAGGCGCTGCTGAACATTTTGCCCAAGGCGAAGGCCAAGCCGCTGACCAATCCGTTTGAGGAGGCGCAGTGGTAAGTACCGGGAGAGAACGAGCGGTTGGGATTCCGCATGCCACGGCTTGTTCGTAGTACCGCCTAAAGGCGGTACTACGAACGCGACCGCGAAGCACGGCTTGCAGTAGACAAGCCATGCACCCCCGGATCGGGGCGGCGAGGGCTGGTTGCGGGTACAATCAACTGTCATGGAACGAGGATTTGGCATGAAGCGTTGGCTGAGCGTGGCTCTTGCGGGTTTGCTGGCCGCCGGCTGCGCCGGGCGCCGTTCGTCCGACGTGCAGCCGACGACGCGGGAGAGCATGGTCCTGGCGCAGTCGCAGCCGGCGACGCGCCCTTCGGACCCCGCCCTGTGGACGCTCGAGCAGATCGAGCCGGCGCCGGTGCTGCACCGCAAGTCGGCTGTCGGCACAAGGCAGCCGCCGCCCGAATCGCTGCAGCTCTATGCGCAGGCGAGAGCGGCGCAGTTCGACCGCGACGTCATCCGCGCCGGCCAGTTGCTCAAGCAGGCGCTGGAGAAGGATCCCGAGAGCTACGAGCTGAATTTCGCCATGGGGAACCTGGTGGCGGCGGGGAATTTCGGGAACGACCAGGCCGTCAAGTATCTGGAGAAGGCCCACGCCATCGACCCCGATCACATCGAACTGCAACTGCTGCTCGGCCGGCATTACCTGGCGAAGAACGATCTCGACAAGGCGATCGAGCATCTACGGCTGGCGCTGCAGACGACGGAGTATCGGCGTCGCCTCGAATCCGCGGCCAAAGCCAACCTGTTCCTGGCGCGGGCGCTGGGGCAGAAGGGTTATGACACGGCGGCCATCGATCAGTATAACAAGTTGTTCAATCGTATGCAGACGCGGCTGAACCCGCGTCTGGATCCGGAACTCTACTACCTGCTGGCGCGGCCGGAAACGCTGTACATCCAGGCGGGGCAGCTCAACGAGAAACACGGACGATACGACCGGGCGGCCGGGCTCTATCAGAAGGCCATCGACCGCGAGCAGAACAGCCTCGACTACAAGGCTTATGCGGTGCGGCTGCTGATCCGCATGGGCAAGCTCGAAGAAGCGAGGCACGCGGCCGCCGATCTGGTAGTCGAGCATCGCGCCAACCCGCAGGCGATCGACCTGCTGCGGCAGGTGTGCAAGGCCCGCGGGAATGAGAAGGATCTCCTGACGGAACTCGAGGCCATCCTGCGCGAGCGGCCGGAGGACCGCTTCATCGTCTTCGCCGTCGCGGATCAACTGGCGACGGCCGGACAGATTGCCGAGGCCGAGCGGATCATGGGCAAGGCCGTGGCCGACAGCAAGGGCGACGCCATCGTGGTTTCGCGCCTGTTCGACTTCTACATCGCGCGACAGCAGAATATCGAGGCCGCGCGGTTGATCGTGGATGCACTGGCGCGGCGGCCGGAGGCGCTGGAGGAATTCGAGCGGCTGTGGCTGAAGCTGTTGCGGGTGAGCGCGGGAGTGCGGGTGAGGATTCCGTCGCTGCAGGCGATGCAGGTCGAGCCGGGCGCGGAGGCGTCCAGGCTCTACTGGACCGCGCGGCTGGCCGACGTCTGGAGCCGTTCGGCGCTGGAGCGGGCCAGCCTGGAAAAGGCGGTGCAGATCGAGCCGCCGTTTTCGCCGGCTTACCGGGCGCTGACCGACGACATCGCCTTGCGCAAGGACTTGAGCGCCGCGCAGAAGGGCCAGCTTGTGGAACGGCTTGCCGAGCGCGCCATTCGCGCCGGCCGCAACGATCTGGCCGCGGACATGCGCGGCCGGCTGGCGATGCACGACAACCGCGCGGCCGAGGCGACCAGGCTGTTCGAGGAGGCGGTGCGCCTGGGGAGCCGCTCCCCGCGGCTGCAGTTCGGCCTCGCGATGGCGATGCTGGCCGAAGGCAAGACTCCGGCGGCGGAGCAGGTGCTCTGGCAGCTCACCTCCGACTCGCCGGGATTCGAGGCGGCGTACCTGACCCTTTTCAACATCTTCATCCGCCAGCGCGGCAGCGACGCGTTGCGGCAGGCGGAAAAGGTGCTGATCACCTGGCGGGCGACCGATCCGTTCAACGTCAACGCGAGGCTGCTGCAGGTGCAGTGGGACATCGCCAGCAACCGGCTGGACCGGGCCGAAACCACGCTGTCCGGGCTCTTCCAGGAGGAGCCGGAGAACCCGGCCGTTTTACAGGCGCTGGTGCAGTTCTATTCGCGGGTCAACCGCATGCCCGACCTCTACCGCAGGCTGGAAGACGAGCAGTCGCGGCGGCCGGGCAACCGGGCGATCGCCGGCGCGCTGGTGGAGATCTATCGCGGGCAGAAGCGCGATTCCGAGGCCCGCCGGGTGCTGGATGAACTGGCCAAGGCCGTCGCGACGGATCCGGACGAGTTGTATTCCGTGGCCCACATGTACGAGTGGATCAACCAGTCGGAAGCGACCGAGAAGGTCCTGGGCGACGTGCTCAAGCTCGATCCGAAGCATGCCCCGGCCGCGAACGACCTGGGCTACATGTGGGCCGACCGTGGGCTGCATATGGATGAATCGGAGAAGCTGATCCGCCAGGCGCTGGAGGTGGAGCCGGACAATTCGGCCTACCTGGATTCGCTGGGCTGGGTGCTCTACAAACGTGGCCGGTTCGAGGAAGCCCGGCAGTACCTGCAGAAGGCCGTGGATCTGATGGATTTCCCGGACGCGGTGGTGCTGGATCACCTGGGCGATGCGCTGTACCGGCTGGACAGGCAGGAAGACGCCGAAAAAACCTGGAAACGGGCGCAGGAACGGCTGGCGGATGTGCGCTCGGAGCGGGAGGAGTACGCCAAACGCCGCCTGGATCTGCGGGCCAAGCTGCAGCAGGTCAACGCCAAACAGACCGTCAAGACCGCACCGATTCTCCCGTAGGGTCCGCACTGCGGACCGTTGCGTTGCTACGAAGTCATGGCGGCTGCGTCTCCGCGTGAGTATTTGTTACAGTGCGGGTCCTACCAGTCGTCAAACCAGTAAATGACCTCATTCGTAGTGCGGTTGATAGCAATGCCCACGCAACAACCCGCAGTCCATTCCGAAGAATAGGTTTTCTGCTTTGCGTCCAGGACGAAAATCTCAAACTCATTTGGGGGCAACGCCGATGCGGCGTTGGTCGCGTCAGTCCGCATCAGGCGCGGCAGCGTCTGTGTGTAACCCCCCATGTCACCGAAACCACTGCCTATCAGCGTTCCTTTAGCGCGAGGTCGATTAGCGGAGTACAACTCAGTCACGCGCGAGGATGGAAGTCGCATGCTCAATTGGAGATGAACACCGCCTCGCGGGATTTGTTCGTAGCAGAAGCGGACTGATGTGGCATCAGTCGGAATGTTGGGCGGGAAAATGGACATATCGCATGTGCCGGGTCCATCCGACCCTGGATAATTCAGTTCATGCAACACCGAAACGTACCGACTTGGGTCAGTCACTGGTGAGGGCGCGAAATCCCAGGATGAGAGGGAATGTGCAAGCAACAGAGCCAACGTGATAAGCACCACCGCTATGATACAGAGCCCCGAGTGCCTGATGAGAATATTCACTGACGGTTGCAGTGCTCTCATTATTATTGTCCTGTGATGGTTTCGCCTGAGCGGGTGTCCAAGTCACCTAAGACATTCTACTCGATCGCCATCTTCTGCAACAGGATGCAGCGCCATCGCCCGGGGCGTTGTTTTGTCATCGCGAATTCATGTCCCCATGGAGCTGCGGCCGGCGGTTATTCATGCGTAGGATCCATGTAGACGGAGGTCTGACATGAAAGCTGCTGCAACGCCGGTGTTTGTCTTGCAGAATCTCGAATCGCGGATGCTGCTGTGCGGGGGCACGGTGACGCCGGCGGCCGAGCCGGTGGTGGCGGCGCTGACGGCGGTGGCAACGGGGCCTCATTTTACCAAGGCGTTCAGCATGTCGGGGACCTATTCGATTGCAATGGTGGTTGCCGACGTGGGGAAGAAATACATCTTCAAGGGCTCGGGCAAGCCGGCTGGTTTCGGGACGATGCAACTGAGCGGCTGGGTGCAGACGCCGGGTTACGTCGCCAGTGGAAAGGCGCGCGGGGTTCTGGTCCTGAAGAACAGCCAGGGGACGATCGAACTCTCCTTGAGCGGCCCGACGGAGCCCGGTTTCGGGCCGCTTCCCACGACGCTGTCGTATCACATCACCGGCGGCACCGGGGCTTACACCAAGGCGTATGGCTCCGGCACGATTGCCGACCAGCTCACCGTGACGCCGGCTCATTTCGTGTTCCGGTTCTGACGGCGCGGGAGGGCCGCAGTCCTCTGCGGCCGTTTTGCGCGACGACCATTCCGGCCGTGCAGGAGCACGGCCCTCCCGAGTTCGTGGGCATGCCCGGTTCTGCTGGCGTGGTCGTCTGTAGCCTCGATCGTCGATCGCGGCCCCGGCCGTGCAGAAGCACGGCCCTCCCGGATTCGTCTGTGGCAACGGCCGGCTCATCCCGAGGGTAGCAATGCGGGATGAACAGGAGGCCGACCATGTTGCTGCGGATGTGGGCTGTGGTGGCGCTGATGCTGGGTGCGGGTTTGACGGTCGGGGCGGCCGAATGTCCGGTGGGGTTCGACGCGATGGAACGGCTGGAACTGCTGCCGGTGTTCCTGCCAAACGGGACGCAGACGAAACAGTTCATCACCTACGACCCGGCCGGCGAGAACCGCTCCGGATTCTTCAAACGCTACGAGGAAAACGGCGAGTACGTCTTCTTCGACGAGATCGGTCCGGGCTGCCTCTGCCGGCAGCAAATGAATGTGTTCTCGAAGCACACGAAGTTCCCGAGCGACGAAATCCGCATCCGCTATTACCTCGACGATAAGGCCAGGCCGCAGATCGACATGACCTTCGCCGAGTTATTCGGCAAGGGCGGGAAGTACCAGGCCCCGTTCTCGCCGCCGCTGGCGTATTTCGACGAGCGGAAGTGGGCCAACGGGCCGGGCGCCTTCGCGGTGCTCTATTATCCGCTGCCGTTTGCCAAGCGCCTGAAGATCACGGCGTATCACGCGGCCGGGATGAAACACTACGACGCGACGTGGTTCCAGTATACGTACCTCAAGTATCCGGCGGGCACCGCAGTGCCGACATGGAGGGGCATGGAGGTTGATTCGCCCGCGGTGCGGACGCAGTTCCAGCGCGCTGGCGAAGACCCGAAGAAGTCGGTCGACGGGCAGACGCACAAGGCGACGCTGACGGTGGCGGCTGGGGAAACGAAGACGGCGCTGGATCTCTCCGGGCAGGGGGCCATCACGGCGCTGCGCCTGAGCCTGGAGCCCTGGTCCAAAGACACCTTCTTCCACACCCGCCTGCGCATCACCTGGGACGATCAGAAGACCCCGGCCATCGACATGCCCATCTCCTCATTCTTTGGCGCCGGGGGCGACACCATCGGCACCGAGGATGTCTCCGGCAAGACGCTGGCGACGCTCATGTTCGGCTTCGATTCAAAAACGGGACAGTGTTATGCGTACTGGCCCATGCCCTATTGGTCGCGGGCGCACGTGGAGATCGTCAACGAAAGCAAGACGCCGATTTCGCAGTTGGAGGTCGAGGCGGTGTCGGTCTCGCCGCGGGCGATCGGCTATCGCGCGGGCGAGAGCGGCCATTTCTGCGCCAGGCGCACCATCGACATCTCGCCGGACAAGGCGCTGTTCTCGCAGGCGTTCAAGGCCCGTGGCCGGGGGAAGGTCGTCGGGCTGACGATGTATAGCGTCGGCTACAACATGGATGGGGATGAGTTCACGTACATCGACGGCTCGCGCACGCCGCAGATCCACGGCGACGGCACCGAGGATGACCACAACCAGGGCTGGGGCGGCTACGCGGTCCAGAAGCCTTACTGGGGCGGCCTGGTCAACGGGTTCCAGGGCGGCTATCGGCTCTACATTGCCGAGCCGTACATCTTCGACTCCTCCATCGACATCCGCTACGAGCACAGCAACTGCGGCGGCGGCCCGGACCACGGACAGAAGACCGATTTCGTCGTCTGGTACTACCTCGACAAGCCGGGCGAGTGCAACCTGAAATTGACGGATGAACTGGATGTCGGCAAGCCAGACAGCGAAAGGGCCCACGCGTACCGCGTCACTGGCGAGAAATGGTCCGGCGTGACGAGCAGTTCTTACGACCGGATGGAGCAGGAAGCACGGGTGGCGACGACGACGGATGACGGCCGGGCGTTTGCGGGAACGAGCGAGTTCACGGTGAAGGTCGACCCGGCCAACGACGGCGTGAAGCTTCGCCGGCGCGTCAACCGCAACCGGAGCAACGTGCAGCGGACGGATGTCTACGTGGACGGCCGGTTGATCGCCGATGCGCCGTGGTATGTGTGCGACCTGGCGGCCACGCCCGAGACGGCGTTCCGCGACAGCGACTACGAGATCCCGGCCATCTACACGAAGGGCAAGGATCGCCTGACGATCAAGCTCCAGCACGTCGCCGGCCAGGTGGAGAACAGCAGCAACGAGTATTACTACTGGGTCTACAGCTATGGGCGCACGGCGGTGGGGCCGGAGGCGCAGGTGCGGGCGTTGGGGAAATGAGGAACGCGGCCTCAACCAGCGTCCGCTGAAGCGGACCCTACTCCAACGCGGCTCAAATCCCGTGGCAATGGAACATGCTTGGGTGGCATGGGCAAGTACTCTTGCCCGTGTCCTGGACTGCCAGATGACTTGGGCCGCGCAGGACTACACTGCGGCTGCAGACCGCCTGAAGGCCGTACTACGAACTGCTGGTCAGGCGGCTTCGGCGAACGCCGGGTCGGGGACTGCATGGATCGTGCCCTGGTCAATCATCTGACCGGTCAGCCACAGGGTGGTCGGGCGATGGAGCGAGACGTCGCCGATTAGACCGGCGGCGGCGGCCGCCAGCTCGGTGGGAGTGACGTAGATTCCCGTGCAGCAGGGTTGGCCGGCGCACAGGCCCATGGCCGCCACGGACAGCCTCGCAAACTGGGGGTTGCCCTGGGCCGACTGGAGGAGAAGTTGTGCCGCCGGTTCATTGTCGCAGAGCACGGCGGTTGCGCCCGACTCGCCAACGGCGCCGGGAGTTCCGGGCGCATCCGTGGAGACCGTGGCCGATGGCGCGTAACGTTGCACGGCCATCCGTACGGCGCTGGAGACGGTCTGCTGCCCCGGTGTTTCAATGACGTGAAGGCGCCGGTGTCCGGCCAGGAGCAGTTGCCGCGCCAGCAGGGTTGCGGCGTGGGCGGTGTCCAGCAGGACGGCGTGGGTGCGGACGGTTCCTGGCTCCGAGCCGACGCGCACCAGGTTCATTCCGCGCACTACCAAGTTGCGCAGCAACGATGGCGGCGTGGAGGCGGAGAGGTCAATCACGTTCCTGAAGCGATCGAGGAAACTCGGCCGCACTTGTTCGGTCGAGCACACGCACTCGATCGTGGCGTTCTGCCGCAGGGCTTCCACCAGCGCCGGGCTACCGGACGCATCGGTGAGGGCGAGCCACGGCGCCGACTGGGCAGCCTGGGGCGTGGCGCCCCGGACAAAGGTTCCCCGTCCGATGGACCGTTCGAGCAGCCCTTCGGCCGCCAGATCGGTCAGTGCCTTGCTGAGCGTTTTGGGGTTGGCGTGGAATACCCTGGCGAGTTCGCGCTCGCCGGGCAGTTTACCGGACAGTTCGCCGCTGGCGATCGCCTGCCGAAGGCGCTCGCGCAGACGCTGGAACTTATAGCTGAGGTGCTCGCTCTGGCGAGCGGCGACAGGGGCAGGAAGGGCGGCGCCGGGGGATTCCATGATATGCTCCTCTTTGAGCTTCGAAGGGAACAGCAGAACAACCTGTGGCCGCGGCAAGTGTCCCCGACCAAAGAGGAGCAACTTCCACGACCGTGAGTATTTTCGGCCAAAGGCGCGGCGGAGATGCAAAGAAAAAGTGGCCCGCCCCGGCAGACGATCGCTGCAACGTTGTCGGGCCGCGAGTCGGGTGTTATCGGACCCGACGCAAGCGGAGATCGTGATGTCCCGTAGCGACTGGTTCGTTATCCAAGTCTGATATCCGTACGTGCCGATGTATTCGGGCAGAGTTTCGATCCACGGTGAGGACGATGAGATTTCAGATCTCAAATTTCAAATTTCGGATTTCAGATCTCAGATCTCGTATCTCGGGGTTCAGATTCCGGCTTGCCGTCGTGCTCTTGCTGGTTCTTCCGCTCATCAGCGACTGCTCCCACTGCCCGATCCGCAATTCCACGGCGACACCGTCGCCCGCGTTCGAGCCGCCCGCGGCGCCTCGCGAGTTTCGCGCGGCATGGGTCGCCGTCGTCAGCAACATCGACTGGCCGAGCAAGCCCGGACTGTCCACCGCGCAGCAGCAGGAGGAGATGCTGGCGTACGTCGATCTGGCCGCCAATCTGCGGCTCAATGCGATCGTTCTGCAGGTGCGCCCGGCGTGCGATGCGTTCTATACATCGGGCATCGAGCCGTGGTCGGAATATCTCACCGGCAGGCAGGGACAGGCGCCCGAGCCGGCGTACGATCCGCTGGCGGAGTGGATTGCGGCGGCGCATCGGCGCGGCATCGAGCTGCACGCCTGGTTCAACCCTTTCCGTGCCCGGGCCACCGGGACCAAGTCGCCGCTGGCGTCGAACCACATTGCCAGAACCCGGCCGGACATGGTCCGCAGCTACGGCGAATACCTCTGGCTCGATCCCGGCGAGAGCGAGGCGCGTGAGTACAGCCTGCGCGTCATGCTCGACGTCGTCCGTCGCTATGACATCGACGGCGTCCACATCGACGACTACTTCTATCCCTATCCGCAGAAGGACCAGGATTTCCCCGACAACACCTCCTGGCAGAAATATGTGCGGGGTGGCGGTCTGCTCGATCGCGCCGACTGGCGCCGGCAGAACATCAACACCTTCGTGCAGGCGCTCTACGCCGGCGTGAAGGCCGAGAAGCGGTTCGTAAAGGTCGGCATCAGCCCCTTCGGCATCTGGCGGCCGGGCAATCCGCCGCCGGTCCGCGGGTTCGACGCGTACAGCATCATCTACGCCGACTCGCGGCTGTGGCTGCACGAGGGGTGGTGCGACTACTTCACCCCGCAGTTGTACTGGAAGCACGATGCGTCCCAGCAGCCGTTCGACGGCCTGCTGCAATGGTGGCTCGGCGAAAACACGCAGGGGCGTTATCTTTGGCCGGGCATGTACACCTCGCGCGTGGCCGATCCGAAATACAATTGGCCGGCCGACGAGATTCTGGCGCAGATCAACACGACACGCGCGCGCATGCCCTTGCCGGGGCACGTTCATTTCAGTGCCAGGGCGCTGCTCCACAACAACGGCGGGGTGGCCGAGGCGCTGCGCACCAGCACCTACAGCGACGTCGCGGCGGTTCCCGCGTTCCCCTGGCTCGATGCCACGGTACCGGTCCCGCCCACATTCTCGCTGTGCGAGAGGCGGGGGATATGGACGCTCTCATGGGATGCGGCCACCGAGAACGTTCGCTTCTGGTGTGTCTACACGCACGTCCGCGAAGCCTGGGATATGAAACTGCTCCCGGCCGAGCAGCGGGAGTTGGCGCTTCCGGCCGGGGTCAGCGCCGTGGCGATTTCCGCATTGAGCCGCACGGGCATCGAGAGCCCCCGGCGCGGATGTGCCGTGCCGCCGGCACCGTGAAGAGGGGAATCTGGGAGCAATTGCCTGTTTGTTCGGAGTTCACGCTTCAGCGTGTCTTGCTTACAAGGGGAGACGCGCTGAAGCGTGAACTCCGAACTGCTCAACGCAACCCAAACCGCCTCTGCACTCGCGCCTGCAACGGGGCGAACACGAGGCGGTCGGCGGCCATGCCGATCAGCACCATCACCAGCATCACCGCCAGAACGCGGGCCAGATCCTGCCCGTTGCGGGCCAACTGGAGCAGCCGTCCCAGGCCCGTGCCCTGGGTCGCCAGCACGAACTCGGCGCCCATCAGCGACCGCCAGGCGAACGAGAATCCCTGCCGCAGGCTGCTGCCCATGGCCGGCAGGCTTGCGGGAAGCAGCACGTAGCGATACAGCCGCCATCCGCGCGCGCCCAGCATCAGCCCCGATCGCTGGTAGAGCGAGGGGATGGTGCGCAGCCCGTCGCGCAGGGCAATGGCGATGGCGAAAAAACTCCCCATGACCAGGACAAAGAGCACGCCGCGCTCTTCCAGGCCGAACACCAGCACCGCCAGCGGCGCCCAGCAGACGCTCGGCAGTGTCTGCAGACCCAGGAACAGCGGGCCCAGCAGCTTGTCCAGTTCCTCGCTGCGCCACATCAGCACCCCCAGCACCGTGCCCAGCAGCAGGCTGACGGCAAATCCCTGCAACAGCCGCCACAGGCTCACCAGGTTGGCCACGATCAGCGGGGCCTGATGCAGCGCGCCGGGCGGAAGGGCCTCGCCCCCGGGCCAGCCCCTGCCGAGCGGCGCGCCGAACCCGGTCTGGTGCCCCAGCAATGACAGCATGGCGTCAATAATATGACTTGGCGCAGGAAAGATGTAGTCCCTCCAGCCGATCGCCCTATATGCCGCCTCCCAGGTCGACAGTATCAATATCCAGATCAGCAGCCGTCGAAGGCTGCCAGCGATCGTCGCCCATTTGCTCGTTGACACGATTGACCTCGTCTTCGATTTCCCGGCGGACCTGTTTGACGACTTCCGAAATCTGCGGACTGTCGAAGTTCCGCGGGTGCGGAAGGTCGACGCTGATGCCGCGGCGGATCCGTCCCGGGTTCGCCGCCAGCACGATGATCCGATCCGCCAGGCGCACCGCCTCGCCGACCGAGTGGGTCACGAACAGGATTGTCTTTCGGGCCGCCAGCCAGAGTTCCTGCAACTGGAAGTGCAGCAGCGTTCGCGTCTGGGCATCCAGCGATGCGAAAGGCTCGTCCATCAGCAGCACGGCCGGGTCGAGCACCAGCGCCCGGGCGATGGCCACGCGCTGCCGCATCCCGCCCGACAGCTCGTGGACCAGTTTGTCTCCCGCGTGCGACAGGTGGACCATGCCGAGCACTTCATCCACGCGGTCCTGCCGCTCGGACGCGGCCATGCCGCGCATCTTCAGGCCGAACTCCACGTTCGCCCGGGCCGTGAGCCAGGGAAAGAGCCCGTGGTCCTGAAACACCATCGCCCGCTCCGGGCCCGGCGCGGTGATGGCGTGGCCGTCCAGCGTGACCATGCCCGCGTCGGCACGCGTCATGCCCGCCACGATGTTGAGCAGCGTGCTCTTGCCGCAGCCGCTCGGGCCGACCACCACCACGAATTCGCCCGGCCGGCATTCCAGGTCGATCCCGGTCAGCGCCGGGGCGCCGGCGAAGCGCTTCTCGATTCCGCGCAAGACGACGTGCCCGCGGCCGGCCGGCGCGCGCGCGCCTCCGCGCGCCAGCTCGCCGATCGACGTTGTGTCAACCCGCCACATCATTTCTCGGCTCGCAGTCTACGCAGGAGCGTCAGGTCCGCAAATCCTTTCAGTTCGGGTGGCCGGGCGAGAAAACCCAGTTCAAATGCCCATTGTCCCATGGTTGCCAGCGACTCGTCCGGCGGCTCGTCGGAGAACTTCACGTTTTTCAGCGACGACTCCACCACGCCCGCGGGCAGCTTCTTGCCGGTCAAGCCGGCCAACGCGTCGTTCAGCGGCCCGGCGTACTTCTGCGGCTCGGCTGCCAGGCGTTTCGTCCAGTGGGCGTGTACCCGCAGCATCTTCTCGACAACCTGTGGATATCCGGCCAGAAATTCCGGGGTCGTCACCACGACCGTCAGGTTCACGGTCTTGTTCGGCCAGAGGTCTTCCTCTTTGCCGATCAGCCGGGCGCCGGTCTCGGCGATGAGCCGCGAGCCCCACGGTTCGGGCGCCCAGGCCGCGTCGATCTGGCCGCGGGCCATCAAAGACGCCTGCTCGCCGTTGGCGACGGGCATGATGTTGCTGGCGTCGGGTTGTTTCAGGACGGAGACGACGTAATGCCGGGCCGCGATGTCCTGGGTGTTGCCCAGTTGCGGCGTGGCGATCTTCCGGCCTTTGAGGTCGGTGAGTTTCTCGATGCCGCTGTCTTTGCGGGCGACGATGAGCACCCCGTTGTCGGCCGCCCCGGCGATGAGCCGGATGCCCTGTCCCCTGGACTGGACCTGGGCCGACAGGGCCGGCCCGGGTCCGACATAGCCGATGTCAACTTCGCCGGCGAAGAGGGCTTCGATGAGCGATGGTCCGGCGTTGAACACCCGCGTGGTCAACTTCGCCGGCTTTATCGCTTCCGCGAACTCGCCGCTGGCGACGCCCATGACCGCCTGGGCGTGGGTGACGTTGGCGAAGTAGCCGAGGCGCACTTGGTCCGGCCCCTTGGCGGTGCCAGTCGAAGGTGGGGCAGCCGAGCGATCACACCCGGCCAGCGCCAGGCAGACGCCCACCGCGAGATTCAAGATCAGGCGATTCATTACGTTCCATCCTTCCCAACCACCCTGCGACGTGCTGCATTCTACGGATTCCGGACCGGCCGTCAACGGCAATCTATAATTACGATAGGAAATACAGGTAATCGCTCGTTGATGCGTCCCGTCCGGTGTCTCACGCAGTCGTGCGTCATCGTGCGGGAGCCCCGCCCGCAATGATGACCAAGTCTTAGCGATACATTTACGCAAATCACACTTGCATTCTTTGGGAAACAAGAGTAGACTCTCCGTCGAAGAGTCTTTTCTGAGGTAACCTTGGCAAGACTTGTGGGACACATGACGGGTTGTGGGTTGCCCTGTGGGGATGCCGCTGCGAACGATGGGGCCGCCTTTCTTTCTTTCTCTTTTTCTCTCTCTGTCTAATTCAGCGTATCTTGGGTTCGGGGGCGGCGTCCGCTCTCGGATGATAAGCTCTTAGCTGGTCTGGGTTTGTGGGTGTATGGTGGTCAGGAAATCCCTGGGAAGGAAGAACATCACATGACAACGAACTGGTTCCGCTCGCTGCGGTCGCGTCTTGGCATCGCCATGGGCCGGCGCCGCAATGGCTCCCGGAGTGGACGATTGCTGTGCGAGGCGTCCAGAAGCGTGGTCGATGCGCTGGAATCGCGCACCATGCTGACGGTGTCGGCCGTGGATGACACCATCGCCGCGCGCCGGCTGGATGTGACGCTGGCGATTGATGTGCTGGCCAACGATTCGGCCACCAACGGGGCGCCGCTGATCGACAGCTTCACGCAGCCGGAACACGGGACGGTGGCATTGCTGGCCGGGTCGGGCGGGGCGCGCGACCGCCTGGCGTATACGCCCGGCAGCGGATACGCGGGAACGGATGCGTTCACATACACGATCCTCGACGGCGACGAGATACCGGAAACGGCCGATGTCAACCTCACGCTGACAGCGCCGCCAGCACCCGCCAATCCGGCCATGCCCCGCGGCACGCCGGCCTATACGCTCAGCGACGGCTTCGTGGTCGGTGCGTTCACGGCGTATACGCACCAGGCCCAGGGGAATTTCAGCTTCACCGACAACCAATGCGCAATTCCGGACTCCGCTTGGACCGATGCCAACGGAATCGCGCACAGCGTCAGCGGCTCGGCGCTGGATACGCTGGTGGTGACCTCCACCGAAGCGGCCGACGGCAGTTGGACTTACGATGAATCGCTCACCAGCCTCGCGCTCTTGGCCACCGTGCCCGTTTCGGGCACGCAGGGCCTGACGCACACGCTTTCCGGATTGTATCACCATTCCTTCGCGGCCACCGGTGGCGCCGCCGGCTCCGCCTACACTTTCTCAGCCAGTGGCGACCAGAGTGGCAGCGGCACGTCGGTCTATGTGTGGAACACATCGGGCGGCTCGTCTGGAGACACAAGCACGCCGTTTACCGAATCAGGGTCTATGCCTACACGGATTCCGTCGAAACGGTGGCCGGAACAATCCATGAAAGCGGCGGTGACCACTCCACATTGGATGCCGACTGGGGCGAAACGCTGGCCAATGGGCAATGGAGCCTGAGTTCCGGCACGGGCTCGACCTATTCCGGCGCCGACGAGGAATCGAGCTACAGCGGCGGCGGCGCTTATGCGCTGTACGTCCACGGCGGGCTGATGCAGGGCACCATCACCGAAAGCGGCGCGGATTCCTGGGCGGGCGAGCGAACGGTGGACTTGGAAGTGGCCGGGGGCGCGTGGACGGATGGCAGCGGCAGCGGCTGGGAAAGCGCCTCGGGCGGCAGCGCCTATTCGTATTCCGGCAGCGGCGGCGGTTCGTTCTCGGTATCGAGTCCGCGTAGCGCCACGCTCCAGGGAACGATGCAGGAAAGTGGCGGCGAGATCCTGGGGTACGACTACAGCATCCAGGAATCCCTGGGAACGGATGGATCATGGTGCGTCGACTCCGGCAGCGGCCACGACTCGGGCCAGGGCAACAACTCCTTCAACTGCTCGGGCAGCGGAAGCTATTCGAGCACGCTCATGGGCAACGTGGTGAGCGGGACGATCACCGACGCCGAGAGTTCCGCGGACTCTTCGCAGTTCGACACCACCTCCGTGCTCGGGACGGATGGCAACTGGATCAGCAGCGGCGGCGGCGCGGCCAGCGCGTCGGGGCAGACGGATATCTCCTATTCCGGCAGCGGAAGCTATTCCCGGCCGGTGGATTCGTATGTGACGGCCACCGGCGCGCTGACCGAGAACGGCGGCCAGGGTGATTCGTATGGTTTCTCGGAACAGGCGATTCTCGCGGCGGATGGCTCGGTGGCGCTCAGCGGCGGCGGCTCCTCGCGGGACTATTTCTCGGAGAACTTCGCCTATTCCGGCGGCGGGTCGTATTCCAGCAGCAGTTCGACGCTGGAGACCTGGGATGGGGGTTACTCCGCCTCGTCGCAAGCGACGGATGAATCGTTCACCGAGAGCGGCGGGAGCGGCCGGAGTTGGGAACAGTTGAGCAGTTGGGTTCGCGACTCCGGCGGCTGGCGGGCGGCCCAGACGACGACGAACGACAGCGGCTCGGCCAACGGGTCGTACGTCTATGATTTCGGGCATACCGAGTCGTCGGATTGGGGCAACAGCGCCAGCGGCTACAGCAGTTCCAGCGGCAGCGGGAGCGGCGATAGCAGTGGCAGCGGGGACGGTAGCGGCGATAGTAGCGGCAGTGGAAGTGGGAGCGGCGATAGTAGTGGCAGCGGCAGTGGCAGTGGCGACGGTAGTGGGAGTTGGGGCGAAAATGGATACAATAATGGCCGCTTTACTATGAACAGCATGAACGGCGAGGACGATGGATACTGGGAGACCGATTCCGCCGGCCACACCGGCAGCTATCTGTCGGACCACATCGCCGAGAGTTTTGCCGGCAGTTTTGGCCGGAGCATCACGGTAAGCACGGCGGCCGACGGCACGCAAGTAACCAGCGGTGTCGGCGGCGGGAGCATGTCGGCCAACGGGTCGGCCAGCCATGATGTCGGGTCGGACTGGTCGAACAGCGACTTGAGTTTCGGTCCCGGGTACAGCCATTCGTCCTGGGCCGGCGGCGGCAGCGATACCAGGAGCACGGACAGCTACGGCTATGCCGAGGGCTGGTCGCAGGCCAGCGGCGACACCTCGACGACGACCTGGGCCAGTGGCAGCCAAAGCGGCAGCGCGACGCAGTCGAATTACTCGGCCTCGGGCTGGTCGGACTGGACCGCGAGTTCGGGAAGCACCTCGGGCGGATCGTCGAGTTCGGGGGGCAATTCGCAGTCGTATAACCAGTCGGGCTCCGGCCCCGGCTTCGCGGGTAACTGGTACTACCCCGGCACAAATCCCGGATACGCTTTCGGCGGGCCGACGGCGGGAATGAGTTGGGACGACCCGGGCACGCAGGCGACGGCGACAGACACCACGCCGGAAACGGCCGGGTGGACGCTGACAAGTTCGGGGAGTGGGTCGGGTTCCGCAACGGGGTCAGGGTCGGAAAGCGGATCGAGCGGTGACACGGGTGCGACGGGCGAGGCCGGGCCGACGGAAGATCCGACTCGGCATCAGGGTCCGGAGCCATCCGAGAAGAAGAATCACTTCGAAGAGCTCGGGCCACCCGTCGGGGGTCTTGAGAAGGTCGCTGGCGCTATGAAGGACGAGGCTATGGAGGGAGCGCTTAAGAAATTCGGGGCGACACTTGAGGTTCTCAATGCGGCGGAGAAGGTCATTGATACGCCCGGTGGAGTGGGTCAGAAGGCGCTGACTGGCGTAAAGGAGGTGGCGAAGGTGGCGGTTAAGAGAGGTGTACAAAGCGCGGTTACGGCTCTAGCTGTGGAAACAGGTCCCGGCGCGCCCTTTATCGGCTGGATTGTCGGGGAAGTGGTTGGCAAGGGTACGGATGCAATTATCGACGATCCGGCAGTGGTGCAGCGTGTACTGATTGACGAGCCTATTCAGCGTGCGCTAGATCGCGAGCGAGCGCGAGAAAGGGTGAACAATCCAGACAATATTGAGATGTGGGACGATACTGATCCCAGGAACTACTTATGCCAATAATTGGTGACTTCCGATGCTATACGTGCGATCCTGCGCCAAGCCGCATTTGACGGCAGCAGCGCGCCGGCAATGTCTTGCGACGATACGTCATCGCAGATCGGACATCGATTTGCTACTATTGTCCCCTGTTGGAGTAGCCCAATGAGCTTGAACCCATACGCACGATGGATGAGTCGCCTCGTCGTTCTCGTGGTTGCAACTGTTGCCGTGCCTCGGCATGGCGCCTTTGCGCAGGATGCCTCGTGGAATACGCACATTGAGGCTGGGAACAAGGCATTCAGTGCCGGCCGATACGACGAGGCCGAGAAGATGTATATGATGGGTCTCAAGACCGCGGAGGAATTCGGTTCATCTGATCCGAGGGTTGCTACCAGCCTGAACTACGTTGCCGAGTTGTACAGATTCCAAGGCAAGTACAGTCAGGCCGAACCGCTCTATAGACGTGCGCTGCCGATTTACGAGAAAGCGCTGGGACCGAATCATCCGTATGTCGCCGCAAGCGTAAACAACTTGGCTTTGCTCTACAATGCCCAAGGCAAGTACGATCAAGCCGAGCCGCTATTTGTACGCTCGCTCGCCATTACGGAGAAGGTGTCGGGGCCGAATCATCCAAGTGCGGCCAGATATCTGAACAACCTCGCCGGACTCTACAGTACCCAGGCCAAGTACGATCTGGCCGAGCCGCTGTACAAGCGAGCGTTGGCGATCCTGGAGAAGTCGCTGGGACCGGATGATCCCGAAATTGGCACAAGTCTGAACGATCTTGCCGAGCTTTACAGGGCACAGGCAAAGTACGAGCAAGCCGAACGAATGTACATGCGCGCGTTGGCGATTCGGGAGAGGGCGCTGGGTCTGGACCATCCAACTGTGGCTACAAGCCTGAACAACATTGCCGAACTCTATCGCAGTCAGGGCAAGTGTGATCGAGCCGATCCACTGTATAGGCGAGCGATAGCGATCGCGGAGAAGGCACTGGGGCCGGATCATCCAAATGTGGCCACGTTCCTTAACAATCTTGGCGGACTTTACAGCACTCAGGGCAAGCTTGACCAAGCCGAGCCGCTATACAAGCGTTCGCTGGCAATTCGTCAAAACGTGCTGGGGCCCGATCATCCAGATGTGGCCAGATCCCTGAATAATCTAGGCGAACTCTACAAATCTCAACGGAAGTACGATCAGGCCGAGCCGCTGCTCAAGCGAGCGATGGCCATCGAGGAGAAGGCGCTGGGGGCGAATCATCCAGATCTCGCCACTTGCCTGAGCAACCTCGCTTTGCTCTATACAACGATGGGCAAGTACGAGCAGGCTGAACCGTTGTTCAAACGGGCGGTGGAGATCGACCAGACGGCAATGACACCGAACAATCCAAAGGCCGCTGCGAATTTGAACAACCTCGCGTTGCTCTACTACAAGCAGGGCAGGTACGATCAGGCCGAGCCGTTGCTCAAGACATCGCTGGCAATCGAGGAAAAGGCGCTGGGGCCGGACCATCCGAACGTCGCCACATTCCTTGAGAATTACGCTGATTTGCTGAAGGCGACTCAACGCCCGGCTGAAGCGGCAGAGATGCTGAAAAGGGCGGGCGCGATTCGCGAGAGATCGGAAAATGGGTCAGGGATCAAGTGAGTCATACTGTAGTTTAATATGCTATCAGATAGACACTATGCCGCAGCCAGCACCTTCCGCCAACCCCCGCAAATGCGTCGTCCTCGTCCCC
>JBIOJL010000047.1:0-20844 GCA_044450885.1 Tepidisphaerales bacterium
CCGACGATCACGACGCTGACCGGGGCGATGGCGTCGGCGATGGCGATCCGCGCCATCAAGGCCGAGTCGTGGGGCGTCAAGCCGCTGCAGGACTACTTCCCGGAGACCTATGGCCACCGATAAGGACTACGCGACCGAAGAGTATACGGAAGACTACTATCGGCGCGTGCTCAAGAACATCACCTATCGTTCCCACGCCTGGCGGCTGCGGTGGGTGGATGAGTGCCTGCGGCCGGGACCGTCCGACCGCATCGTGGACCTGGGGTGCGGGCCGGGCGTGCTGGCCAACCACCTGCTCGAGAGCGGGGCGGCCGTCCACGGCATCGACCTTTCGGAGATCGCCGTGCGCTTCGCGCGCGATTTCAACAAGGAATTCCCCAAGGCATCGTTCGAGGTCTCCGACGCCTCGGCCTGCAAGAATCTGGCCGACAATTCTTTCGACAAGGGCTGCTCGTGCGACGTGACCGAGCACTGCGGCTACGACGTCATGTGCGGCATCTTCCGCGAGGCCCGCCGCCTCATCAAACCCGGCGGCCTCTACCTCATCTACACGCCCAACCCGCGACACTGGCTCGAGGTCCTCAAGAAGTACCACATCGTCAAACCCGACCCCAGCCACACCGGCCTGCGCACCGCGCCGGTCATCATGGACGCCCTGAAGAAGGAGGGCTGGGAGATCGCCCGCTATCTCCGCCCGCCGTCAATGATGCCGGTGGTGCAGTGGTGCGAGAAGGCCTGGAGCTTCCTGCCGGGGGTCGGCGAACTCGGAGTCTATCGCGTCGTCGTGCTGGCGCGGAAACCGGCGTAAGTGGGGCCAGCCAACCGTGGCCTTACGGCCACGGCTACCGGGAGTTTCGGCCCGTCGGGCCTCGCCAGAATTCACCCCCGCGGGCGCTGGTCGAGTTTCAGCATGATCCGCTCGACGCCGTGCAGAATATCTTTGGCGCTCTTGAACGGCGGGTTCGATGGGTCGGGCGGGCGGAGAATCATTTCGGTGAGGCGAGACAGGTCCTTGGCATCCCGGCCGGCGGGGTCGAAGAGGATCAGGCCGGCCAGGTCGGGGTTGGCGTGCGGGGAGTTGAACTGCACCGCGAGATAGAAGAAGTCGACGGCCTTGTCGACCTTCTGATAGCCCCGGCTGATGGCGCTGGAGGTCACGGCGCCGCTGATGGTCATTTTCTCGAGCATGCGCTGGATCTGGCTGGTGCGCATCAGCTCGTCGAACAGGTTCTCCAGCAGCGGGTTGTCGGCCAGTTTCTCGTTGACGCGGACGGCCGAGCCGAAGTCGACGAAACCGACGCCCTCGGGCGTGACCACGAAGTTGTCGAGGCGCAGGTCGAGGTGGATCACGCCGGCCACGTCGTGGACCACGCGCAGCAGGTCGGCGCTCTGGCGGGCGAACTCCATCTGCGGCAGCGGCTCGCCGCCATTGCGGAGCCAGTTCATCCGCAGGCGGTGGACGAAACCGCGGTCGTCCTTCTCGACGTCGATCACCTGCGGCACGCGCCGGTTGTACGGCGGGGCCATGTGCTCCTGGAGAATCATCAGGATGGCGGCCTCGCGGGTGAGGAAAGTGGGGAAGATTTTCTCGGTGAACTTGCGGGCGCGTTTCTCGATGATCTCGCGGGAGACTTCGGGGAAGCGGTTGCGCAGGCGCATGGCGACCGATTCGGCGCTGGGCACTTCCTTGAGGACGACGAACGGCTCGCGCGGGTTGTGGTGACGTTCCAGCGAAACCTGATACGTAAACCGCTCGGTATCCTGGCCGGGCAGGAGCAGTTGCACCTTGCGGACGACGAAGTAGTGGATCTTGCGGGTGATGAGTGGAAGCGGCAGCCAGGCGGGGCCGGTGCGGACGAAATTGGGAGCATGTTCGACGATGAACCCGCGCGGCGGGAACTTTCGCGCGACGTCCTCGACTTCGCGTCGTTTGGCGGAGACGAAGACGAAACAGCCGCCCCAGCGCAGGCGATTGAATATCTTGTCGGGATCGACATCCTGGCCGGAGGTGCCGAAGAGGTAGTCGGCCAGACCGGTCTCGGGGATGTAGCCGTTGCAATACTTGCGGTATTCCGGCTCGGGGTAGAGGACACGGGTGATGACCGGCCGGGCAAGTTCGGGAATCGGCAGGCGCGCAGGTCTGCCCCCCGCACCGGCCAATGCGGCGCCTGTCACCGTTCGCTCCAATATCTGCTGTTCGACTGTCATGCTCGGCCGCTCTGTCGGTCCCGCTGCTCGGCGATTCCTTGCTGCGTCCGCGGCATGAGCCCGCATGCGGGAGGGTTATGCTTCCGCACGACCGCGGCCGCACGGAGTGCGGCCCTCCCGAGAAGCTGGCCATGCCTTTGGACGGCAAGACCATTCTAGCACAAACCCGCCCGCAAGCGGCAGTCGATAACCTGCGGTTTTTTCGACAGACCGGCAGGCCGGCGTGTATACTCGAAGAGACGACAGGAGTCCCGATCAAAGGTGCATGGATGCGCGGTTTTCCAACCGATACTGAAACGCCCGCCGGCCCGGTAATCGAGCCGGGAGACCGGATCGAAGTCGCATTCCGCGCCGGCCCGGCGGATCGGCTGAAACTGGTGCTGCCGGGCGAGTGGCGGCATATCCTGGAGGATTTGCGAGTCGTCGAGACCGACACGGGCCGGCCGCTTTGCTTCAAACGGGAAGATGACGTTCTGATCATCGACGCCTCTGGCATTTCGGCCGGACCGGGCATCGAAGCTGCATGGATCGAAATATTCTCGCCTGGACGGCTGCGGGTAACTCTCGAGCGCGCGGTGCCAATCGATTCGAGAGAAACCGTCGCGTCGGGATGGAAGCTGGAGTTGTCGTCGTCCGATGCGGCCCTGCTGGTCGGCGTGCGGCCGGGTGCGTCAGCACACGAGTTTGAACTGGGCCTGCGGGCGGCGAGGCTGGCCACGCACGGCGGCTTCGACAAGCTCATCTGCCTGCCGACGCTGCGGGACATGGAGATCCTCGATCACCAGGTGCGGGCGTCCGTCACGGCGCTGCGGCGGATGCGCGGGCGGGCGATGCTCTGCGACGAGGTGGGCCTGGGCAAAACCGTCGAGGCAGGCATCATCGTTTCGGAACTACTGATGCGCGGGCTGGCCCGCTCGATGCTCGTGCTCACGCCGCCGTCGCTCATTACCCAGTGGCAGGGCGAGATGCGCCGCAAATTCGGCGTCGATCTCATCAGCCACGACGACCCGGCCTTCGGCAAGAAAGGCTGGACCGATCACAACCTCGTCATCGCCTCCATCCACACTGCCAAGCGCGACCCACACCGCTCGGCCATTCTCCCGCGAAAATGGGACATCGTGGTCATCGACGAGGCCCACCACCTTCGTAACCGCACCACGCAACTCTGGAAGTTCGCCAGCGAGTTGCGCAAGCAATTCATCCTGCTGCTGACGGCCACGCCGGTGCAGAACAACCTTGAGGAGTTGTTCAACCTGGTGACCCTGCTTGAGCCCGGCCTGCTCAGCACGCAGCGGGATTTCCAGAAGCGTTTCGTCGATCGCGGCGACAAGCTCGTGCCGAAGAATGTGGACGAATTGCACAATCTGCTGGCCGAAGTCATGGTTCGCAACCGCCGCAGCACGGTCGGCCTGCAGTTCACCAGCCGCCACGCCCGCACGCTGGCGGTGCCGCTGTCTGCCGGCGAGCGAAGCCTGTACGACTCGGCCGCTACGTTCATCCGCGACGGGCTGCGGAAGGATGATGCGAAGACCGAGGGCACGACCCGTTTTCCGGACAACGGCGATGTGTCGGAGTGCCGACACCACGGGCTGGAAGCCCGTGCCACGAAATTCGGCGAGCCAAAGGCGAATCCCGGAAGAACGGTCGCGCCCAAGAACGAGCTGTCGCGCATGGCCCTGGTCACGCTGCAGATGGCGCTGGGCAGTTCCAGCAGCGCGGCCGCGTCGATGCTGCACAACCTCCTGGACAAACCCGATCTGCCGCACGAACTGCGATCAAAACTGACCGAGTTGCACGACTCGGCCGCAGCGCAACAGGAATCCGCCAAGACCGACCGGCTGCTGCGACTGCTCGTTGACTTTCCGGACAAGCTTGTGGTCTTCACGCAGTTCCGGGCCACGCAGGACATGCTCGCCCGCCGGTTGCGCGATGCCGGCATTGAGACGGCCGTGTTTCACGGCGGACTGTCACGGCTGGAGAAGGAGGCATCCATCGAGCAATTCCGCGAGTCGGCCCGCGTGCTGCTGGCCACGGAATCGGGCAGCGAAGGCCGCAACCTGCAATTCGCCCACGGGCTGTGCAACTTCGATTTGCCGTGGAACCCGATGAAGATCGAGCAGCGCATCGGCCGCCTCAGCCGCATCGGGCAGAAGCACGACGTCGAGGTGTTCAATCTCGTGGCCTCCGGCACGATCGAGGCCGCCGTGTTGCACCTGCTCGAGGCCAAGCTCAACATGTTCGAACTGGTCATCGGCGAGGTGGACATGATCCTGGGAAACCTCGAAGAAGAACGCGAGTTCGAGGACGTCGTGGCCGACCTCTGGGCCGAGTCGGCCAGCACGGATGAATTCACCGCCCGCATGGAACTGCTGGGCAACCGCCTGCTGGCGGCCAAAGTCGCCTACTTCCGCCAGAAGACGCAGGATGAGAAGCTCTTCGGCAACCGTTTCGCTCCCGAAGGTTGAATGCACGCATGAGCCGCTTTGCCACACAACTTCCCGACCTGCCGCCGCTGGAGCGGTTCCTCCGCGACTACACGGAGCTGCGCCAGGGGGCGTGGGATGAAATCGAGCCGCAGGTGTATGACGTGCTGATGGACGAGGAGGTTCTGCGGGTGACGTTTGACCCGGAGGCGCTGGTCGAGCATCCGGCCGCGCAGCTCGCCAGCGCCGGCTCGCCGCTGGTTGACCGCCTGTTGGCTGACGCCCGGCAGCGGTGGAGTTTCGCGCGTCTGCACCGGCTGGGGCTGAATTTGCATCCGCACAATCTCGAAGCCCGCCTGCGCCGGACGATCGCGCTGGCGGACAAGCAGACGTTGCAACTCGACCGCGTGCGGCCGCTGAATTTCACGCAGGCGGTCTACTGGTTCACGGCCGAGTTCATCAGCGACCAGCGCGAACAGGAGGTGCTGTGTGTCGGGGCCGATCTGCACCACCTGCGCGAGGTGCGGCACTTGGACCGGTTGCTCGATCTGAATCAGCTTTCCGATGCGCCCGTCGAGTTGTACGCGGATGCCCGCCGGGCCAGCACCTCCGCCGGTTATCGCCTGGCAAGGGACAGCGCCGTGCGGACGCTCGGAACGCTGGCCAATACCCGGGCTCGTGAGATCGCCGCCCGCGTCGACCGCCAGGCCGGGCGGATGCAACGGTATTACGATCAGTTGCTGGCCGAATTGGACGAACGGGCGCGTCGCGAGGGCGATACGGAAGCCGAGTCGCGATTGGCGTCCCGGAAAGAGGCTGTCGTGCGCGAGCGGCAGTTGCGTATTGCCGAGGTGCGACAGAAGGGCGAGCTGCGGGTGCGGTTGGAGTTGACCAACCTGCTGCTGATCCAGCAGCCCAAGCTGCTCATGCACGCGACATTGGCCGAACACCAGCAATCGGCGGCCATCGAAATCGTCTGGGACCCGCTGACCGACGCGATGGAGGCGGTCGCCTGCCCCAAGTGCCGTCGCCCCGGGTTCGCGTTCCGCTTCGAGCCGCGCGCGGGGCTTGGTTGCGCTGATTGCGTCGGCACTGCGGCCCGGCGGTAGCGGCCGGGTAGGATCGTTGTTTGTCAGCACCTCACCGGCGGTGTTGTCGGCCGGAGATGCTTCACTTCGTTCAGCATGACGCCAGGTCCGGGTCATTCCGAGCATCGCGAGGAATCTCTGTGTTCCCTCGGCAGAACCGGTCTGCGGCAATTCAACGTCCTCGGCGGCCACGCGCAGAGATGCTTCACTTCGTTCAGCATGACGTTCCGCGCGAATTCCCGGTGCCCAGAGTCTCACCCCGCGCGACACCATCGTGCCCCGGTTGTCTCGCCATCCGGGACCGCGGCCAGTAGAATGTCTCACTGTCCAGCATCGAGGCAAACATGGAAAAGACAGTCGGGCTCTGGGCTCTGGTGATTCTCTCCGGTCTGCTGACCGCCTGCGACCGCGGGCCGGGGCCGCAGGGGACGAAGGGTGCGGCGGACAAATCCAACCAGCTCTACATCGAGGTCTCGGCGCTGGGGTCGCTCGATTATTTTTATGACCACAAGCTGGGCATGAAACTGGCCGGGGAGGCGCTGGGGGTGAAGACGGAGTACGTCGGGCCGCCGATATACGACATGGCCGCGATGATCGCGGCGTTTGAGCAGGCGATCGCCAGGAAGCCGAACGGCCTCGTGGTCGTCGGTTTCGAGCCATCGCTGAGAGCGCTCGTGGACAAGGCCGTGGCCGCGGGAATTCCCGTGGTGACCGTCGATGCCGATCTGCCCAACTCCAAGCGCATCGCGTTTGTCGGCACCGGCAATGTCCAGGCCGGCTACGTGGGCGGGAAGAAACTCGCCTCGCTCATCGGCAACAAGGGACAGGTTGCGTTGATGACCAAGCCTGGACAGTCAAACCTCGAAGAGCGCATCGCCGGATACCGCAAGGCCCTGGGCGAGTCTCCGGAAATCACGGTTGTGCAGGTGGCCGACACGCAGTCGGATCCGAACATGGCGGCGCAGGCGGCCGCGACCCTGCTCCAGAAGTACCCCGATCTGGCGGGGATTGCCTGCGTGGAAGCGGCCGGCGGCGCCGGCGCAGCCACGGCCGTCCGCGAAGCCAGCAAGGCGGGAAAGGTGAAGATCGTGGCCATGGACCGCGGGAACGAAGTGTTGAAACTGATCAAGGAAGGCCTGGTGAGCGCATCCGTCGCCCAGCAGACTGCGCTCATGCCGCTGTATGCGACGCAGATTCTCTACAATCTCAAAAACAACCCGGCCCCGATCGCCAGTGACAACGCCAAGGCCGGCATCTCCGGCGCGCCGACCGTCATTGACACGGGCGTCATCATCGTGGATCAGAGCAACTATCAGTATTTCCTGCGGAAGTAACCACGCATTGCCGGTTGCGGGCCCGTTACGGAGAGGAACGTTTATGCCACGGATCGAGCGAGAAACTACGGTCGTGCCTACTCTTGTGGGTGCCACGGCGTGTCTACTGCAAGCCGTGCTTCGTGGGCACGCAGACGCGGCTTGCAGTAGCCAAGCCGTGGCACCCCGGAATCGGGAAACTGGTGATTTACGGCCTCCAGGCGGATTTCACCGAGGATTGCCGTGCTACCTTGCGTTGTTGTGCTCTCTGTGGCCTGCATACGCTCTTTTGGGCGCCGACGCCAAACCATCGGAGTACAAGGGCTGGAAATCGCTGTCGTTGTCCAACGACTTGATCGAGGTCCAGGTCGTCCCGGACATCGGCCGGGTCATCCAGGTCAAGCTGGGCGATTTCGAATACCTGTGGGTGAACCCGCAACTGGCCGGCAAGGCCCCATCGTCCACAGGTTTGGCGCCCGATGGTGGCTGGCTCAACTACGGCGGTGACAAGCTGTGGCCCGCGCCGCAGGGCTGGGACAACGACCAGCAATGGCCGGGTCCGCCCGATGCCGTCCTCGATGGCTCGCCCCACAAGGGACGCATCGTTCCCGACAAGGCCGCCGACGCTCTCGGAATAGCGACGGTCGAGCTGACCAGCCGGCCTGACCCGCGGAGCGGCATTCAATTCGAGCGGTGGATTCGTGTATTGGACAGTTGTGCGGGCGTGAACTTCGATTCGAGAATGACCAACATCGACACCAAGCCCCGCCGCTGGAGCATCTGGCAGGTCACGCAGCTCAACGCCGTCAACCGCTCGGGCGCCGGCTTCAATCCGAAGATGCGCTGCTACAGTCCGGCCAATCCCAGGAGCATTTTTCCCCGCGGCTACGTTGAGATGTTCGGACTGGTCAACAACCCATCGTTCAAGCTCGACCGCGCCACCGGCCTGGTCACCGGCCACTATCAGCGGCTTGTGGGCAAGATCGGCGCGGACAACTCGGCCGGATGGATCGCCACGGTGGACGGCACGGCCGGCTATGTCTTCGTCGAGCGATTTGAATACCAGCCCGGCAAGAAGTATCCGGATGACACCTCCGCGCAGTTCTGGATGAACGGCGCCGGCCAGTTTGTCTGCGGCCCGAAGCTCGTCGAGGCCAAGGATGACCCGGTCGAAACGCCCCATCTGATTGAGAACGAAGTCTTGAGCCCGATGGCCGAGTTGAAACCGGGCGAGAGTTCTTCGTTCCATCTCGACTGGAGGCTCGCGAAGATCGGCGGGGCTTACCCAATCCTGGATTGTTCGCCCTTCGGCGTCACCTGTGAGGCGTTTGTTGCCAAACGGATCGGCGGCAAGCTGCACCTGTCCGGGCGATTCGGTGCCTTCACTCCGAGCAAACTCAGCATCGCCTTCCTCGATGCCAACGGCAGGCAAATCGCCGCTGTGCCATCGAACCTCGCCATCTCTCCAACTTCACCGCTGGTTCTCTCGCTGGATGTTGATGCATCACCCGAAGCCAGCACCGTATCCCTGCTCCTGTTCGATACGCGCAGCGGCACTCCCGGCGAACTGGCCCGGACGAAGATCGACAAATAGACACAGCCACCATGCCCTCGGATCTGGTCCTCGAACTTCGCGACATCGTCAAGACGTTCGGCGGCGTCTGCGCGCTCGACGGAGCGCGACTCGATCTGCGGCCGGGCGAGGTCCACGCGCTGGTCGGCGAAAACGGGGCCGGCAAGAGCACGCTGATGAACGTCATCGCCGGCGTGCATCGGCCGGAGTCGGGGCAGATTCTGCTGGATGGCCGACCGGTGGATTTCACCAGCCCGCATCACGCCGCCGAGCACGGCATCGGCGTCGTCTTTCAGGAATTGAGCCTGGCGCCCAACCTGTCGGTGGCCGAGAACATCTTTGCCAACCGCCAGCCGGTGTGGGGGCCGGATCTCATCGACTGGCGGGCGCTCCACGAGCAGACGAACCAGTGGCTGGCGCTCTTCGGACTGGCGATGTCCCCAACGACGCTGGTGCGCGACCTCTCCATGGCCCATCGACAGGTCGTGGAAATCCTCAAGGCCCTCTCGCACCGGCCGCGCGTGCTGATCCTCGACGAGCCGACATCGTCGCTCACGGCCGTTGAGACCGATTTGCTCTTCGCCCACATCCACCGGCTCAGCCAGCAGGGCGTGTCGTTCATTTACATCTCGCACCACCTGGCCGAGATATTCCGGGTCGCCGATCGCGTCACCGTAATGCGCGATGGGCAGTACGTCGAGACATTCGACATCCACGCCGTCAACGAAGAGATGCTTGTCCGCCGCATGGTCGGCCGGGAGTTGCTCAACGTCTACGGCCGGCGAGCCGTCCCCGTCGGGGCGCCCTGCTTCGAGGCTCGGGGCGTATCGCGGAACCATCATTTCGAGGATATCAGCTTCACCGTCAGCCGCGGCGAGATACTGGGCATCGCGGGCCTGGTCGGCGCTGGCCGGACCGAACTCGGCCGGGCACTCTGTGGCATCGAGCCGCTGGACGCCGGCGACATCACCCTCGACGGCGTGTACCTGGATGTCCGCAACCCGCAGCAGGCCATCCGCGGCGGCCTGGGATACATGACCGAGGACCGCAAGGACCAGGGGCTCTTCCTGCGCATGTCCATCCGCGACAACTGCGCGGCCCCGAGTCTGGCGGGCTTTTCCGGCCGGACGGGTTGGATGGACGATACGCGGATTGACGATTTCGCCGAAGCCTGCCGCGACCGGTTCAACATCGTCACCCCACACACCCAGCAGCGCGTGGGCAATCTTTCCGGCGGAAACCAGCAGAAGGTGCTGCTGTCGATGTGGATGGGGATTGGGCCGAAGGTGCTGATCGTCGACGAACCCACGCGCGGCGTGGACATCGGGGCCAAGAGCGACATTTACGCCCTGCTGCGCGAATTGGCGGCCGCCGGCGTGGGCATCATCATGATCTCTTCGGATCTCCAGGAAATCCTGGGAGTCAGCGACCGCATCCTGGTGATGCGCGACGGCAGGCTTGTGGCCGAATTCACCGGTACGCAGGCCACCGAAGAACGGATCATCGCCGCCGCCACCGGCGTGGAACTTCGGGGAGCTTGATCTTGGGTAGGGTGTGCTTTAGCACACCATTCGTCATGCCGCGACCGGCGTGGAATTTCGGGAGTGCGATCTCATGACTCAGACCAACCCACATCCCGCTCGACCCGCCCGCGTAAGAACGCTCGAGTACGCGTCCCCCGGCCTGGTTCGCCGGCTGACCCGCTTCCGCGAGTTCATGATCCTGGCGATCATCCTGGCCGCCGCGATCGGCATGACGATCGCGTCGCCGAGATTCCTCACGTTGGGCAACATGCGGAATCTGCTGCTGAGCCTGTCCAACGAATCGATCGTCGCCATCGGCATGACCGTGCTGATGGTGGCCGGCGGCTTCGATCTGTCGGTCGGTTCAACGTTCGCGCTGGCCGGGGCGGTCACCGCCTGCGCGCTGGCGTCCGGCATTCCCGTCCCCGTTTCCGTGGCCATCGGCCTGGCGCTGGGAGCCGCGATCGGGCTGGCCAACGGGCTGATCATCGCCAAACTGAAGATCAACGCCTTCGTCACCACCCTGGCGATGATGGGCATCGTCCGCGGCGTGCTGCTGGTGGTGATCGGGAGCGGCGGCATCACCGACCTGCCCGCTTCGTTCGAAGCCATCGGACAGCGCAACTTTCTGGGTGTCCAGTCGCCGACCTGGATCGCCGCCATCCTCGTGGTCCTCGGCGACCTGGCCCTACGCAAGAGCCGGTTCTTCCGGCAGAGCTACTACATCGGCGGCAATGAAAAGGCGGCCATCCTTTCCGGCATCCCCGTCGACCGGGTGAAGATCTTCAACTATGCACTGACCGGGCTGCTGGCCGCCCTCGCGGGCATCGTCATGACCGCCCGACTCGGCGCCGCCTCGGCCACCGCCGGCACGGGACTGGAACTCCAGGTCATCTCGGCCGTCATCATCGGAGGAGCGAGCCTCCAGGGCGGCGAGGGCAGCGTCCTGGGTTCGTTCCTCGGATCGCTGCTCATGGGCATCATCGTCGGCTCGCTCACGCTGCTGAACGTCGACCCCAACTGGAACGCGCTGGTGATCGGCGCGGCCCTGCTGCTGGCCGTCGTCCTCGACCGGCTGGGGAAAATGCGGGGGGCGTGAATCCAATGCCGCGATGGTTCATCGCGGGTATGCGCCCGCTGGCTGCGCCGACGGGACGATGTAACCGGAAAACGGAAAACGAACCAGGTTCGTTTTCGGAGCATCCACGCCCCACGCCCGAGTTTCGCCCGGCTCCGCGGGCTACCGCCAGCGCCCCTCTACAAGCACCCATCCGCCGCCACGTCGTTCCCAGTGGCTGTGCTCCCATTCCGCCGCTGCGTGCGGCCTGCGCTCCCAGTGGCCCTCTCTCCAGTCCCAGCGCGAGCCAGCGCGGACCCAGCATCCCTTCGCCCAGACGTAGTCGCGAGCCGGCGCGACCCCAATCACCTCCACCCGTTCAACGGGCGGCTCTTCCGTGACAATGACCTCCCCGCTGACCACGACGGCATCATGGTGATGATGAGCGCATCCCGCGAATCCCAGCGGCATTATCGCCGCCCCAGCCAATGCCAGTTTGCGTAGCGTGTCCATGAAACCTCCGGTTAAAGACGAAAGATACAGACCCGCCCGGCTGCGGTTGGTTAGTCACCCCACACTCCACTTTGAGGCCGGGAGCGGAGGTCATCGGCCCACCGCCTGAAGGCGGCACTCCGAACGGGCGGATTCCGCGGCCTCGTCTTCCGGTTGCCGAAATCTTCCGCGAATCTTCTTGCATTTCGATCGCTTATCGTGGTAAGCTTAGTTAACTAAGCGAGTTTTTCAGGAGATTCGTCAATGGAAGTTGAGTCGAGTCCGACAGAACGCGAGCTGGAGATTCTCAAAGTGCTCTGGGAACTGGGCGAAGCCAGCGTCCGCGAAGTGTACGAAGCCCTGGCGGCGCAGCGGCCGGTCGTGCAGAACACAGTGCAGGCGTTTCTGCGTACCATGGAGGAAAAGGGGCTGGTGACCCACCGGGCCGATGGCCGGACGTTCATCTACCAGCCGGTCTTCAAGCGCCGGGAGACGGAGCAGCGCTTGGTTTGGGGCGTGCTCCAGAAGGTGTTCGACGGCGCGGTCGACCAGATGGTCCAGAGCGCGCTCTCCCTGAAGAAGCCATCGGCCGAGGAACTCGACCGGCTGGAGGCGCTCATCAAGCAGCACAAGGCGGCACGCCGCGGAAAGCAGGTGGGGCCATGACCGGGCTGATAACCTTCCTCTGCGAACACGGACTGATGCTCCTGGCAGGCAGCACGGCGATGTTGGCGGGCGGGACAATTGTGGCCGCCATCGTACGGTCGCCGGCACACCGGCAGCGGATCGCCGAATGCTCGGTCGCTGCCGTCATCGTCTGGGCCGTGCTGGCGTGTGTGCCGATGCGGCGGGTGGAGGTGTGGCCCGCGCGGCCGCAGATGACGCCTGTTGGCGCACCGTCGCCGTCGACGATCACCCGCGTGCAGCCGCCGACGCCGGATGCCATCCTCTTTGACGGGCAGATTCCGCCGGAGGTGATCGCCGGCGCACAGCCCGAGCCAACGCCGATCCCCGCGGTACGGCTGTCGGCCGGTCAGACGGCGGCGGCAGTCGCGGTCCGTGCGCTGCCTGTGCAACCGGCGCGCCCGATCCGTTGGGATCGGATGGCGGCTTGGGCGTTTGTGGTAGGCGCGGGCGCGATGGCGGGGTGGCTGCTGATTGGCCGCGTTGTTTTGTGGCGCGTGATTGCCCGCAGCGAGACTCCGGCGGCATGGCTCGGGGAGTTGTTTGCGAGCCTGCCCAAGTCCCGGCGCCTGCGCCCCCAATTGCTCGTCAGCCCCGCATTATCGCGCCCGGTGAGTTTCGGGCTGTGGCGGGCGTGCATCGTGCTACCCGCCAGCCTGGCCGACCCGACGAAGCGCCAGTGCGTCCGGCAGGTGCTGCTGCACGAACTGGCACATCTGTGCCGCGGCGACGGCTGGGGAAACCTGGTGTTAAACCTGGGAATGATCGGATTGTATTTCCACCCGCTCTACTGGTGGCTCCGCGCCCAGGCGGGATTGTCGCGCGAGCTGGTGGCCGACGACTGGGCGGCGCGGCAGAGCGATCGGCAGACGTATGTGCAGGAGCTCATCGTCCTGGCGCGGATGAATGGCGGAGGCCTGCAAGCCGCGGCGACGATGGGGATCCTGGGGTCAACATCACAGTTTTACCGGAGAATGCATATGTTGCTCGGACGACAAACGGTATTGGCAACGCGGTGTTCACGGGTCTGGCGGATCGCCATGGCGGCCGGCTGGAGCGTGGCCGTGATCGGCGCGGCCGCGCTGATGGGCGTGGGCCCGGCGGGGGCACAGGATGCGCCTGCGCCAGAGCGCCCCCTTCCCGGAATGCCCGGCGCTGCCGTCGGCATGCCGGTTCCCCCGGGCAACCACTCGGTACCCGGCGGCGCACCGGCCGCGGCGCGCGAGGAGGATGCGAAGGTCACCAATCTGCCCACGAGCGCCTCTGTCCGGAACTACGTCATGGCGCGCGAACTGGACCGGCTGACCGAGGCCGAATTCAAGCTCGGCGGTGCACTACGCGATGCGCAGATGATGTACGAACGGGTCAAGGCCTTGGCTGACAAAGGCAAGCCGATCCTTGAAGTCGAGAAGGCCCTTGAGAGCGAAGCGTCGGCCGCCGCGATGGCCCTCTCGCAACTCCGCATCAAACGCGACGAGGCTGTCGATCAATACTCAAAGGACCATCCGAACGTCAAGAAGCTCGAGCGGCTGATAGAGTTGACGCGATCCCAGTACGACGCACGCCGCGAGGAACTGCGCGTCAAATACACCAACCTGATCGTAGAATCACTCAAGGACCAAGTCGCCCAGACCCAGGCCGACCTCGAATCAGTTCAGAAGCGGCTGGATTTGCTGCGCCGCGAGTTCGAGATCAAGGCCGCCGAGGAGCACGATCCGCGCAGCGTGACGAACAAGGCGCGCACCGGGGCGGGCGAACCGCCGAACCCGATCGGTTCGGGCGGCTTGCCGCCGGGAACTCCGCGGGTCGGACGAGGCGGGCTCGGGCTTCCCGCAGCCGACCCGACGATTCCAAACCACATTCCCGCGACGCCCACCCAGGCCGCCGCACCCGCCGCCGTCGGCGGCGTGCAGTTGGACCTCGTGAACCTCGCCAACTCCGCGGTGACTTCCGTCGGTACTCTGCATCTGGCGGAAGTGGACCTGGCGCGCATGAAGCAACTGGCCAATACGCACACAGTGTCGCAGGAGGAACTGTCGCACGCCGAAACCAACTTCCAGACGGCCAAACGCCGGGTCGACCTGTTCCGCGGCCTGGTGAAAGTAGCCCTGTCCGCCGCCGAGCGCGAACTGAAGACCGCCCACGCGGAGTACACGCAGGGTCTGGCCCCACGAACCCGCGAGGATGAGGCGGCCACGAAGATCGAGATGCTGAAGCTGATCCTGGGGAGCATGGAATAGGGGTGGCGGTGCGGCCTATAAGGGTGGACGCAGGCGAATCCGGCCCTTCTCGACGATTGCGAGCCTTCCCGGCAAGCGGTCAATGATCTCCGGCCGTTCCAGCAACACGCGCAACACGTCAAGGGTTTCTTTTCCCGTTGCATGTTCCGGGAGACCCAGGACGACGATGCCGTGGTACTGTTGAGGTGGAAATCGGCGGATATCCGAGAAGCCCCAGTCGGCGCTGACGAGGCACATGCCCTCCCGCTGGGCATACGCGGCCACCTCCGGATCCTTGGCCTGCCTCATGCCCAAGTCGCGTACGTCCGCGGCGATGTGGCCGTACGAACTCAGCAACAGCGATGTGTCCCGCGGCAGATCGGCATCGATCAGAAAACGCATCAGTTCGCCCTGGCAGCGACAAAGGAGCACTCGGCAACCAGCTCATTGGCGAACGCCACCGCCGCCTGGATGTCGTCTGCCGTCACGTCGTACTGAGCCTGGATTTGACTCCACGGTGTCCCTGCGGCGACTTCGCCCAGGATGCGCGTGACCGGCACTCGCGTGCCGCGAATGATCGGCTTACCGAAATGAACGTCCGGGTTGATTTCGATACGCTCGTTCATGGCGATGACTCCTTACTCCAGCACACTATACCGCAACCATTCCCTTCTCGCCCGTTGAGTCGGGCCAGGGGGCCTACACCACCCCCGCCATCCCCGTCTCGATCGGCGCGGTGACGAACTCGCGGGGGTCGGTGACGTGGCCGGTGAGGGCGCTGGCGGCCACGGTCAACGGGCTGGCCAGGTAGACGGCGGAGTTCTTCGAGCCCATGCGGCCGGGGAAATTGCGGTTGGTCGTGCTGATGCAGACCTCGGTGGTCTGAAGACGGCCGAAGGTGTCGGCCGGGCCGCCCAGACACGCCGCGCAGCCGGAGGGACCGACCAGACAGCCGGCATCCAGCAGGATCTGCTCGATGCTCTTCTCGTTGGGGCCTTTCTCGACGCCGCGCAGGTTCAGGCGCTTCATGTCGGCGTGGACCTCGGTGGAGCCGGGGACGACGAAGGTGCGGACCTTGACGGTGCCGCCCTTGAGGATGTTGGCCGCGAAAATCATGTCGGTGATCTTGCCGCCGGTGCAGGAGCCGATGTAGGCGCGGTCGACCTTCACCTTGGAACAGTTGCGGGCGGTGTCCTTGTTGTCGGGCGAGTGGGGTTTGGCGACCATCGGTTCCATCTTCGCCAGGTCCCATTCCTTCTCGAAGATGTATTTGAGGCCTTTGTCTTCGGTCACCACTTCCCATTTGGCGTGGTTGGAGCGGGCCTTGACGTAGTTCAGCGTCTTCTCATCGACATCGCAGACGCCGTTCTTGCCGCCGGCCTCGATGGCCATGTTCGTCAGGGTCATGCGGTCTTCGAGGGTCAGGCTGCGGATGCCTTCGCCGGCAAAGTACATCGAGCGGTAAGTGGCGCCATCGACGCCGATCTCGCCGATGACGGCCAGGATCAGGTCCTTGGCGGTCAGGTACGGCGGGATCTGCCCGCGGAAGGTGAACTTCATGGTGGGCGGGACCTTCAGCCAGAGCTTGCCCGTGCCCAGCACGAAGCCGGCGTCGGTGTTGCCGATGCCCGTAGCGAACTGCCCGAAAGCCCCGGCCGTGCAGGTGTGGCTGTCGGTGCCGAGCAGGATTTCGCCCGGCCGCACATGGCCTTCTTCCGGCAAAGCCTTGTGGCATACGCCCTTGTAACTGGTCTTGGTGGGGTCCTTGTAGGGGTTGGGCATCGTCGGCGTCATGGTGACGAAGTCGGGATCGTAGTAGTACTTGATCCCCTGCTGCTTGACGAAATCGCGGAGGATCTGCACGTTGCGATGGCACTTCTCGTCGGCCGTGAAGATGTAGTGGTCGGGGACGATCACCACGCGGTCCTTGTCCCAGACCTTGGCGTCTTTGCCGAACTGCTCGTAGAAAACGCCGATGGTCCCCGGCCCGCAGACGTCGTGGGTCATGAGGATGTCGACGTTAACCCAGATATTCTCGCCCGGCTCGACGCGGGTTCTGCCAGCGTGCTTGGCCAGGATCTTTTCGGTGATGGTCATGCCGGACATACAGATACTCCTTATGCGAAAGCAGAACAGGAATTATAGCGGGAGGCGGGGGAGGATTCTATGCGGCGGGGAAGTGTGCGTCGGTTCACCCGTCTCACGAACGCCTTCTGCAAGAAGATCGAAAACCACGCCCACGCCATCGCCTTGCACTTCACGCAGTATAACGTCTGCCGCATCCACAAGACGTTGCGGGTGACTCCATCTGCGAGTGACTCCGGCCATGGAATCCGGTTTGGCCGACCATGTCTGGGAAATTGAAGATGGCGCTTATGCTTATTGATTGACGGATTGTTATAATCTAACCGTGCGCTGCCGTTGTAAGCTAGTAGTCCAGGCCCACGGTCTTCCTAGCCGAGTCACGACAGGCATGGGGCCGAGCGTCATGCTCGGCCTTCTTTGCTAGAAACCTCAAACTGAACCACACTACGGGGAGAATAACTTGTGTTGCAGTCGGCAGAATGGCTCTTGCCGTATACTCCACACGCGGTTTGATCCACGCCGATCCTGGAGAACGCCATGAAGTGCCCGGTATGCAAGGTCCACTCGCTTGAGCAGCATCTGCTCGAAGAGAACCTCACCGCTCTGGCATGCCAGCGGTGTGCCGGGCACTGGGTGGCCGGAGCACCCTATTGGAACTGGCTGGAGATTGGCGCACCTGATCGCCCGGAGAAACCGCCGGAAGAAGGACTCGCGCTGGAGGTCATAGAGAGCGGCGCGGCCAAACTGTGCCCGACCTGCGGCCGGCTCCTCATCCGCTATAAGGTCGGACACGGAACCACCTTTCACGTCGAGCGCTGCGGTCAGTGCGCCGGAATGTGGTTCCACGCCAACGAATGGGAAATTCTGCGCAGCCGCAACCTGCACCGACACATTCACCTGGTTTCATCGGATGCCTGGCGGGCTGCGGTGGAAGCGGACGAACGGCAGGCTGCGTTTGAGCAGATCATGCTACAGAAACTCGGGCCGGCGGACCTCAATGAAATCAGGCGAATCAAGAGTTGGATTGACCGGCACCCCAGGCGAGACGAATTGTATGCCTTTCTGATGAACCAACCGGCGACAGACTGACTGGATCCAGCCTCTTCCTCGCGATGCCGTCGACCAGTGTCAATCCTCTCGCCGCTCAACACGCAGAGAGAGCCCTGGCGCCGGGGTGAGGCGACACGGGGAGATGGCGTTCGACGACGCTGTCGCCGGATGGCCAAACCCACGAAGAGGCGATAAGATGACCGCCCTGTAATGTGCAGTGCCGGCTCTTTTGGAGGCGGTTATCGATGTCGCAAGTTGCAGCAGCGGAAAGCGAGAAACGCTGGGTTGCGTTCACTTCGGTGCTGGCGGCGCTGGGGATCACCGCGTTCAAGGTTGTCGTGGGTGTTCTCACCGGGAGTCTGGGGATCCTGGCCGAAGCGGCCCATTCGGGGCTCGACCTGCTGGCCGCCGTGATGACGCTGTGGTCGGTCGGCCTGTCGGACAGACCCGCCGACGACAAGCACCATTTCGGCCACGGGAAGATCGAAAACATGTCGGCGCTGTTTCAGGCAATCCTCCTGCTCACCACCTGCGCATGGATATTCTACGAGGCGTACCATCGCATCCGCAAGGGAAGCGCCGAGGTGGAAGTCGGGTTCTGGTCTTTCGCAGTGATCTTCACCTCCATCATCGTGGACTTTTCACGCTCCCGCGCGCTTGGCCGGATGGCGAAGAAGCACAACAGCCAGGCCCTGGAGGCCGATGCCCTGCATTTCTCGTCGGACATCTGGAGTTCCTGCGGCGTGCTGGCGGGGCTGATCTGCGTGGTCATCGGCAACCGCGTGGCCGGCCTGGGTTTCCTGAAATGGGCGGACGTCGCGGCGGCCGTGGCGGTGGCGCTGTTGACGCTGTGGGTGACATTCTCGCTGGCCAGGCGAAATGTGGATGTGCTGTTGGACGCGGCTCCGGAGGGGCTGGAAGAGAAGATCCGGACGGCGTCGCTGTCGGTGGCGGGTGTGACGGGAACCCACAAGATCCGGGTGCGGACATCGGGCCCGAAGGTTGTGGTGGAGCTGCACGTGCAGATGGACGGCGCGCTGTCTCTGGTGGCCGCGCACGCCAAGAGCGGCAAGGTGAAGGCCGCGATCCGCAAGGTCGTGCCCGGAGCGGAGGTGACGATTCACGAGGAGCCGGCGGCACCCGAGGAGAAATGAACGATGGGCGGGTCTGCCCCGTGAATTGTGCCATCGCGGCCGTTGAGATCGGCTGGCGAATCGAGAGGCATCAAGATGCGTGTGTCGAATGAATTGTTCAGTATTTCTTGTTGTTCATCCGGAATGAACACGATAGAATATCGAACAGAGCATGGCGGCGAACGGCAAGAGCTTCGCATGTGAGTCCCGGCATCGCGTCCCCTAATCGTTACGAGCCTGTTTCTGCCGCATGGTGTAGATGGCTCCGGCCACCATGATGCAGGCCAGCAAGAGCCCAAATCCCACCACACCCCATTTGCCGACCACGCTGTAGAGCAGCCAACTGACGCGATTCAGATAGCGCGTGCCACCCTGCTCCTCGAATGCCGTCAGATCGTAGTATTGCCAGATGGACAAGGCGACCATCAGTGCCGCCAACCCGAAGTACTGCCACATGCCATATTCTTTTTTGCCCGGCTCCGCCGCCTTCTTCACCGATGGCGCGCGGCGCGTCGCCTTCGCCGCCGGCGGTGGCGCTGCCACACTCACCACTTCCGGCCCGTCCGCCAGCCCGGCGAGATCGTCGATACTCGGCTGGCCATCGGCGGCTTCCGATGCGATGTGTGCCGGAACGCGCACGACCGCGCCGCACTTGCATTTCGCTGATTTGCCCGCCCATTCGGGCTTCCACGGGAACTTGCGTCCGCAGGCGCTGCACGCGAACTCCATCGTTGCTGCCATGGGTTATGCCCTTTCTAACGATGCGCCAGTCTTTTTATCGAATCATGGCGTGATTGCAAGGCGCGTTCCGCCGCAACGTCAGGCGGGCCCACTCGGTCTTCCGGGACCATATACAATGACGGATTGGAATCCATGAGTAATACCTTACGTCAGGAATCCCCGGAACCACCAACACCATCCGTCAGAATATTGACGAGGAAACACAAAGGCCAAACCCCAGTAACAGCGTCGTGTGGTTCCGCCGCAGACTCCAACTCGCGATCGGCACAGGCGATGAAACGGGGTGATCCCGGCTATGATTCGGAGTCGCACGATCGTGCAATGGAGATCAAGCTATGGCTCACACCCTTAAGATCGGGCTCTTTGCCGCACTCATCGCCGCCGGCGTCAGTGTTCAGGCTGCCGATTTCTTTGTCGCGCCGGCCGGTGACGACGCCAATCCCGGCACGCTGGAGAAACCCTTCGCCACCATCCAGCACGCCCAGGAGGCCGTCGCTCCGGGTGACACGGTGTACATCCGCGGAGGCACGTACGTCATGAACGAGAGCCAGATCGCGCGGAAGGAACGCATTTGGGCCTATGTCCATTTTCTCAGCAAGAGCGGCACGCCGGACAAGCGCATCAACTACTGGGCCTATCAGAAGGAGCGCCCGGTGTTCGACTTCTCGCAGGTCAAGCCGGCGGACCTGCGGGTCGACGCGTTTCATGTCACCGGCTCGTGGGTACACATCAAGGGGCTGGAGGTGATCGGGGTCCAGGTGACCATCAAGGGGCACACGCAATCCATCTGCTTCGCCAACAATGGAAGTCACAATATCTACGAGTTGCTCAGCACGCACGACGGCCAGGCGATCGGCATCTACAGCGTGCGCGGCTCGGACAGCCTGTTCCTCAACTGCGATGCCTATCGCAACCGCGACTTCACCTCGGAGGACGGCAAGGGCGGCAACGTCGACGGTTTCGGCTGCCACCCGCCCAAAGGCGGCACGGGCAATGTCTTCCGCGGCTGCCGGGCCTGGTTCAACAGCGACGACGGCTATGACTGCATCAACGCCCACGAATCGGTGACTTTTGAAAACTGCTGGGCGCTGTACAGCGGCTTTTCGCCCACATTCGAGCGCCTGGCCGACGGCAATGGCTTCAAGGCCGGCGGGTACGGCTCAACTCCGGCCGAGCGGCTGCCCAATCCGATCCCGCGCCACACCGTGCGTTTCTGCCTGGCGGTGCGCAACAAGGCCAGCGGCTTCTATTCCAA
>JBIOJL010000048.1:0-20660 GCA_044450885.1 Tepidisphaerales bacterium
AGCCAGCGTCGCGGCAGTAGTCGAATCCGCGGCGGCCACCACCACCCATCTACCCTCGAGCGGCGCCCCGGCGGCTTCGGGCAGTGGCGCTTCTCGCCAATCCAGCCGATAGAACGTCTCGACCGGCGCCTCCGTCCGCACGCGCCCGATACCTGCTGTACGCCGCGGCCATCGGCGCCTTCGCCCAGCTTGCCCAGATCCTGCTTGTCCGCGAACTGCTCGACTCGCTCCGCGGCGGCGAGCTGCTGCTCGGCGTGATCTTCGCCGCCCACCTGCTGGCCGGCGCGCTGGGCGTGCTGCTCGCGTGGCTCCCTCTCCCGTGGCACGGGCTTCCAGCCCGTGGTGCCGGTAGTCCGGCACATCAGCCGCAGGCTGACTCAGCAAATCCTCTAGAACATGTGGAAACCGAAGCGATGCCGCAGGGTACTGCGGCACATGGGCTGGAAGCCCATGCCACCAGCAGGACCACATACTGTGCCGCCGGTGCCCTCACCGGCGGATTCCGGGACATGCAGACTACGCCAGAAACCGCCAGTGAGGACACTCGCGGCACTTCCTCGGCCACCTGCAATTATCCCGATCCCACCACCATCATCCTGCTGCCGCTCCTTACCGCGATCGCTCTGCTCGTCACCCTCGCCTTCGCCCGCCTCGCCGGCTCCACCGCCGCTGCGCCGCTGCACCATTCACTGCTCATCGCCGCCACTCTCGCCGTTCCAGCCCCCCTGCTCTGCGGCTTGCTCTTCGGCCGACTTCTCCGCAGCAACACACCCGCCGCCATCCCTTTCTACCAGTCCGACACCTGGGGCGCCGTCCTGGCAGGCATCGTCTTCAGCTTCATCCTCTCCACCACGCCGACGCTGCTCGCCGCCGCGATTGCCGGGATGCTCCTGGTCGTGGCCGCGTGGCTCAGCCTCTCCAATCCCTGGACCGGCCGCCGGTCGATAGCAACACTCGTTGCCGTTTTGCCTCTGATCGTCGCCGCAATTGTGCCGCTCGACGCCACCCTCGACCGCCTTCGCTGGCGCCGCCGTCTGCCCGACCACGACCTCCGAGAAATCCGCCTCACGCCCCACGGCCGGCTGGCCGTCCTCGCCCGCCGCGGCCAAGCGCAAATCTCCTTCTTCCGCGGCCCCGATCTGCTCGGCACGCTCGAAACCCCGCCACCGCCGGACGAGCGCGCCCTGGCCGACCTTCTCGCCTGTCTGGTCCCCAAGACAGAAAATATCCTCATCATCGGCGGCTCGGCATCTTCTTTGCCACGGCAGTTCGCCCGCCACAATCCCCGCCACATTTGCCTCATGGAAACCGATCCGCAGTTGCTCGATCTCACCAGGCAATACGGTTCCTGGCCGGCCATCGCGGCCACCTGTCCCGACGACCCCTGCCGGATGCTTGCCGGCAGTTGGTACGACCTCATCCTCATCTTCCCCGGCCATCTCGACAATCTGCTGGCCAACCGCCTTGCTACGGCCGAGTTCTTCGCCGGACTTTCGCGGCATCTCTCCCCGAGTGGCGTCATCGCCATCAGCCTCCCCACCTTCGGCAGCGGCGGCGAATACCTCAGCCCCGCCGTCGCAGCGCGCAACCGTGCCGTCGCCGCCGCGCTGGCGCAGACCTTCCCCAACGTCCGCGCCATCCCCGCCAATGGTTGCCTCCTCGTCGCCTCGCGCGATCCGATCACGCTCGATCCACCGACACTCGCCCGGCGCCTGGAAGCCCGGCCCAAGGCCGCACCCGCAATCATCGTCTCGGGGCAGCAGATCCCCGTGGCATTTAAAGACTACTTCGACAGCCTCTTCGGCGGCGCCCTCGCAACGCAACCTTCGGTTGATGGCCCCGACCGCCAGGAGATTCTCGCCCGTTTCGAGGCCCATCTCGCATCCAATCACGACCTGCCCAACAGCGACACTCATCCGCGAGCGCTACTGGCCAGCCTCTCCATCGACAACGAAATCACCGGCCACCGGGCGCTCGACCTGCACGAACTTGACCGCCCCTGGCTGGCCATCATCCCCGTGCTGTTTCTCATTGCCATCGCGTCGGCTTTTCGTCTCGGTCGAACCGGCGCTGGGCTGTCCATCCCCGTGTCGTTCTGTGCCCTCGCGGCCGGTTTCTTCGCCATCGCCTTCGAAGTCGCCGTGCTGCACCTCTACCAGACGCGCTACGGCAATCTCATCCGCGAGATCGGCTGGCTCATCGCCTGCTTCATGGCCGGCCTGGCGATCGGCGCTCGCCGCGGCGGCCGTCCCGCAAGACGACCGGGTCTGCGGCAACGCCTGCTCCTGCTCGGCATGATCCTCCTCTGCCTGGCGCTGGCCGTACTGCCGATCGTCTTCTCCCTGCTGATGTTCCTGGGCGGCCTGTGCGTCGGCGCCTTGTTCGCCCTGCTTGTGCAACAGCGCCCCCGGCACGCCTCCCGCCTCTACGCCGCCGATCTCGTTGGCTCGGCCCTGGGCGCACTCCTCATCGGAACCTTCTGGCTCCCCATCGCAGGTCTCGCCCATTGCATGGCCGGCCTGATCGCGCTGCTCCTGCTCGCGGCGATGCTGCCGTGTCCTGCACGGAACGATTGATCATTTCCCGTTTGCCCCCGCCCCCGTTGAATCGTACATCATACTTTGTCAGGCAGAACGCAACCCCGGCAGGCTGGTCCATGGTGGACGGCCCTGGGGCGCCTGACACGACGCTCCCCTTCCCACTTTCTGGCATGCCGGCCGCGGTACGCAACCGCGGCCGGCGTTGTATTTGCAGACCCGACAAGTGCCCCATCTACCGTACCCCTACTGGAATCAGAAGATCCATCGCACGGGGCGATGACACCAGATCCGCAAGCGCGGGTGGCAGCGGATCGCCGTGCTCAAGGCATGATTCGGCGATCTTGCGAGCCAGTCCCTGGGCAATCTCGGTTACCTCGACAATGCTGCGCCCTTCCGCAACCAGACCAGGAACATCGGAACTTGTGGCGACGTATCCCCTTCCTCCAGGGGCTCGATGTGCAGGCGAATCGCGACTTCATCCATGGCAGAACTCCTGAGATGAATGGTATCTCACCAGGCGCCTGAAAGGAAGCCCTGCTCCTGAGCCAAGGAATACCTAACAATAATTAATTGCACATAAAACTAATATGTGATAATTACGTTTGCAACACCAACCCATCGCGCGTTACATTCCATACAAATACCAAACGATGCCGCGGCTCGCACTTCCATCCTCCGACCTCGACCGGCTTCGCGAACTGCAGGCCGCCCTCGAAAATGTCACCCCAAAAAACCGCCGCGAAGGTTTCCGCGCCAACCTCCCCGAATGGGATGCGCTGCTCCCCAATCACACCTGGCCCCGTGCGGCCATCCATGAAATTTTGTTTCCGGCCGCGGATGGCCGAGCGACAGACAGGAATGGCGGGATGACAGACAAGAATGTCTGTCCTACCAATACGCCATTGACCCCGGCCGCCATTCTCGCCGCGCGCGCGCGCCAGGCCGGGTTCATCGTCTGGATCGACCCTGACAGGCAAATCTATCCGCCGGCGCTGGCCGCACTGGGTATCCCGCTCGACTGCGTTCTCTGGATCCATCCCGCAAAGCCGCGCGACCTCGTCTGGGCCATCGCCGAATGTCTCCGCTGTCCCGGCGTCGATGTCACCATCGCCACGCCGCCGCCGCTTTCGCGCATCGAGGCCCGGCGACTGCAACTGGCCGCCGAAACCGGCGGGGGCATCGGCCTGTTGCTTCGCCCGCACAACCCCGCCGCCCCTTACGCGGCGGCCACGCGCTGGCTGGTCACGCCCATCCCCAGGGCAACCACAGGTGAAGGGCAAAGTCGCGGAAAAGCAGGGCCGGCGATGGAACGTCCAACTGCTCCACGGCCACGGAGGGCTCACCGGCCAATCCATCATCCTGGAGCTCGACCATGAAACACATTCTCTGCGTGCATCTGCCCCAGTGGCCGATCGACCGGCTCAGACGACGCGTCGGTATGCGTGAAAGTAGGGCCAGCGTCCTCGCTGGCCATGAGAATGCGAAATCGCTCTGCCAATCCAGGCCAGCGAGGACGCTGGCCCCACTCACTCTCGTCCACACCGTCGCCTCGCGCCGGATCATCGCCCACGCCTGCCCCATCGCCCGCAAGGCGGGTGTGCGGCCGGGCATGCCGCTGGCCGAGGCTCGCGCGCTTTGCCCAAAACTTGCCGATCATCCCTACGAACCGCACAAGGATCTCCACGCCCTTCGGGCCCTGGCCCGACACATGATCCGCTTTTCGCCAATCACGGGTCTGGCGGAAGACACCGGCATCTTCCTCGACGTCACCGGCTGCCAGCGGCTCTACGGCGGCTGGGCCAATCTCTTCGAACAAATCGCCGAGGACCTCGACGATCTTCATTTCCACCATCGTCTGGCCATCGCCCCCACGCCCGGGGCCGCCTGGGCGGTGGCGGCTTTCTGGCGAGGCAAAGGTAGGGCGGTTTCGCCGAAACCGCCGTGGGGCGCACCCGGACGGCTCAGCGAGCCGTCCCTACCCACGCTGCTTTCGCAGCAGTCGCAAAAAACAACGTGTACACCCGTGTCCCCACCAGCACAGGATAAATGTGCCGACGAGGGCGTCGGCACCACTTCGGGCCTGGTCGTCACCCCCGAGAAACTTCGCGACACCCTCGCCCCACTGCCCGTCGATGCCCTGCGAATCGAACCCGAAACCACGGCCGCCCTGCACCACCTGGGCCTCGAAACCATCGGCCAACTCCTCGCCATCCCGCGCAACCAGCTTCCCTCGCGTTTCGGCCCGCAGCTTCTGCTGCGCATCGACCAGACCCTGGGGCTGATTCCCGAGCCGATCGTGCCGCTCCGGCCGCAACCACCCATCGACGCCCGCAGCGAATTCGATGGCATCATCGACTCGCTGGAAATCATCCTCCGCACCATCGAAACGCTCGTCGATCGCATCTGCCCCAACCTGGCCCGGCTCGGCCACGGCGTCCGCCGGCTCGATCTTCGCCTGCACCGGCTCTATGCCCCCGCCGTCACCCGCGAAGTCCTGTTTTCCCGACCGAGCCGCAACCCGAAGAACATCCTCCGCCTGCTCACCCGCGCGATCGAGACGCTGGGGGTCAACACTCGTGGCTCCCCGTCCCGAGAAAGGGCCGGGGTGAGGGCGTTGGCCAGACAACAATCAAACCCTCACCCTGACCCTCTCCCAAGGGGAGAGGGAACATCGTTGGAATCGGCAGGCTTCTCCGCCATCTCGCTGCACGTGCTCCTCTCCGAACCCGTCGCCGACGAGCAATTCTCGTTCGACAACCACGCCGAAGAATCCGGCCGCATCCACGTCGACCGCCTCGTCGAAAACCTCACCCTGCGCCTGGGCGAATCCGCCATCACCCACGCCCAACTCATCGAGTCCCACCTCCCCGAACGCGCCTTCGTCTTCCAACCGGGTTCACCTTCTGTGGGCGCGACCCTTCTATCGGGAGGGCCGCAGTCCTCTGCGGCCGTGTTTCGCGGAACAACCGTCCCGGCCGTGCAGAAGCACGGCCCTCCCGTTGCACATTCCGCATTCGCTTCGTGCCTTCGTCCTCTGCTCCTCTACCTCCGTCCCATCGAACTCCAGGTTCTCGTCGCCCCATCCCAGGACCGCGAAGGCCGGCCCATCTCGTTCAATCTGGCCGGCCGGGTTCACCAGGTCGTCCATGCCGTCGGACCCGAGCGTATCGCCGGGCTCTGGTGGGAACACCATTATCGGACCCGCGACTATTTTGCCGTCGAAGACGACTCCGCCCGGCGCTGGTGGCTCTTTCGCGTGCGGGAGTCGCACCGCTGGTTTCTCCATGGCGAATTTGCCTGAAATCCCCTGCAAAATCGGGCAACACACTTGTGCGTCATCCCATCGCAAGATATCGTTGCCGAGTAAGTTCTGGTCCACATCTTTCCAATAAACGGACCATTCCGGCCGATAACCCTAGCAGCAAGGGTGCCGATGATCCGGCACACGGGTGTGACATGATTGAATGCCTCGAAGAACGTCGCCTGCTGGCCATTACTCTCGTCAACGGTGTTCTGAACGTTCCCGGCACCCCCAGAAGTGACGTCATCGTCACGCGCATCATCGGCAAGAACGTGGTCGTCACCATCAACGCCGTGGATTCCAAGTTCCCCCTGGCCAAAGTCCGCAGCATCGTCATCAACGGCGGCGCCGGCAACGACTTCATCGCCAATGGCGCGGGTTCCATTCCGTCCTTGCTCATCGGCGGCCCCGGCAACGACACGCTCTCGGGCGGCAACGGCAACGACACGCTCATCGGCGGACCCGGAAACGACCGCCTCTACGGCCAGGGCGGCGACGACCTGCTCGACGGCGGCCCCGGCAACGACACCATCATCGGCGGCCCCGGCAACGACACCGTCACCTACGCCGGCCGCACCAAGCCGGTCACGGTGGACCTTTCCCGAGGCACCGGCGGCGAAGCGGGCGAACACGACTACATCAGCGGCGTCGAGAACATCATCGGCGGCAACGGCAACGATCTGCTCATCGGCGACGACAACGACAACATCATCTGGGGCGGCCCCGGCAACGACACCATCGTCGGCAACGGCGGCCACGACACGCTCTACGGCGGCGACGGCAACGATCTGTTCTATGCCATGGACGGCATCTCCGACACCATCGACGGCGGCAACGGCAACAACAGCGCCTACGCCGATGTGGAACTCGATACCGTCACCAACGCCGTATGGCTGCCCGGCCCGCAGCCGGCAATTCCGGCGCACTGAGAATGCGGGATATGCCGAACGACTTTACTTTACGGGCCATGCGGGCGGATGAGTATGGTTTGGTCGCCGAGGTCATCTACCAATCCATCCGGCAGTGGTACGGCGCGCATGGACGCCCCGGACGATTCCCGGCCGGCGCGGCGTCGTGCGTGCTCTATCCGGAGGTGTACGAGGACATGGATCCGGGGTGTTGCGTGGTGGCCGAGGATCGAAGCAACGGGCGGCTGGCGGGGTCTTGTTTCTATCACCCGCGGCCGACGCATGTGTCGCTGGGAGTCATGAACGCCCACCCGGACTACTTCGGGCGCGGGGTGGCGAGGTTGCTGCTGCAATATGTGTGTGATCTTGCGGATCGCGAAAGAAAGCCGGTGCGGCTGGTATCCAGCGCCATGAACCTGGATTCGTTCTCGCTCTACACGCGGGCAGGATTCACGGCGCGGGCCCTGTTCCACGACATGACGGTGCGGGTGCCGGACGATGGATTCCCCGCGGCGTTTGCCGGCGATGGGCTACAGCGGGTCAGAGAGGCCCGGCCGGGCGATGCGGCCGCGATGGCGGAGTTGGAATGGGAGTTGAGCGGCATCCGCAGGGAGCAGGACTATCGGTACATCATCGAGAATCGGCGCGGGATCTGGCACGCGTCGGTGATCGAGAGCGCGGCCGGGAACATCGATGGATTCCTGGTGTCGGTGCGGCACCCGGCGAGCAACATGCTGGGGCCCGGCGTGATGCGGACAGAGGAAGACGCGGCCGCGTTGATCCTCGCGGAACTGAACCACAATCGTGGCCGCTCGCCCGTGCTGGTCGTGCCGGCCGCGTGCGGCGGGCTGGTGCGACGGCTCTACGGATGGGGATTGCGGAACTGCGAGATTCATCTCTTCCAGGCGCGCGGAGAGGCGGCGGCGTTCCGCGGCGTGGTGATGCCGACGTTCTTTCCTGAGACGGGGTGAGCCTGCGCACTTTCGTGCCTTAACGGCCGCGGGGTCGCTCTGATTTTGGATTGCCCCGGACCTGCCGCATGGTGTATGCTTATGGTATGAACACGGTAGCGGAGGAATTGGATCGGAGGCTAGGGCAGCTTGACCGCGCTACTGCCGAGCGCGTGGAGCAACTGGTCTTGGATGCGCTGGCAGCCGGCGACCGACCAGTGGCCCGATGGCTACTTCGAGCAGACCGCCGGCGCGCTCGCCGGCGAGCAGTTTGACCGTCCCCAACAGGGTTTGTCTCCCACGCGCGAGGCTTGGTAATGCCCTGGCTTCTGGGCTCCAACGCGTGGATTAACTATCTCAAGAATGCTTCGAGCCCCATTGGAGAGCGCCTCCGCCAGCATACCCCGTCGGAGGGGTGGCGAGTGGCGAGTGGGATGCCGGACATTAGCCGCGAAGACGCCAAGGCGCGAAGGCAGACGCAAAGAACATCCAATCATGGTTTTCTTCGCGTCTGTCTTCGCGTTTTCGCGCCTTCGCGGCTCCTGATTCGGTCTGGATTCGGTTTGCCCCGAACATGCTGCATGGGGTATCCTTATGTTGTGGACCCGGTAGCCAAGAAACTGGATCGACAATTCGGTAAGCCTGATGGCGCGACGATCGAGCGGGTCGAGCAACTGGATGAACATCTGTACCCGACGAGAAATGGCCGCAGGATCTTGAGTGCGGCCATTGATGTTTTTCTTTTGGCGATGCTGTTCGGGGCGGAAGTGATCGTGGTGCCGATTGTTATGCTGCTGACAATGGGGGAAGGCAGAGACGACGAGGTTTCGGCTTGGGTCTGGGTTGGTGCCTGCAACGCGGTGATTGTCGTGTGTATCCTTGCTGAAGCGGCAAACGGCGTAACGATCGGGAAAAAGATCACCGGTTGTGTGGCGCGGCTGAACGACGGAGCCCCCGCCGGTCGAGGAAGACTGTGTGCGCGATCCTCGATCAAGTACCTGCCGCTGATCGCACATTGGGTTCTTGTGGTGCCAACTCAATTCTTGTCCAAGGTTCAGTTGTATGATTTTCATAATTGGCACCCATACGGCCCCTACATCCTGATTGGACTCTACGTTCTGACTGGTGCCACCTTCGCAGGATGGTGCATCTGTCTGATTGCCCCGACCCATCGGGCTCTGCACGATCGGCTGACGCGAACCGCCGTGTTCCGTTCCGCGCCGCTGAACGAGCCGCGCGGGTTTGAGGTCTGGCCGACGAATGCGACGGATGAGAAGATTGCTTCCGCCAAGGTGGTCAAAGAGACGGCGGAAGGATAATCGGGTTGCGTCCACTTTGGACGGACCCCGGCGACAGACCCTTGCGGATGACCGCCCGCTCGTGGTGTGCTGAAGCACACCCTACGCACCCTACGGGTTCTTGCCGAATTGTTGCCAGTAGAGTTCCTTATACGGGTTGACCTTGGGGCCGACGACGTTTTCGTTTTCGAGGCAGGGGAGGATCGAATCCCACCAGGCGTCGTAGGCGGATTCGAGACGGCGGACGATGTCGGGGTGCTGGTCGGCGATGTTGTCCTTTTCGCCGGGGTCGGTGGTCAGGTTGTAGAGTTGCCACTGCTTCTGGTTGGTGCGATTGGAGCAGACCAGGTTGTAAGGGCCGCTGCGCACGGAGGCGTGGGCGTACTTGGATTTTTCGGCCGCTCCTTTCGCCCAGCGGCCCTGGTGGGTGAACAGATATCGCTCGGGCCAGGGGGCGTTGGGGTCGGCCAGCAGCGGCAGAAGCGAGCGGCCTTCGACTTGCTTGGCGAGGGCGTCCTTGACTTCCGCGCCGGCGATGGCCGCCAGGGTGGGGAGAAGGTCGATGTGGGCGGCGAGGCGGTCGCAGTCGGCCGGCTGGATCGTGCCGGGCCAGCGCCAGAAGCTGGCGGCGCGGGTGCCGCCGTTGTAGACCGTGTTCTTGCTGCCGCGCATGCCGGCGTTGAAAACCTGGACGCCGGCCGTGCCGCCGTTGTCGTTCATGAAGATTACCAGCGTGTCGTTGGCGAGTTTCCATTCGTCGAGTCTGGCCATGAGCCGGCCGACGTTGTCGTCGATGTTGGCGATCATGCCGAAGAATTTGGCGGCCATGGGCGGAACTTTGCCGGTGTACCTGGCCTCATATTCCGGGGGAACCTGCAACGGCATGTGCGGAGCGTTGGGAGCGATGTAGGCGAAGAAGGGACGGCCGGGCTTGTCCTTGACCTGGGCGAGCCAGGTCGTGGCCTGGGCGAAGAACACATCCGTGCAGTAGCCGGTGGTCTTCTCGAACTTTCGGTTGTGGAGGATGGCGGGGTTGAAGTAGGTGTTGCCGGGGGCGTCGCCGCAGGAACCGGGATAGGATTGGCCGATCCCGCCGGCGCCATGGATGAAGACCTCGTCGAACCCGCGCTGATCGGGCTGGTACGCGGCCTCGTCGCCGAGGTGCCATTTGCCGAAGATACCGGTGGCATAGCCGGCCGACTTGAGGACTTGCGGCAGCGTGATGGCCTTGAGGCTCATGCGTTCGCGTTCTTCGATCGTGTGGGTGACGCCGGATTTGAACTCGTGGCGGCCGGTCATGAGGGCGCAGCGGGTCGGCGAACAGGTGGGGCTGACGTGGAAGTCAGTGAAGCGAATGGACTGGGCGTGGAGGCGGTCGAGGTTGGGGGTCTTGAGAATGGGGTTGCCGAGACAGGAGAAGTCGCCGTAGCCCTGGTCGTCGGTGAGAATGATGATGATGTTCGGTTTGCGGCCGGCAAGCGGCTCGGCGGCGAGCAAGGACCAAGGCAAAGTGCAAAATGCAAAATACAAAATGAAGAGGCAAGGGAGGCGGAGTTGACGCATGGCGGGTCCTTTCGATATGCGTTACCTTTGTGGCGAGAACGATGTTGTCAGAGCGGAGTTAAACACGAAGACGCCAAGACACGAAGCGGTGGTTGGTGGAGGAGGACGAGTGGGCGAGGCGAGGAGATTTGAAATGTCAGATTTCAAATTTCAAATTTCAAATTTGAGATTTGTGATCTCAGATTTGAGATTGGAGATTGGACGTACGGAGCACGTGAGTTCACATTGGAACGCCGAATGAGACAGACTCTGATCTTCGCCAATCCGATTTCGGGGCTGGGGAAGGGACTGGTCATGGCGCGCCGGCTGGAAAGGTGCTTCCTTCGGCTGGGGCAGTGTCCGGCGGTCATCCTGGACCGGGCGGACCGGGCAACGCTGCCGCCGCTGGACCAGATCGGGGCGGCCATCTCCATCGGCGGCGATGGGACGCTTCGTGAGGTGGCCCAGCGCCTGGTCTACGAAACGCAGGCGGCGGGACTCGGCGTGCTTCCGTTCCCGATGGCCATCGTGCCGATGGGCACGGCCAACCTGATGGCCCTGCACACCGGCAACACCTGGCGGGACGAGCGGCTGGAGACGGAACTTCCGGCGGCGCTGCGCCGCGGCAGGACCCGTCTCGTGGACGTGGCACGGACGCAGCGGGGGATATTCCTCATCCTGGTGGGCGTTGGCGTCGACGGAGAGCTTATCCACCACCTGGCCCGGCAGCGCACGGGGCCGATCTCGGTGCTGGCTTACGTCTGGCCGGCGATGCAGACGCTCTGGCACTACAGCTTCCCCGAGGTCTCGGTGGTGGTGGACGGCGAGACCGTCTTCCCAATGCAGAGCGGCGTGGTGTTCGTCGGCAACGCCAGGGAATACGGCACGGGGTTTCCGCTGCTGACGCATGCGCGAAGCGACGATGGCGTCCTGGACGTGCTGGCGCTGCCGGCACACAGCCGCCGGCAGCTCCTGCGGCTGGCGATGGCAATGATCACCGGGGAACACGAGCGCGAGGAAGGAGCGGTCTATGTGCGCGGGAAGCACGTGGAGGTGAGGTCGCAGCGGCCGGCGCCGGTGCAGATCGACGGCGAGGCCGCGGGGTTCACGCCGGTGACGGTTGACTTGCTGCCGATGCGGGTCCCGTTTATTGTGCGCGACCCATGAGCCTTCAAGAACTCATCAAGTCGGAATCGGCCCCGCTGTTCATCATCGCCGGGCCGTGCGTGATCGAATCGGCGGAGTTGTGCCTGTGGATCGCCCGGTTCATGCGCGACCGCTGCGTCGAACTGGGCCTGCCGTACATATTCAAGGCCAGTTTCGACAAGGCCAACCGCTCGGCCGGAGCGAGTTTCCGAGGCCCCGGACTGGTTGACGGCCTGGCGGTGCTGCGGCGCGTGAAGGAGGAAGCCGGCGTGCCGGTCCTGACGGACGTACACGAGACGGAGCAGGTCGCCACGGCCGGGGCGGTGGTGGATGTCTTGCAGGTGCCGGCGTTCCTGGCGCGGCAGACCGACCTGCTGCTGGCCTGCGGGTACACGGGCAAGGTGGTGAACGTCAAGAAGGGGCAGTTCATGTCGCCGCAGGAAATGGGCAATGCGGTGGAAAAAGTGCGCTCGACCGGAAACATGAATGTCATGCTGACGGAGCGGGGGACGTTCTTCGGCTACAACCGGCTGGTGAACGACATGACGGCGCTGGCGGTGATGAAGGACCTGGGCGTGCCGGTGGTGTTCGATGCGACGCACTCGACGCAGCAGCCGGGCGGGATGGGCAACGCCAGCGGCGGAAACCCGAAGCTGACCCCCCTGCTGGCGCGGGCGGCGACTGCGGCCGGGGCTGATGGGTTGTTCATCGAGTGCCACCCGGAGCCGGCGAAGGCCAAGTCCGATGCGTCGTCGATGGTCACGCTGGAAGCGGCGGCACGGGTGCTGAAAGAGTGCAGGGCGATCGCGGAGTTGCGCAAGACGTGGGGCTAGCGCAGCAGGGGCAAGCGTACTTGCCCGTGCCGCCCCAAGGCCGGGTGCCACGGCTTGTCTAATGCCATCCGTGTTGCCCACTCGCAGACACGGCTTGCAGTAGACAAGCCGTGGCACCCAAGACGATTTCGGGAAGTTATTCCGTCAGCGCTCCAAAGAAGACGGGAGTCGATCGTTGCACGGATCGACTCCCGCGGGTTTGTGATTCGACTGGGGACAACTCAGGCTTGCGTTGGCGCGGCCGGCTCGGCGGACTCCGCCTTGGGCTCCGCCTTTTCCTTCTTGCCGAGCTTGTTGGCGAAGGCCCGGCGTTTCTCGGCGCGCTTGCGGCGCAGGCCGGCGCTCTTGCGGGCGGTGCCGGTCGGCTTGTGCTCTTCGGTGAGAAGCTGGAGCAGCACGACGCTGCCGCCGTCGCCGATGCGATGCTCGGCCAGTTTGATGATGCGGGTGTAGCCGCCGTTGCGGCCTTCGAAGCCGGGGGCGATATCGTTGAAGAGCTTCTGGATCACTGTGGTCGAGCCCTTGCCCTTCTCGATGAACTCCTGGTTCTCATCCACCAGCCGGCGGTCCTGAAGAAGCTGGATCACCCGGCGGCGGGCGTTGATGGTCTTGGTGCGGGCGAGGGTGATGAGCTGCTCGGCCAGCGCCCGGCACTCCTTGGCCTTGGGATAGGTGGTGCGAATCTTGCCGTGCTCGAACAGGCTCTGAATCAGGTTGCGGCGCAGGGCCTTGCGATGCTCGGTGTCGCGGCTGAGCTGCCGGCCTTTATACATGTGACGCATGGGTCAACTCCTGTCATCTGTCCGGCGGCCATGCCAGGCCGCCGACGCTTTCATTAATCAGGGCACATTCAGCGCGACGCTACTCGGTCGGCGCTTCCGGAGCCGACTCCTCGTCGGTGTCATCATCTTCTTCCGGCATCACGAATGCCGCCTGCGAGGCGGCCAGATTGTCCACGTCCATGCCCAGGCTCAGGCCGAGGTCGGCGAGCTTGCGCTTGACCTCGCGGAGGCTGGTCTTGCCGAAGCTGCGGACCTTGAGCAGGTCGGCGTCGGTCTTGCGGGCCAGATCGCGGACGGTCTGGATCTTGGCCGACTCCAGGCAGTTGTTGGCCCGGACCGAGAGGTCCAGCGACTGGATCGGCATGGAGAGCTTGTTCTGGATTTCGGGATCGACGGCCGGCGCGCCGGACTCGCGGAGGCCGCCCATGGCGTCCTCGGAGGCCACGTCCGGGCCGAGTTCGAAGTACTGCACGAAGGGATTGAGGTGCTTGCGGAGGATCTTGGCGGCCTCGACCAGGGCCATTTCGGGGGTGATGGTGCCGTTGGTCCAGATCTCGAGGATGAGGCGGTCGTAGTCGGTCTTCTGGCCGACGCGGGCGTCCTCGGTGGCGTAGCGGACGCGGGTCACGGGCGAGTAGATCGAGTCGACGTCGATGAGGCCGGCGATCTGTTCGTCCTGCCCCTCGCGGTGCTCGGCGGCGGTGACGTAGCCGCGGCCCTTGCCGACGGTGAAGGTCATCTCGAAGTGTACGTCTTCCGTCAGATTGCAGAGGACGTGGTCCTTGTTGACGAGGGTGATGGCCGGGTCGGCCTCGATCATGCCGACGGTGACGGGTCCGGCCTTCCTGGCGACCACCTTCATTTCCTTGGTGTCGTCGGCATCGAGCTTGACGATGAGACTCTTGATGTTGAGGATGATGTCGGTGACGTCCTCGAGCACGCCGGGGACCGAGCAGAACTCATGGTCGGCGCCCTTGATCCTGACGGCGCTGACGGCCGCCCCCTCGAGGGAGGAGAGCAGGATCCGCCGCAGGCTGTTGCCGACGGTGGTTCCGAAGCCCCGCTCGAACGGCTCGGCGAAGAATTTTCCATACGTGTCCGTCGAGACCTGCGTATCGCGAATGACCCGCGAGGGCAGTTCCAAACCGCGCCAACGAATTCTCATGGTGATCTCCTCAAAGGCCCGTCCGAATTGCGAAAGGTTCCCGCCCCCACCGTTGGGGGCCATCTGTTCTTCCGCCTCGTCGTCCAGGCAAATCTTGATTTTCAATTTCAGATTTGCGATTTTCGATTTGCGGCGAACGGCATCGGCCGGTCAATCGCAAATCGGCAATCGCAAATCGCAAATTCCATTACACTCTGCGTTTCTTGGGCGGACGGCAGCCGTTGTGGGGCAGCGGGGTGACGTCTTCGATGCCGCTGATCTTCAGGCAGGCATGCTGCAACTGGATGACGGCCTGTTCGCGGCCGGCGCCGGGACCCTTGACCTTGACCTCGACCTCGATCATGCCGTGCTTGCGGGCCTCGGCGGCGGCCTTTTCGGCGGCGCGCCCGGCGGCGAACGGGGTGCTCTTGCGGGCGCCCTTGAAGCCGACGGTGCCGGCGGAGGCCCACGAGATCGTCTCGCCGGCCATGTCGGTGATGGTCACGATGGTGTTGTTGAACGTTGACTTGACGTGGGCAATGCCCTTGGTCACGCCCTTGCGGATCTTCTTCTTTCCGCCGGTCGCTTTCGCGGCCGGGGCGCCGCCGGTCGTTGCCGCCGGGGCTGCCGCGGGTGCTGCTGCTGCGGGTTTCTTTTCCTGTTCTGCCATTTTCCTTTTCACCTCGTGCGGATCAACCGGCCGATGGGCCGTACCCGCACTCAATGTAGGGTGCTTCAGCACACCGCTGGTCTGGTACTCATGGTGTGCTGAAGCACACCCTGCTTGCGCTCAACTGGTGTGCTGTAGCACACCCTACTTGCTGCTCGCGCTCAGATGGTGTGCTGAAGCACACCCTACAACTCAAATGGTGTGCTGAAGCACACCCTACAGCTTACTTGCCCAGTTCCTTCACGCCCTTCTTGCCGGCGACGGTCTTGCGCGGGCCCTTGCGGGTGCGGGCGTTGGAACGCGTGCGCTGGCCGCGGGTCGGGAGCGAACGGCGGTGCCGCTCGCCGCGGTAGCACTTGATTTCGCGCAGCCGGTTGACGTTCTGCTGCTGGTTGCGGCGCAGGGCGCCTTCCACCAGGTAGCTGCGGTCGATGATGCCGATGATCTTCGCCAGTTCATCTTCGCTGAGGTCCTTGGCCCGGCGCTGCGGGTCGATGGCGCACTCCTTGAGGATGATCCTGCTGTTGGTCCGGCCGATGCCATAGATGTAGCTGAGGCTGATCCAGATGGGCTTATCGGCCGGAATGTCGACGCCTGCGATACGAGGCATAGTTGCTCCAGGTTTCCGAACGGACGGAATACGAGAGATATTACTTCTGACGCTGCTTGTGCTTCACGTTGGTGCAGATCACCCGCACCGTGCCTTTGCGGCGGACGATCTTGCAGTTCTCACAGATGCGTTTGACGCTGGTTCGTACCTTCATGACTCATCACCTTTTTTTCCAATCGGACGGTTCTTCAGGGTGAATTGTTTAAGTTAGCATAAATCGAGCGATCCCTCAAGGGGACAAAATCAATCGGGCCGAAGCCGGATGACAGACAGGATTGTCTGTCCTGACGGATGACAGACAGGAATGTCTGTCCTACTAGGCGACGGCGGCGGCGACGGGGGCCGCGTGGCCGTCGGTCAGCACGTCCACGCCGGTGTCGGTCACGGCCACGGTGTGCTCGAAGTGGGCCGCCGCCTGGCGGTCCACGGTGACAATCGTCCACTGGTCCTTCAGCATGTCCACATCGCGCCTGCCGATGACGACCATGGGCTCGACGGCGAAGGTCATGCCCGCCTCAACCACGAAATCGCCGCGGAGCTGCTCGGGGTTGACGAAGTTGGGGACCTTCGGATCCTCGTGCATGCTTCGGCCGACACCGTGGCCGACGAACTCGCGGACCACGGAGAACTTGTTCTTTTCGACGTTCCACTGCATCAGACGGGCGATGTCGGACCAGCGCCTGCCGGGACGTATCTGCTCGAGGGCCAGATCGAGCGTTTCCTGGGTCACCCGCAGGAGCTTGGCCACCCGCGGGCCGACTTTGCCCACTCCAACGGTGATGGCGGTGTCGGCACAGTAGCCATCGAGCGACAGGGCGAGGTCGAGCTTGACGATATCGCCGTCCTTGAGCTGGCGCGGGCCGGGAATGCCGTGGACGACCTCTTCGTTGACGCTGACGCACATTTCGGCGGGATAGCCCTCGCCGGGCTTGTACGTCGGATAGTTCTTGGACAGGCCGATGGCGCCCGCGCGATCCAGCTCGCCGACGCAGATGTCCAGCAGACTGCCGGTGGTCACGCCGGGGGCGACGGTGTCCTTCATCAGGGAGAGGATGCGGTGGGCGACTGCGCCCGCACGCCGCATGATCTCGATTTCCCGGGGTGTCTTGATTTCGATCGCCATACCACATCATACCCCGGGTCCGGCGGCGAAACCGCGCGCCGGCGATCCGGGTCAATACTGCCGGCCCTTGATTCGTTTGCCCTTGCCGCCGCCTGGGCCGCTGAGGAATCCGCCATAGTTGCGCATGAGCAGGTTCGCCTCGATGCGCTGCACCATGTCCAACGCCACGCTGACCACGATCAGCAGGCCGGTGCCGCCGAGAAACTGCGAGATCGTCATGGGAATCTGCATGGAGCTGGCGACCAGCGTGGGGATGACGGCGATGATGCAGAGGAATCCTGCGCCGACATAGGTGATGCGGGTCATGACGCGTTCGAGGTAGTCGGCGGTGCGTTTGCCGGGCCGCAGGCCGGGGATGAAGCTGCCGTAGTCGCGAAGCTGGTTGGCCATCTCCTTGGGCTGGAACTGGACGGTGGTCCAGAAGTAGGCGAAGAAGTAGATCATCGCCATTTCCAGCAGGCCGTACATCAGGCTGCCCCAGTTGAACTGGCTGTAGAGGAAGATGAAGAACCGGCCGATGATGCCGGGATCCTTCTGATCGAACGCCCTCACGATTTGACCCAACCCCATGCTCGGGAAAAGCATGAGGGACTGGGCAAAGATGATCGGCATGACGCCGCCGTGGTTGACACGGAGGGGGGAGGTACTGGCGCTGGCCGCCGTAGACGCGCCGGCCGCGGGTGTGCTTGGCCTGCTGGATGGGGATGCGGCGCTGGGCCTGGGTGATGAGAATGGCGCTGGTGACGACGAACACGAAGGAGATCATGAGGAAGATGATCTTGCCGACGTTCATCTCATTGGTGTTGCCGTGCGAAAGCTGCACGGTCTGGACGATGGCGATGGGCATGCGGGCGACGATGCCCGCCATGATGATGAGGGAGACGCCGTTGCCCAGGCCGTACTCGTCAATCTGCTCGCCGAGCCACATCAGGAAGACGCAACCGGCGGTGAGACCCGTGATGCCCATGAACCAGAACGCGGTGGAAGGAATAACTCGCAGGACCATGCCGGAGTTCTGCATGTGGGTCATCCAGAAGACGGCCTGGATGATGCACAGCGGCACCGTGGTGTAGCGGGTCCATTCCTGAATCTTGCGGCGCCCGGTTTCGCCTTCCTTCTGAAGCTTCTCCAGCGAGGGCACGACGGTGGCCAGGAGCTGGAAGATGATCGACGCGGAGATGTAGGGCATGATGCCGAGGCCGAAGATGGTGCTCTGGCTGAGGTCGCCGCCCGAGAACAGCGAGACGTAGTTGGCGATACGTTCGGCCGGGCTGTCGCCCTGGGACTTGCTGCGCTGCTCGGCGATCTTCGCCTGGTCCACGCCCGGAAGGGGCACGTGATAGCCGACGCGGTAGATCATCAGCATGAACAGGGTGAAGAGCACCTTGTTCCGCAGTTCGGCGATCCTGAAGATGTTGATCAGGGATTGAAGCATTGAATCACCTGCCGGACCTGAATGCAAATGCCCGGGCAAGCCGGGCAGATCGGGTTACTTGGCTTCGGCCGGCTTGGCTTCCGCCGGTTTGGCCTCGGCGGCCGCTTCGGCCTTGGGCTCGGCCTTCGGCTCGCCCTTGCCTTCACCCTTGGCCTTCTTGGCCGGTTCCTTCACTTTCTCACGCTTGACGAATTTCTTCTTGGGTTTGGGGAACTCGAACGGCTGGCCCTTGGCAGTGAGTGCGCTGCCGCCGGCGGCGACGATCTTCTCGACGGCCGACTTGCTGTACCAGCCGACCTGGAACGTCAGTTTCTTGGTCAGCGCGCCTTCGCCCAGGACTTTCACGGGGAGTTTGGCGTCGGGGACGAGGCCCTTCTCGATGAGGGCCGGGCCGTCAACGATCGCGCCGGATTCGAACTGGGCTTCGATGTCCGTGAGGTTGACGATGTGCCAGTTGCGTTCCCATCGGCTGTTGGAAAAGCCGCGTGTCGGGAGCCGGCGATGGAGCGGCGTCTGGCCGCCTTCATGGCCGGGCTTCCAGTATGGACCACCGACGCGAGCGCCGGCGCCCTTGGTTCCCTTGCCGGAGGTCTTGCCGTGGCCGGACGATTCGCCGCGACCTTTGCGCAACGGGCGCTTGTATCGGGGAGACAAGGCCAGGATTTCGTGAAGCATGCTCATGGATCGATCCTCAGTGTGAGTGCTGAGTGCTGGGTGCTGAGTCCTGAGTTAATGGACCCGTTACTTCATTTCACCGGCCTCGACGGGAATCTGTACGCCGCGGACGCGTTCGACCTGCTCGCGGTTCTGCAACCGCTTGAGAGCGGAGACGGTGGCCTTGACCAGATTCTTGGCGCAGGTCGAACCGTATGCCTTGGAAAGAATGTCGGTGATGCCGGCCAGTTCGAGGCACGGACGAACGCTCTTGCCTGCCTTGACGCCGGTGCCGGGCCGGGCGGGAACCAGAACGACGGACGATGCGCCGCTGACTCCGCGGACGGTATGGGGGATGGTCGTGCCCTTGAGCGAGATCTTGAACATGCTCTTGCGGGCGTCCTTGGTGGCCTTCTCGACCGATGGGGGCACTTCGTTGGCCTTGCCGTAGCCGATGCCGATATTGCCACGGCGATCGCCGGCAACGACCAGCGCGCCGAAGCTGAAGGTTCGGCCTCCCTTGACCACCTTGGAACAACGGTAGATGCGGACGACGGAGGTTTCGATGCCGCTGTCGTCTTCCGGGCCCTGCCGGCGCTGTTGCCGGGGCCCGCCGCGGCCACCGCCCTGCCGGCCGCCGCCGCCGCCACCGCCCTGCCGGGCGCCGCCCTGTCTGCCGCCGCCACCGCTTCGCTGGTGGCGTTCCGGACGCTCCTGGCTCGCTTGCGGGGCGGCCTCGGCCGGGGCGGTTGGCGCCGCCTCAGGAGCCTGCTGCTGGGCCTGTTCCTGCGGGACCTGCGGATTTTCCTGCTGTTCAGCCATGTTCGCTCTCGATGAGGTTAAAGTCTCTCTGTGAAGACCGGCGGTCAGAACTTGAGGCCCGCGGCGCGGGCGGCATCGGCAAGGGCCTTGACTCGCCCGTGATACATCCGGCCGCCGCGGTCAAAGCAAACCTGCTTCACGCCGGCCGCGATCGCCTTTTCCGCGATTGCCTTGCCGACGACCTTGGCGGCCGCGAGATTGCCGCCGTTCTTCAGGCCGCCGAGCACGTCCTTGGATGAGCCGACAAACGCCAGCGTGCGCCCGGCCATGTCGTCCACGACCTGGGCGTAGATGTGTTTGCTGCTGCGGTAAACCGACAGCCGGGGGCGTTCCACCGTGCCGAAGAGGCCCTTGCGCACCGAATACTTGCGGCGCTGGAATCTCTTGGCCTTGTCAATGTTCTTATCAGCCATGTCTGCTCAACTCCTGGAGGCTCGGCTTGGTTTCGATGCCTCAGTTGATCGCTTTCGCTAAACCGGGCCGGCTCGCGGCCGCCCGGACCATACTCCTGCCCGGCGCCGTTACTTCGCGGCGGCGCCGGTGACGGCCTTGCCCGGCTTGATCTTGACGATCTCGCCGACAAAGCGGATGCCCTTGCCCTTGTAAGGCTCGGGCTTGCGGACCTTGCGGACTTCGGTGGCGAACGCGCCGACCTTTTGCTTGTCCGGGCCGCTCACATGGATCTTGCTGCCGTCGGTCTCGACCTTGAGGTCGGCGGGAATCGCCTTGACGATCTGGTTGGCGAAACCGACGGACAGGACCAGGTCCTTGCCCTTGATTTCAGCCTTGTAGCCGACGCCCTGGATTTCCAGGGACTTGGCGTAGCCCGCAGTCACGCCGATCACCATGTTGTTGAGCAGCGCCCGGGTGAGCCCGTGCAGGGCCTTGCTCTGGCGCTCGTC
>JBIOJL010000049.1:0-20570 GCA_044450885.1 Tepidisphaerales bacterium
ATCTGAGACTGAGGTCCTTGAGGGCGCCGAGCCGTCGCAGATGCGCAAGTCCCGCGTCAGTAACACGCTCTCCGAAGAGATCAAGCGAGCGCAACTTATCGAGGTTCTCGAGGAAAGTCAGCCCATCATCGCCGATCATGCCTCCGAGCAGCCTCAGCTCGCGAAGTTCCGTCAACTCAGCCAAGTTCGCCAAGCCGGTGTCCGAAATGCTTTTCCGATCGCAAGTGACTGAGAGCTTTTCCAGCTTCTTGAGCGCCTTCAAATGTTCCAGGCCTGCGTCGGTTATCTTGGTGCCGTAGAAGCTGACCGCCCGGAGGCTCGTCAACCGAGAGATTCGCTCCACGCTTGCATCGGTTGTGTGGCTCCCGCATATCGCCACTTGTCGCAGGTTTGGCAAAGAAAGCATGGCGGTTACGTCGTCGTCGGTCACTTCATGCAACTCGAAAGATACGACCTCGACCTCCTCTATTTTGCTTTGCGAAGCCAACAGTTCCTCTGCCACGGAATCGGATTTGCTTACAATCCTGCCGTCGACGCCCGCCCAGCCGGCGACGACAATCGGCTTAGCCTTGGCGGGCCGACCCGGTGGAGCCGGCGCGTTGGTCTGCGTGGCTCTGGCATCAGGCTGCGCAGAGGATTCCGGCGGCAGATCCTTGAGCCGACTGAAATGTTCCGTGGAAGCCGGCGCCGGCGACTGCTGGCACCCCAGCATCATGCCGCTCATCGCTCCAAGGCAGAGGAGTGCGGATAAGAGTCGTGCCATCTTGCACCACGCGATCGGGCCACCCAGTTCTGAATTGCGGATGTGCATTGTAGATGCTGGCTACGGTCGTGCAACCATCTTGGCTCGGAGCTCGGAGCTCGGAACTCGCGCACACGCTGAAGCGTGAACTCCAAACACGAAAACGACACCGCCCCCGTGGGCGGAACCCATGGGGGCGGTGGCTGTCAGTTTGCCAGAGCAAACGGTCGCGGACTATTCCTTGGCGCGCTTGGCTTCAAATTCGCGCGGCGTGCCGGTGCCCATGGTGATCGTGCCCTTGATGGTGTCGCCATCGAGCTTGCCGGCGTAGGTGATGGTCACATCGCCGTTGTTGCCGCCGGTGCGAACCACCTTGAAGGAAATCGCGCCCGCCTTGATCGAGCCTTCCTTGATTTCGGTTTCCGTGTTGTTCCGGCCGCTGACGGTGCCGGTCAACTTCTCGCCGTCCTGCTTCAACTTGAGAGTTGTCTCGCGAGCGGCGCCGCCGTTGCGGCCGGGGGTGGACCACTTCCAGGTGCCGGTGGCGGTGGCATCGGCAGCCATGGCGCTGAACGCGCCGGCGAGGCAGAAGAGGGCGACGGCCGCAAGAGCCGTCAACGAGAACGTGCGACGATTGGACATAAACTCCTCCGAAGAGTGTGGGTCAGATGAAAGCATGGCAAGCACAAAGCGTCCCGGACACACGTCCGGAGAACGGCCCCATTGTTTTCCATCCGCATGAAGATACGCCCGGATAATGATTTTATTGCGATGAAAATCGGACCGGGGTTTGCCTGGTGGCCGATAAATTATGAAAGTATCGCTAAGGCGGCTGCAATAATAGGTCTTGCACGCGTCCGGCGGCATAATCGCCGATACAATCAGGAGCGGTCGAGGCAGAATCCGTACGCGGGCGCTGGCCATTATTTCGGGAAGGCGGCACGCCGCGTAGCCGCGGTCGTGCGGAAGCTCGATTATCGTCGCCGGTAGCCGAGGGCAGTGCCAGGACTCGGCTCACGATTCGGGAAGGCCAGCGAGGACGCTGGCCCTACTGTCGCAGGAGAAACCACATGTGCGGAATCATTGCGTACGTTGGCCGGCGAATCGCCCAGCCGGTGTTGATCGAAGGACTCAAGCGCCTGGAGTACCGCGGCTATGACTCGGCCGGGATCGCCGTCATCGACGGCAAAGGCCGGCTGCACGTGCGCAAGGCCGTCGGGCGGATCTCGGTGCTGGAGAACTCGCTGGCTGGTGCGCCGATCGACGGGCAGGCCACCCTGGGCATGGCCCACACCCGCTGGGCGACGCACGGCGCGCCGACGGAAATCAACGCCCACCCGCACCTCGACGACACCGGCAGCATTGCCCTGGTTCACAACGGCATTGTCGAGAACTACGCGGCCATCAAGAAGTTCCTCACTGACAAGGGACACAAGTTCGTGAGCCAGACCGACACCGAGGCGCTGGCAATGCTCGTCGGGGACATCTACGGCGAACTCAAGGCGAAAAACCACCTGCCGGCCGGGGCCTCGGTGCTCCAGAAGGCCGTGCAGCTCGCCCTGCGCGAGGTCGAGGGTACCTACGGCATCGCGGTCATCAGCAAGGACGAGCCCGACACCATGGTCGTGGCCCGCAAGGGTTCGCCCCTGATCATCGGCGTCGGCAAGGAAGAATACATCATCGCCTCGGATGCCTCGGCCATCGTCGAGCACACCACCCAGGTGGTCTACCTCAACGACAACGAGATGGCGATCCTGCGGCCGAGTTCCTTCCGCACCACCACGGTGGACGACGTCGCGATCACCCCGGTGATCTCCCAGCTCGAGAACAAGCTCGAGGAATACGAACTCGGCGAATACGAACACTACATGCTCAAGGAGATCTTCGAGCAGCCGACGGCGGTCGCCAACTGCCTGCGCGGACGGGCCGAGCCCAAGGAAGGCCGCATCGTGCTGGGCGGCGTGGCCGACCATACGCGCGAGCTGGTGAAGGCCAAGCGCATCGTGCTGACCGGCCAGGGGACGGCCTGGCACGCGTGCCTCGTGGGCGATTATCTGCTGGAAGACCTGGCGAAAGTCGTCACCGAGGCGACCTACGCCTCGGAGTTCCGCTACCGCAATCCGATCGTGGAAGAAGGCACGGTGGTGATCGCCATCAGCCAGTCGGGCGAGACGGCCGACACGCTGGCGGCGCTGCGCGAGGCCAAGGAGAAGGGCGCGCTGGGGCTGGGGATTGTCAACGTCGTGGGCTCGACCATCGCCCGCGAGACGGATGCGGGCATCTACCTGCACGCCGGGCCGGAAATCGGCGTGGCCTCCACCAAGGCGTTCACCTGCCAGTGCGCGGTGCTGGCGCTGCTGGCGCTGTACATCGGCCGGCGCAAGTTCATGAGCCAGTCGCAGACGCAGGAGACGCTGGATGGGCTGTGGGCGATCCCCGACCAGATGAAGCACATCCTCGAGCAGAGCGCCCTGGTGAAGGAGATCGCCGGCAAGTATTGCGACCGCGAGAACTGGCTGTTCCTGGGCCGCGGCTATCACTACCCCGTGGCCCTCGAGGGCGCCCTCAAGCTCAAGGAAATTTCCTACATCCACGCCGAGGGCATGCCCGCGGCCGAGATGAAGCACGGGCCGATCGCGCTGATCAACGAAGGCATGCCCGTGGTCTTCATCGCCACGCAGGGCTTGCAGTACGACAAGGTCATCAGCAACATCGAGGAGGTCCGGGCCCGCGGCGGGAAGATCATCGCGGTGGCGACCGAAGGCGACAAGCAGATTCGGCGCTACTCCGAGCATGTCATCGAGGTGCCGGACACGCTGGAATCGCTGCAGCCGCTGCTCTCGGTGGTCCCGCTGCAGTTGCTAGCCTATCACGCGGCCGTCATCCGCGGCTGCAACGTGGACAAACCGCGCAACCTGGCCAAGAGCGTCACGGTGGAGTGAGTCGCGTGCTTGTAGCCGCGATCGCCGATCGCGGTCCTTGGCCAGGACGACCGATCGCGGCCGGAATCATGTTCGGAGTCCACGCTTCAGGTGTCTTCCGGTGATTTGGACGCAGGAACAAGCTGAAGCTTGAACTCCGAACCTCTGCAAATATCGGGGCCCGCGCAGGGCGTGCTATAATGACCCGAATATGACCGTCCGGCGGCGGATCATCCTCAAGAATTTCGTCCTGCTCGGCAGCCTGCTGCTCATCGTGGCGGCGTCCGGGGTGGGGCTGTTGTTCATGCGGCACAACCTCCGCATCGCCACCGATGAATACCTGGAACTGCGGATGGTCAACGACGTGGCCGTGAACACGTCGCGGCTGGAACTCCACCTCGCAGCCGAGAAAGCGGATAAGCAGAAGATCACTTCGCTGCTGAAAGAATCGCTGGCGGAGCTGGACACGTTCGCCAGGCGGCAGCAGGTCGAAGAGGAACCCGAGGACCACGACCTCCGCGAGTTGCAGGGCGCCAGGCGTGCCTCCAAACTCCTGTCCGCGGTGCTCAGCACCTACGAGGGAGATGCCGCTGCGCCGGCCTTGAGCGTCCCCGAACAGATCGAGTCGCTTGGCACCGTCATGTCGCAACTGGACGCGCTGGCACGCGAAATGGACTCACTCATCAAGTCGAACCAGCGCGAGGCGCGCAAACGGCTGCAGACCATCCTCTGGATCATCGCCGGCCTCACCGCGACCATCGTCCTGGCCGGCGCGGCCATCAGCCGCTCGCAGTACCAGAGCATCGCCCGGCCGGTGAAGGCGCTGCGCGCAGGCGTCAAACGCCTGGCGGCGGCGAAGTTTTCCGAACGGCTGCCGTCCGGCGGCGACCGCGAGTTTGCGGAGCTGGCCGAGGACTTCAACCGCATGGCCGCCGAACTCGACGATTTCTACCGGCGGCTCGAGGAAAAGGTCGAGCAGAAGTCCAAGGAACTGGTGCGGTCGGAGCGGCTGGCGTCGGTGGGTTTTCTGGCGGCCGGCGTGGCGCATGAGATCAACAACCCGCTGGGCATCATCTCCGGCAACGCCGAGTTGGCGATGCGGCGGCTGAGCAAGCCCGACGGCGAAGAGGCGCGGCGGGCGGCGGGCGAGTCGTTGCAGATCATCTGGGACGAGGCGTTCCGCTGCAAGGAAATCACCGATCGCCTGTTGTCGCTGGTGCGGCCGGGGCAGGCCCGCCGGCAGCCGGTGTCGCTGGGGCAGATTGCCCGCGACACCGCGAACCTGGTGAACGGGTTGGAGCAGTATCGCGGGCGCACCGTCGTGGCGCGGATGTCCGACGAGAGCACGCTGACGGTGCTGGCCAACGCGACGGAGATGCGGCAGGTGCTTCTGAATCTGGTTGTCAACGCGCTGGGCGCCGTCGAGGAAGGCCGGGGCGAAGTGGTGATCGCGGGGCAATCCGACGGGGAATGGGTGGAGATCGCGGTATCCGACAACGGGCGAGGCATGGCGCCGGAAGTGCTGGAACATGTGTTCGAGCCGCTTTTCACGGCGCGGCGCGGGACGGGCGCGCCGGGCACGGGGCTGGGTCTGTCGATCTCGCAACTGATTGTCGGGGCCCACGGGGGAACCATACGCGCCGAGAGCGCCGGCGCGGGCAAAGGGAGCCGGTTTGTTGTAAGATTGCCCGTGGCCAGTCAATTGCAGGAGGTTGCCGTATGAGTCGTGTCTATCCACCCGAGGCCGGAAGGGACGTCCTTCTGGTCGAGGACGAGAAACGCCTGCGCGACATGCTGAACACCGTGGTGCATGAGATGCTCTTTCGATGCACTCCCGTGGGCAGCGCCGAGGCGGCCATGCGCCATCTCGAGCAGAAGCCGGTCGACATCATCATGCTCGACCTCAACCTGCCCGGGATGAGCGGCATGGAACTGTTCAACATCATCCGCAAGCGCTGGCCGGAAATCCGCGTGATCGTGCTCACCGGTTATGGCGACCTGGCGGCCGCCAAGCAGGCGATTCATCTCGACGTGGTCGATTTCCTGACCAAGCCGGCGGCGCTGAAGGACATCGAACTGGCCCTGACCCGCGCCCGTGAGAAGCGCCTGGAGAACTGGCAGCCGGCGCCTGCGCCCGAGCCATTGCTGGAGGAAGACGACGAAGACGAACCGGCCGGGACGGGTCCGGTGCCCGTCGTTTTGCCGCACCCGGGCGGAGCGGATGCTCCGCGGAGCCTGGACGACATCGAGCGCGACTCGATCATTGCCGCGCTGCACCGCCACAACGGCAACCGCACCGAAGCGGCCGCCGAACTGGGGATTTCGGTGCGCAAGCTGTACTACCGGCTGGTGGAGTATCAGAAGCAGGGGTATATTCAGTGAGGAAATCAAGGCAAAAGGAAAAGTGAAAAAGGCAAAATGAGGGGGAATGACGAAATCCGAATGACGAATGAAGCAGCAAGCTCGAATGAGTAATGGGGGCCGCGGTGGCCAGCCCCTCTTTAAGGGGTCCAGGATATGGTGATTTCACGGCAGAGCGCGCCGAACCAGGAGCCGCAATCGCGGAGCCGCGTCCTGGAATTGGCGTTCTGGGGGGCGGTGGTGCTCACGGCGTGCGTGCTGGTGGTCGGGCGGAATCAACAGCAGAACCGCTGGGATGGGTATGTGAAGGCACAGGATGTTCTGCTTCGAAGCCAAATGGATAGGTCTGAGGGGCTCCGGGTTTTCGGCATCTACGGCCTGATCCTCCGGGATGACAAAGGGCGGCTGTGGTGTTACGGCGACTACGGTTCGTTGACCATCAGGGACAGAGACGGGCGGGAATATGCAGTCGGCAGCGCTCCGATATGGCTGCGGTTGTCGGTGTGCGAGGCACCGGCCTGGCTGGTGGCCATCGACTACACCGCGCGCTTTGCCTGGATTGTCTGGATACCGCTTGGCGTTCTGGCGTTGGCTGGATGGTGGCCCAGGCTGTCGGTCGAGTTGCTGCTGGCAGCCGCACTCGCTGCGTTTGTCTGCGCGGCGTTGGATGTCTGGATCTGCCGCCAGACGGTGGTCGCGGCGCACCTGGTGCCTCTGTACCTGGGTTTCCCGTTGAGCATCTTCCTGCTGGTCTGGACGCGATCGCGGCAGGCCGGGCTGGAGTTGGCGGCGGAGCCGGTGATCGCCACGCCCGTGCCGGAGATCGTTGGCGATCGGCCGGATTGGGCGACGATCACCAGGGACGTGCATTGCCCGTTGTGCGGATACAACCTGCGCGGGTTGGAGCGGCCGCTTTGTCCGGAGTGTGGCCTGCAGTTTCACTGGGCGGAACTGTTCGAAGCCGCCCGCACGCGGCATCCATATCTCTACGAGCACCGACCGTGGTGGAGCATCCGGGCGTTTCTCAAGACGATGTTTGCCGGGCTCAACCCCGGCCGCTTCTGGCGTGAAATCTCGCCGGTGCATCGCGTTTTACTGGGACGACTCCTGTTGTATTTCCTGGTTTGCCAGGCCCTCGTTGCGGCACCGATGGCGGCGGGTCTCGTGCTGGAACGGGTGAGGCTTGCCAGTCGCGTGGGGCCCATGTGGCCGGTATCGTTGAGGCAATCCGGCACGGAATTCTTCGGCATGGTCTTGAGCATGTTATACGCCCGGATCGGAGACTCCACGTTCTATTGGTGCGTCGCCTTCGTGTCCTGGCCGCTGGTGACGCTGGCGGTGCTGATGGTTTGCCAGACCACGTTCCGCCAGGCCGGGGTCAAGACGATGCATGTTGTCCGTGCGGTCATCTACGGGGGCGATGTCATCGCGCTGGCCGGTGCCCCGACGGCGGGTGTGTGCCTGGGGGCGATTCCGTTCCCCGAATTGGATGACTGCGCCGCATTCATCGTCGTGCTCATCACCCTGACGATGTATCCGCTGCTCGTGTTGCGCCTCGCGACGGCCTGCCGGCTGTATCTGCGCATCCGCCATGCTTGGGCAACAGCGCTGGCAACGCAGACGGTGTTCCTGCTGGGAGTGGCGCTGCTGCGGGTGATGACGTGGGCGAGATGACAGTGGGGCCGGCGTCCCCGCCGGCCTGCCGGAAGCGTGCCCGGCTGCGGGCAGGCCAGCGGGGATGCCGGCCCCACTGATGATTTCGCGCCCAGGAACGCCCTCGGTATATTGATGCCATGGCCAATCTGCGACGGGAACCGCGATGGCAGCGGCGTGTTCTGCGGCTGACGTTCTGGCTGGTTGTGCTGATCGTGCTCAAGGCGCTGGTGGTCGGGCGGATCGGGCAAGAACGTCGTTGGGAAGAGCATGTGAGCGAGCAGGAAGCCCTGATTACCAGCAAATGGGGAAACCTGCGCTGGCTCAACGGGGACCGGGAGACCGTGGAGGACGTGCTCGGTGTCAAGCTGAAGCCGGCGGAGCCCACAGGCGTACCGGCGACACACTGGCCCCGTGGCGAGGCATTCGTCGCCAAGAAGCCATCAGGGCGCGTTGAACTACACGTTTGGTTTGTAGATGGCCGGGCTGGGGAGGTGTATGGTTATGTTCCGGATGAGCATGGGCGATTCTGGCGACGGGAGATTTTCGGCGGTTACCTGACGATCTTGGACGAGGATAGGCGAGAATACACTACAAGGCTCGTGTCGGGAGCGGGGGACGCAGCGAATCTCGCGCCGGTATGGCTTCGGCTGTCGTTGTGCAAAGCTCCCATGTGGCTCATGGCCGTCGACTGCACGGCACGTTTCGCCTGGATTGCCTGGATCCCGTTTGGCGTTCTGGCATTGGCGGGATGGAGGCCGCGGAATTCGGTTGAACTGGTCCTGGCGGCGACACTGCTCTCGTTTACATCCGCGGCGCTGGATATCTGGCTCTGCGGCCAGCCGATCACCACGGCCCACCTGGCGCCACTGTACGCAGGCTTCCCCTTGAGCGTGCTTCTGCTGATCTGGACCCGATCCCGCCAGGCCGGCATCGAGATCGCGGCGGAGCCGGTGACCGCCACGCCCATGCCGCAAATCGTCGCAGATCGGCCGGACTGGGCGGCCATCACCGAAGATGTGCATTGCCCGTTGTGCGGATACAACCTGCGCGGGCTGGAGCAGCCGCGATGCCCGGAATGCGGGCTGCAGTTCCGCTGGGTCGAACTGTTCGAAGCCGCCCGCACGCGACATCCGTATCTCTACGAGCATCAACCGTGGTCGAGCCTCACTGCATTCTGCAAGACCATGTTCTCCGGCCTCAATCCCGGCCGCTTCTGGCGCCGGCGTTCGCCGGTGCATCGAATCGCATCGGGACGGTTGTTGCTGTATTTCCTGCTCTGTCAGATGCTCGTCGCAGCGCCCATGCTGGCGGGCATCCTCCTGGAAAGTGTGCGGTTCACCAGTCGCGTGTGGCCGATGTGGTCCATCTCGCCGCTGCAATCCAGCACGGAATTCCTCCAGATCGTTCTAAGCGTGCTGCGCGTCCCCGTCGGCAGCTTGACCACCTACTGGCCTACTGGTGGTGCGCGTTTGCCCTGTGGCCGCTTGTCACGCTGGCCGTGCTGATGGTCTGCCAGACCACGTTCCGCCGGGCGGGTGTAAAGCCGATGCACGTGGTCCGCACGGTCGTCTACGCGGGCGATGTCATCGCGCTGGCCGGGGCCCTGATGGCGGCCGTGTGTCTCGCCGCGACTCGGTTCCCCGGCTGCGACGACTACGTCGCGTACGCCTTCGTGCTCATAACCCTGACAATGTATCCGCTGCTCCTGCTGCGGCTGGCGTCGGCCTGCCGCCTGTATCTGCGCATCCGCCATGCCTGGGCAACGGCGCTGGCGACACAGGTGGTGTTCCTGCTCGGGGTCGCGCTGCTGCGCGTACTGACCTGGGCGAGATGACAGTGACAGTGGGGCCGGTGTCCTCGCCGGCCCGTCGTGCGTACAGGGCTGCGAGCGGGGCAGCGGGGACGCTGGCCCCACTGGATGATTTCGTCCCCACGAACGCCCCGCTATATTGACGTTATGCTCCAGACCATCAAATGGGAGAACGGCAAATTGCTCCTCCTCGACCAGACGCGCCTTCCGCTCGAGACCGTCTACCTCGACATCGCCGACGAGCGGCAGATGTGGGATGCGATCAAGCGCCTGGTCGTCCGCGGCGCGCCGGCGATCGGCGTGGCGGCGGCGTTCGGCGTCTATCTCGGCGTACGCAGCTTCCAGAACGCCGAACTGCTGCCGTTCTACGACCGGATCAATGCCGTTGCGGATTACCTGGCCACCTCGCGCCCGACGGCCGTCAACCTCTTCTGGGCGCTGGACCGCATGCGCCGGGTGGCCCGCGATGCCGGGCGCGACTCGCACCGCTTCACGCCGCGCGAGGCCGTCGACTCCATCAAACAGCGCCTGCTGGCCGAGTGCCTCGCCATCATCGACGAGGACAACCGCGTCTGCCGCGCCATCGGCGAGCATGGTGTCGCGCTGCTGAAGGAGCTGGCCGCCCGCCCTGGGAACGCCGAGCCCCAGCTCGGCTCTTCTGGCATCTCGCTGCGGCAGGGGGCCTCCCACCGCCCCATCAACATCCTCACCCATTGCAACGCCGGCGGCCTGGCGACCGTGCAATACGGCACGGCCCTGGCGCCGATCTACGTCGGCACGGAACAGGGGCTGCAATTCCACGTCTATTCCGACGAGACGCGTCCGCTGCTGCAGGGCAGCCGCATCACCGCGTACGAGCTGAAGGAGAACGGAATCCCGGTGACGGTCATCTGCGACAACATGGCCGCGACGGTCATGTCGCAGGGCAAGGTGGACGCGGTCATCGTCGGCACCGACCGCGTGGCCGCCAACGGCGACGTGGCCAACAAGATCGGCACGCACGGCGTGGCCATTCTGGCCAGGCATTTCGGTGTCCCCTTTTACGTGGCCGCCCCGGTGAGCAGCATCGACTGGAAGATCGCCGATGGCTCGCAGATTCCCATTGAGGAGCGCGACGCCGCCGAAATCTCCCGCGGCCTGGGCCGCCAGACCGCGCCGGAGGACGTGCGTTTCTACAACCCCGCGTTCGACGTTACGCCGGCAGCGCTGGTGACGGCACTGATCACCGAGCGCGGCGTTGTCTGGCCGCCGTATCGGGAGAATCTGGCGGCGATACGCGCGTCAAACACAACCGCAACCTCATGAGTTCCCGCCAAGCGCCTGTTCGGAGTTCACGCTTTAGCGTGTCTTTCCGCAGCAAAACACGCGAAAGCGCGAGCTCCAAACGTGATCGAATGGTCACATGCGATTGCTCTACACCTGTGACGCCGACCTTGAAATTGCGATTGAGCAAATCGAGATTTCAAGGTAGCAGCCTGGCATGATATGGGCAGCCGGGACGCTGGCCCCACTACCCGGCCGGCGACGATCCCGCTTGGAACCGGCGAATTAACAACTGTTGGAGGTTCCGCTCGGGGTGCCACGGCTTGGCTACTGCAAGCCGTGTTTGCGTGACCACAGAGCACGGCTTGCAGTTTACAAGCCGTGGCACCCGGCGAACCGCGGCAGTTATTCCTGCTCGAATCCTTGGTTCGCCGCGGGCGGATTCGTCAGTTCCCTCAGCAGTTCGTCTTCGGACGCCGGCGAGCCGGCCGGACGAAACAGATCGGCGATCCTCAGCTCTTCGCACATGCGCTGCATGGCCGGGTCCTGTTCTGCCGCCGACAATTCCGCCCCGGTTATCGCCTCACAAATGCTCCGCAAATCCGGCCGGTCCGCCTCCAATTCCCGCCGCAATTCCTGAAGCCGCAGCGCCATCGTCTCTTCGGGTTGCCGAAGTCGATGTGCGACGGCGCTTGACTCGGCCGGTTCACGAGGGCTCACCCGGCACAGCACGTCGATCCCAGTCCGCAGGGCCCGCAGTGCGGCCTGCCGGTGTTCTTCCACCATCCGGTAGAACTCGTCGTAGCGCTCGCGGTTGCCATCGGCGATCTCCACCAGGCGATTGCGAATCTGCTCCCCGGAACGTGGGGCCTTGCCCATTCCCGGCGGGACAGACGCCGGCCCGTGGCCGGCCGGGAGTTCGGACTTCGTCGGGGCCCCGGCCAGCGGCGGCAGCGACGGACCTGCCGGCAGTTCGGGCAGTCCCTCGACATGTTGCCCGGCATAGCGCCCCAGCAGATAGGCGATGATGTGCGCCTGAATGACCCAAAACCAGACCCACTCGTCGCCGGGCGATTCGGCCAGCCTCCGGCGCAGTGCCGCCATCTGCCTGCGCCAGAACTCCAGCACCTCGGGCGAAACTGTCTGGGTTCGTTGTCGCATCCCGATTCTCGCACGCACATGGCCCGCCATCCCTATTAACGCACCAAGAGCCCCGCAGTTGCCCCATCTGGCTGGAAGTTGTGCGGGTTCAACTTTGCGGCGTTCGTGTATCATGCCCGGCCATGAAGATCTGGATCAGCCAGAACAAGCTCGATATGGCCCGCGCGGCCGCCATGGATGGAGCCTCGTATATCCGCGCTGCCATCGCCACCGGCGGCCACGCCGCCATCATTCTCGCCACCGGCGCTTCGCAGTTCGAGATGCTGGATGCGCTCGTGGCCCAGCCCGACATTGACTGGGCCCGCGTGAGCGTGTTTCACCTAGACGAATACGTCGGCCTGCCCATCACTCACCCGGCCTCGTTCCGGCGTTATCTTCAGGAGCGGTTCGTCGCCCGCCTGCCCATCGCCCCGGCCGCGTTCCATGCGCTGGATGCCGAGACCGATCCGCAGGCGACCTGCCAGCGCATCGGCGCTGAACTCGCCCGCCACAGCATCGACGTCGCCTTCATCGGCATCGGTGAGAACGCCCACCTGGCCTTCAACGATCCCCCGGCCGATTTCGACACGGAAGAGCCCTTCATCGTCGTGAAGCTCGACGAAGCCTGTCGCCGGCAGCAACTTGGCGAAGGCTGGTTCCCCAAGCTCAGCGCCGTTCCGAAGCAGGCCATCACCATGAGCATCCGCCAGATCATGAAGTCCCAGCACATCGTCGTTACGGTGCCCGACGAGCGCAAGGCCGAAGCCGTCCGCGCGGCGATCGACGGGCCAGTCACCGCCGAGGTGCCGGCGTCGATCCTCCAGACGCATCCATCGGCCAGTCTCTACCTCGATCCCCCGGCGGCGGCGTTGTTGAGATAGTGCCGCCGGCGTTGGAACGGATGTGCCGATTTGTGGTGGCACGGGCTTCCAGCCCGCGTGCCGCGGTACTCCGCGGCATCCTGACTCCCTCTCCCTCCGGGAGAGGGCCGGGGTGAGGGCTGTTGCCTGCCGCGTTTCGATCCACATCAAGATCCGTAGTCGCACTGCTGGATGTACCTGTCGCCATTTCCCATTGCCGATATACGACGGCGTCGTATACTCTCTGTGCATGTGATGGCTTCGATCCTTCCCGCTGGCGAATGGACAGACAATGCCCACAATGACAAAGCAAACCAAAGCGAAGCGAGCAAATGGTACGCGTCTGGGCGGGCGGATTATTCAGGCACTGACCGAGGCATGCGAGGGTCTTGAGAAAGGCCGGCGGCCAAACGAGGTGTTCACCGTCCGCATGGTCCGCCGACTCGATCCACCCAAGTCCTACGGCCCGCGATCCATCAAGCGTCTGCGAGAGTCCCTTGGCGTCAGCCAGGCGGTCTTTGCCTCCATTCTCGGCTCCTCGGTTGACCTCGTTCAGTCGTGGGAGATCGGCCACCGCGCGCCATCGGGCATGGCCCGCCGCCTGCTCGACGAGATCAGCCGAAACCGGGAATACTGGCTCGAGCGACTCACTTCCACGTCGCGATAGTCGTTACACCCCCGTTACACACTTCCTGAAACCTCCGCCCCTCCAGCGCGTCAAACCCTCTGGTCAACCCACGAGGTGTCTATGATTCGCCGCGCATTTCTCTCGGCATTACTGCTGTTGATTCTCTTTCCAGTTCTCGCCAGTGCCCAGGGGATCATCATCGCGCCCTGGCCTCATGAACCCTGGCCGCCCGGACCGCGTCCCCGGCCGATTCCGCCGCCGGTTGCCCCGCGCGGCGAATTCCTGCTCAAATCCATCAGCGTCGAAGGCTCCATCCGGGACCTTGTCGGCCAGATCCAGATGACCCAGGTGGTGCAGAACGTCGGCCGCGGCGATATGGAAGCCGTGTTCCTGTTCCCGGTTCCGCCTGACGCGGTGATTGACCGCTACACGCTCATGGTCGACGGCAAGGAGTTTCCGGCCAAGGTCTACACCCAGGAAGAAGCCCGGCGGATTTATGAGGACATCGTCCGCTCCCGCCGCGATCCGGCGTTGCTCGAATACATGGGCTGGGGCATGCTCAAGACCAGCGTGTTCCCGATCCCGGCCGGGGCGCAGCGGCAGCTTGTGCTGAAATACACCCAGGTTTGCAAGCGCGACGCCCAGACGTGTGAGTTCCTCTTCCCGCTGTCGACGGCCAAGCAGTTCGGCCGGCCGGTCGAGCAGGTGCGCGTCGACCTGCGCATCACCGACAAGAACGCCATCCGTTCCGTCTACAGCCCGACGCACTCCATCGACGTCAAACGCCCCGACAACAACTCGGCCCACGTCTTCTTCACCCAGTCCGGCATCTCCGGCTCGGATGACCTGCGGCTGTTCTGGGGCTATTCCGAGAAAGCCATCGGCGCCACTCTGTTCAGCTACCGGCCCGAAGGCGGCGAGGATGGCTACTTCCTGCTGCTGCTGGCGCCCGAGGTCAAGGCCGTCGACGCCGTCCCGGCCAGCAAGACCGTGGTTTTTGTCATCGACCACTCCGGTTCCATGACCGGCAAGAAGATCGAGCAGGCCCGCAACTCGCTCCGCTTCGTCCTCAACAACCTCCGCAAGGACGACACCTTCAACATCATCTCCTTCGACGACAAGATCGAGACCTTCAAGCCCGAATTGCAGCGCTACGACGAGGCCACCCGCAAGCAGGCACTCGACTTCGTGGACGGCATTTACGCCGGCGGCTCCACCAACATCGACTCGGCGCTGAAGACCGCGTTCAACATGATCGGCGATTCCACCGGCCGGCCGGCCTACCTCATCTTCCTCACCGATGGCCTGCCCACCGACGGTGAGACCAACGAAACTCGCATCGCCGACAACGCCCGCGAGCGCAACCGCGGCGGCGTCCGGCTCTTCACCTTCGGCGTCGGCTACGACGTCAACGCCCGCCTGCTCGATCGCCTGGCCACGGGAAACTCCGGCTCCTCCGACTACGTCCGCCCGGAGGAGGACATCGAGGCTTCCATCTCCCGCTTCTTCGCCCGCATGAACGCACCCGTCCTCACCCGCCCCGCCGTCGAGATCACCAATGCCAACGCCAACCGCATCTACCCCAAGCCGATGCCCGATCTCTTCGCCGGCGGCCAGATCGTCACCGTCGGACGCTATCGCCACGGCGGCAACGTCGCCATCCGCCTCACCGGCAAGGTCGGCCCCGAGTCGCGCACCTACGAGTTCGAGGGCACGCTGGCCGATCGGCCATCCGATGACAGTTACGCCTTCGTCGAGAAGCTCTGGGCCACCCGGCGGGTCGGCGAGATCATCAACGAACTCGATCTGCATGGGCGCAACCAGGAACTGATCGACGAACTGGTGAACCTGAGCAAGAAGCACGGCATTCTCACGCCGTACACGGCATTCCTGGCCGACGACCGCACGAATCTGCACGCGATGCGAGACAACAGCATTCGTGCCGAGGAATCGTTCAACATGAAGCTGGCCGAGCAGTCCGGCGGCGGGGGCGGCGTGAATCTCCGCATGGCCAAGGCTGCCCAGCAGAACGCCGTCACGGCGCCCAGTGCCGGCCCGCAGGGTTACGCGGCCGACAACGGCCAATTCGTGAATGAGGACAAGGTCCAGGTGGTCGGTAACCAGGCATACTTCCGCCGCGCCGGCCGCTGGATCGATCCTTCGGTCAAGCCCGAGGAGGAGAAATCGGCCATCGAGGTCGAGCAGTTCAGCGACAAGTGGTTCGAGCTGGCCCGCAACAACAGCCAGTTGCGCCGGGCCATGACGATTCCGGAAGGCGCGACGATTCGGGTGCAGAACCAGGTGTACCGGATCAACCCGGCGCAGAAGCCGGAAGGGTGATCACCACTCATTTGCCCTCGCGGGCGGCCTTCAACTTGGCCATGAGCGCGGTGTTGGCGTGGGCGGCCAGGAGGGCGTCGGCGCGCTCTTCGCTTTGCGCGATCAGTTCATTGATCTGGTCCTCGTGGTCGTAGTAGTACCCGAGGGCAACATGTATCTGGCCGAGCGTGAGGTCGGGATACTGGCCGTGGATCTGGTCGGCGTCCCACCCATGCGCCAGGCGGTCGGCGGCAACCTGGCTGACTTTGGTGTTGGCGCCGATGATGAGAGCGTCCCCGTTGGCCAGGGTTTGCAGATGGGGATACTCAGTAACGGTCGACATGACGATATTCTACCGCGAGAAGCTGACGCTGGCCATCACTGAGTTGTCGGCGGGTCCACGACCGTCGTTGAAGCGGCTTGGACACGCCGCCTAAGCCACGTAGTGGCGATACATGTTAGCCCATGGCGCAAGCCATGGGGTAAAGGCCAATCAGTTGATACCAGCCCCGTAGGGGCGAAAGAACGCTTGTGTCGCCCCTACGGGGCTGGATTTGTGTCTTGCCCATTTTCACCCACGGCTTGCGCCGTGGGTAGCAAGTTGCGTAGTCATCCGAAGCCCCGTAGGGGCGACAGAATTCGTGCCGCCGTCCCGCAGGAATCGCCACCGGCGAAGGATGGCCAGCGAGGACGCTGGCCCTACTTGAACACCACCTCGTAGTACATCGTCTTGTCAGTTGCGCCGTCTATTGTAAACTTTCCGGCTTGGACGGAGATTGTCTTATTCGTACGCTTGCCGTCGTGATTGAGGATGTTCACCGCGGCGATTTCCTGTGCGGAGATGGTGATGGAGGCTTTCACCGGTTCCAGCATGATGGGACCTTTGCCGTTTTCGAGGACTTTGGAATCAACCGTGAAGACGGAAAAGCCGGTGTTGGCGTTGCGGGCGACGACCGTCAGCAGGGCGGACTTGGCGGTGGCGAGCGTGGCGCCTTTGTCGATGGCCGTGAGGAAGATCGACGCGTAGGGGCTTTGTGGTTCGATCGAGACGTTGCCGAGTTCCAGTTTGCGGCCGGAGGCGAAGCCGACGACGGCCTTGGTGCCGGCGGTGTTGACCGTGAAGAAACCGCCGCCGGCGGTGTCCCAGGAGAGCTCGCCGGTGACGGAGTTGATGGCGGTGCCGCTGCGGTATTTGCTCATGTCCACAAAAGTGGACGCGGCCGGTTTGTCGGTGAACTCGACGGCGACCCGGCCGGCGGCCAGCGCCTCAGGCGGGACGCTGCCGCCGAAGGTCTTGATATCACCCTGCTGCTCGACCTTGTCGGAGAAGTTGAACTTGCCGGCGGCCATTTCCTCCGGGCAGACGCGGCGGATGGAGATGGGCTGCGATTCCTTGACGTCGCCGCGGAGGACCATGCGCGAGAGCGCGGGATACTGGCCGATCTGCGCGGGCACGTCGGCCTCCCAGACGCCCCAGGGGAAGCGGCCGACGATCTCGCCGAACATGCGCCGGCCGGATTGGGACTGGAATTGATACGACGCATCCCAGCCCTGCAGCCCCATGCCGTAGGCGGCGAGGATGGCCGGGCCTTCGGCGCTGTATAGCGAGGGATAGACGTGGATCCACTCCGACAGGCCGAAGGGACGGTCGAGGACTTGCTGCAGGCCGGTGGAGAAGTAGCCGGAGCCGGGGTGGGTGAGCATCGTGTCGTTCAGGCCGCCGCCGAAATAGTTGTGGCGGTCGATGTAGCCGGCCATGTAGTCGCTGCGGAGATTGTAGTAGTGCGGCAGCATCGACGGGGCCTGCCACGGCGAGCCGCAGATGGGGCCTTTGTAGCCGGCGTCGCGGATGGCCTTGACGAAGCGGGTGTAGAAGCTGTCCTGTTTCTCATGCAGCCAGGCAGCGGTGTCGAGCAGGCGCTGCTGCTGGCCGGCCTTCTGCTTGGGCAGGTTGCCGTCGCCGAAGAACCAGGGATTGGTCTGGGGGACGATGTTCTTGGCGGCGATGCTTTCCTGGCCGGTGAGCGCATCCTGCCACGCCTTCTTGAGGCCCTCGTCCGAGCCGTACTTCGCCTGCAGCCACTGGCAGAACTGCTCGATGAAATGCTTGCGATAAGTGGGACAGGCACCGAATGCATTGGTGGAGGTGTAGAAGAAGATGTCGTCTTCGTTTTGCAGTTCGATGAACGACAGGGCCGGTTCCTCGGCGTAGGTCAGGCCGCTGTGGAGGTTCTTGTGCTTGAGCAGATTGGCGACCATCTCGATCATGAGATCCTGCACATCTTCGGCGAAGTTGATGAAGGCGTAGGTGTTGCCCTTGAGGTTTTTGGCGATCTCGTCGTAGGCGAGCAAACGGGCGCGGTTGCCGGGGCCGGGGTGGAAACCGTAGGTGTGCGACCAGCCGAAATATACGCCGTTCTTCTTCATCTCGGCCGCGAAGTAGTCGAGGCGTCCATGCCTTCGGGGTCCATCTTGGTGGCGTCGTTGAGATCGCCGATGCCCATCTGGTTTTTCGGGTAGGAGAACTTGTGCAGGCGAACGCCGTTGACGCCGTACTTGGCATAGCGGGCGGCGGTGAACTCGGCGTCTTTCTTGGCCGGGGCGCAGCCGCCGCCGTAGGAGAGGTTGACGCCCCAGAATTTGATGGGCGTGGCATCCTCGAATTCAAAGTGGTCCTTGACCATGCGGACGCCGCCGTGTTTGCCGGCCGGTTTTTCCAGCCAGTCGTTCATGCCGATGACGCCAGGGGCCAAATCGTCGGTGGGTGTGAACGCGAACCAGTCGGGCCCCGCGACCGTCTTGGTGAACTTCTGCATGTCCGCGTCTTTGGCGAACAGCGCGATGGGCTCGTTGAAGATCGCCCTGATCGTGACCGTGCGGCTGCCCTGCTTGAAGACTTCGGAGGCGAGCATGATGCGCATGTCGCCGTCGAAGCCGATGGGGCACGGCGGATCGATCGACAGTTGCACATCGCCGGCGCCCTGCATCCTGAGGATGGCCTTGCTGGTCGGGGGCTGGGCACTGCGGGGGAACGGCAGGTTGACAGTGGTTTGCTTGCCATCGGCCGTCAGATCGACGGTGCCCTTGGCGAAGGCCTTATCGAGCCCGACGGCGGCGATGACCATGGTGACGGGCACATCCTTGGCCGCGGTCATGTCGTAGCTGAAGGAGAGTTCATTGGGGCCGGATTGCCAGGCGGAGAACTTGATGTCGATCACCTGGCCGGTCGCTTTGTTGACCACGAACGGAACGGAGGCGACGTGCTTGTCGGCGGTGGTCTTGTCCTTGGAACTGACGCCGACCCAGGCCCAGTTCGGCCCCCAGCCGCCGAGCGACAGTCGCATGACGGGGGAGGTGCCGCGGACGAAGCCGAGTTCGAGGGTGTTTTGCGGGGCGAGGATGGCGCTCCATTTGTCCTGCGCCAGAGCCGTCTGCCCACAGATAAGGACAAGAACGCCGACGATTGCAAATGCACGAGCCGCCTGCCGTGAAGGTGTGTTTCTCATGGGTCCATTTCCTGTTCGCGTAACCGGAGTTTGTCCAACTCAACTACCGCGCCGCCGGAGGAATGTCGTCGGGGCGCCCGGGTTCACTTTTCCGCCACCGGCCGCGCATTCAGGTAGAACCAGTAGCACGCCGCCGGCACCGTGGTGGCATTGAAGCAGGTCTCGTTGTGCAGCGGATATATGCCGAAGTCGATGTATTGCTCGTTCACGGGCCAGTCGTACCAGTTGGGAACCATCTTCTTCGTCGGTCCGAAGTTCAGCAGCCATTGCTGGACCCAGGAGTTCATCGGCCGGCTCATGCCGTTGCCCTCGTTGCCCTGCCCGTAGGGAATGTGCCCGACGACGATGTCCGGCAACTGGCCGGTGACCTGCGCATCGACGATGAAATTGAAATGCTGCGCGTTGTACCCGACGCCCGTGCAGTACGAGAGATTGTCCGGGTTGGCGCCGAGGCTGTAGTTCGCGCCCTGCACGGCGGCGGCCAGATAAGCGGGCTTTCGCGTCAGTTCATAGGCATAGATCAGCGAGAGTCCGCCCTGGGCCGGCGTGCTGAAGTATCTGCAGGCGAAGATCAGCGGAAAATCGGTTCGCGTGCCGGCGATGATGTCATACGCGTTCTTCCTGCTGAACTCGATCGCGTGGTCGGCATACGTCGTGATACGTTCCACCGCCCGCTTCTTGAGTGCCGCTTCGCCCAGACCCTCCGGCAGCCGGGCGTACGCGAAGTCGGCGTCGAGCTCGTCCAGGTAGAGCGCGGGCCTGCCGGAAAGCTCCGACGACTGCTTGAACGCCTGATCAAAGGCCGGCTCGCGCGTCACGGCCAGCAGTTCCACGGCGGCCATGGCTCGTTTATGGCGCAGGCGTTTGGGAAACTCCCTGTCGAACGAGAGCACGTTCCTGTAGGTCTTGTCGTCCTCCTTTGAGTGCAATTCCACCCAGGCCCAGGCGCGCCTGGCGGATTCCAGATACTCCGCGGCAGATCTCTTGTCGAACGCACCGAGCACGCGCGCCGCCCGCGCCGCGGCCGCGGCGTAATGCATCGTGGTCTCGTGGTCGACCGCATAGACTCCCGCACTTCGCATCATGGAACTGGTGGTGCCGGGGGGACACCCCCATCCGTAGCCGTAGCCGCCGCGCACTCCGCCATCGGGAAGCTGCAGGCTCCTCCACAACGGCATCTGCCACATCGCTTCGTTGAGGATGCCGGGGAGATCGTTGTTCATCTCCGCCGCCGGAAGCGAAAGCTTCATCCGGGAAAACGCCCCGGGATTCAGATCGTACAAGCCGAGCAGGTCATAGGTTGCGCTGAGATGGCCTCCGAGCGTGTCCCAGTCGCCCGCATCCTGGTAGCCTCCCCACACATC
>JBIOJL010000050.1:0-20557 GCA_044450885.1 Tepidisphaerales bacterium
ACTCCGCCCAGTCCACCCATCCCGTCGGCCAAAAACAGCCCAACCGCTGGGGCCTGTTCGACATGCACGGCAACGTGGCCGAATGGTGCAACGACCGCTACGCGAAGGAATACGCGCAGGGCGCCGCCGACAACCCGCACGGACCCGCCACGGGCGACCAGCGCATCCTCCGCGGCGGAAGTTGGCGCACCGGCCCGGAGCCGTGCCGCTCCTCGTCGCGCGCCTCCGAAAACCCCGGCCTCGCCGACGCCTGCTTCGGCTACGAAGCCTACGGCTTTCGTTGCGTCAGATCAGCGCCGTAGCGTCCCACACCGAAGCAGATTAAACACGAAGACACCAAGGCACGAAGCGGTTCATGGTATTGGCGGCCGATCGTGCAATGGACATCATTTCTGTATTTGTCTCGATCAAATTGGCGATACCTGAACCCAAGGCCCTCCCATCACCAGATGTCGCTTCGTGTCTTCGTGACTTCGTGTTTAATCCTTTCACGCCGTGAATATCCTGATCCGTTGTTACACGCCTCATTCCCGCAGCAGTTCATCCAGATCCAGCGCCCGCGTGAACATCGCGATTTCGCCATCGGGCGTACGCGGCCACTGCTCCACCGGCCGATCCCAGTACAACTCAACGCCGTTGTCATCCGGGTCGCGCAGATAAAGCGCCTCGCTCACCCCGTGATCGCTCGCCCCCTCAAGTGCCACGCCCGCGGCCATCAACCGCCGCAGCGCATCGGCCAACGCCGCCCGCGTCGGGTACAGAATGGCCACGTGATACAACCCCGTCGTCCCCGCGGCCGGTGCCGAACCACCGGCACTCTCCCATGTGTTCAGCCCGATATGGTGGTGGTATCCCCCGGCCGACAGAAACGCCGCGCTGCGCCCCATCCGCTGCGTCACCTCAAACCCCAGCACCCCGTGATAGAACGTAAGCGCCCGCTCAAGGTCGGCCACCTTGAGATGCACATGCCCGATCCGAACGGCTGGATCAACCGGACGATGGCGCGGCTGGGCCTCTTGTTTTGTTGGTGCAATCATGTGAGTCCTCGCAAGATGATAGGGCGGTAAGATGATAGCCCGGAGCGGATCGTTTTCTGGTCTCTGGTCTACCTCTTTTTGTAGACGACATTGCGAATCATGATATAATGTGGCGATGGTGAGTGTGGAAATCAGTCCGGAGGCTCTGGAGGATTTGGATCGCCTCCCTGAGAGCATGATTATGCGGATACGCGCCGTGCTGTCGCGTCTGGAAAATTGGCCGGAAATCTCCGGCGCCAAAGCGTTGCGGCACGATCTCAAGGGACACTTCCGCGTCCGCACCGGCGATTGGCGTGTGCTGTTTCATTTGGAAGGCTCATTACTGGTTGTAGACCGGGTCGATAATCGCAAAGATGTTTACGAGAGGTAGTCTCCAATGACCATGCAGACCATTGAAATTGACGGTAAGACGCTGGTCGTTATTGACAAGAAAGCGTTCGACGAACTCATGGAAAGAGCGGGCGTTCTGCCGCCCCTTCCCGCCAGGACGCCAAGCGGAAACTATCCGGCCTTGAAAACGTGCGATGTGCTGATTGCCCGTAAGATTATCTCCCGCCGCATCAAAGTGGGTTGGACTCAAAAAGAACTTGCCAAACGGTCTGGAGTTCGATTGGAGACCATCAGCCGGTTGGAAAGTGGCGAGCATGCTCCGAACACGAAGGCGGTCACGCGACTGGACAATGCGCTCAAGGCCGCTGGCGCATAATCGGTGCCGAACGAGTGCAGATTGCCTTGGAGCGCGGCCTTCTCGCCGCCGCCGGGGATGATGCGCGCCGGCACAAGCTCAGCCGATCCAAACTGATTGCCGAAGCCTTGAAGATGTTCCTGTCCCGTGCGACATGACATATGACAGATGTAGGCAGCCAGGGGATCTTCCTTTGGGCTGACGGTGAATGGAAATCATGCGATCCATTCGCGTCTTACCTCAACGAAGACGGCCACCAGGATTCCGTTCATGCAAGCGTCAGCCGTGTCGTCACTCGGGCTCGCGCCAGAAGGTTGCGTGCTGGTCCCCCAAGTCCTTGAGGGTAGGTTCCGAAGCTGGACATGATACCCGGATGGGGGCGCTCTCCGGCACATTTTTCGCTTGCAATGCGACAGTTACTGTCGTATTATACTGTCGCAATGAATGAGCGGATGAGCATTGGCGAATTGGCGGTCGCGGCGGGGTTAACCCGGCGTGCCATCAGGTTCTATGTCTCGCAGAAACTGCTGCCGGTGCCCCTGGGCGTTGGCCGGGGACGACATTACGACGCTTCGCATCTGGCCCAGCTTCGGGAGATCGGACGCCGGCAAGCGGCAGGGTATTCGCTGGAACAGATACGGCGCGTGCTCGCGGGAGAAACCGGAGTCGTCGCGGCCGGGTTGCCTGCACCGAACGTCGCGGCCGATGTGCGGCTTGAACTGTGGCGGCGATTGCGGATCGGCGAAGGGATGGAGCTGTCCTTCGATGCCAGGCAAGTGAATCCGACAGTGGACCAACTCCACGAAATCCGGCAGGCCGTGGCGACGATCCTGGCGCGGCCGGACTCGGAAGACGGTCAGGATCAAGACGGCTAGCGCGATCATCGGGAGCAGGAGCGCCGTCACGCAGTCGGTTTGTCAATTGAGTGGCATGGGCAAGTACGCTTGACCATGCCACCCAACCCAAAGGAGACGCACATGACAGAAACTTTTGCCCTTCGCACAGCCAACGAGTCGGATCGGATCGCCTTGCGCGGCGTGCGTCTTCGGGGACGCATCGCGGGCATGACCGGCCATATCACCGCCGAGCAGACCTTCGTCAACCTCGAACCCAAGGCGATCGAGGCGGTGTACACCTTCCCGCTGCCGGAGAACGCGGCCGTGTGCGGGTTTGAGATCATCTTTGGCGATCGCGTCCTCACCGGCGTCGTTGAGGAAAAGGAGAAAGCGATCGAGAAGTACGAGGATGCGATCGCCGATGGGCATGCGGCGTACATGGTCGAACAGCACCGCCCGGATGTGTTCTCGGTGCGCGTGGGCAACCTCAAGCCCAAGCAGGCCGTGACCGTGAAACTCAAATATGTGTTTGATCTCGAGGCCGTCGACGGCGCCATCCGCCTGGCGTTTCCGACGACGCTGGCCCCGCGTTTCGCGGCCACCTCGGGAATGGACCCGCTCGAGGCGATGATCGACGGTGAGGAAGTGAACCCGCCGCACGCGCACTGGACGCCGTACGGGCTGACCATGGAACTCGAGGTGCAGTTGCCGCTGTCGGGTATCGAGTCGCCTTCGCACAAGATCGACTGCCGCACAAACGCCGGTGACTACTGGGTAGTCGGCTTCGCGGGCGGGATTGCGGAGATGGACCGGGACGTGGTGTTGGAATTGAGACTGGCGAAGGAACAGCCGCCGATGGCGATCTTCGAGCAAGTGCTGCCAGTGCCCTCACTGGCAGTGTCTGCCGATACATGCATGCCAGCGGATTCGGCCGGTGAGGGCACCGGCAGCACTACATGCGATTCCGCCGGCGAGGACGCCGGCGGCACGGCCAAGCGGCCGGCGGCCGGGGAGAAATTCCTGGCCGTGACCTTCGTGCCGGAGTTTGACGAGGAGGGGATGGATGAACCGGCCACGAGCGAGACGGTTTTTGTCCTGGACTGCTCGGGCTCGATGCAGGGTGAGTCGATCGCCCAGGCGTCGGCCGCCCTGGAGTGCTGCCTGCGCGCCATGCGCGTGGGCGACATCTTCAACATCTGCCGTTTCGGTAACACGTTTGAGATGCTCGCCACCGAGCCGCTGGTTTACGGCGAGGCGACGCTCCAGCGGGCGCTGGCGTATGTGCGCCGGGGCGCGGACTTGGGCGGGACCGAACTGCTGGCCCCGCTGGAGGCGATCCTGGCCGGGCGACCGGCCGTCGGGGCGGTGCGGAGTATCGTGCTGCTGACGGATGGCCAGGTGACCAACGAGCCGGCGGTCATCGCCCTGGCGCGGCGAAAGAAATCGCACAACCGGCTGTTTACCTTCGGCATCGGCTCGGCGGCCAGCCAGTCGCTGGTGAAGGGCCTGGCGCGCGTCAGCGGCGGGGCGGCCGAGTTCATCACCGGCAACGAGCGGATCGAGGAGAAAGTCCTGCGGACCTTCTCGCGAATCGCCTCGCCGCCGGTGACCGACGTGGCGATCGACTACGGCGGCGCGGCGGTCGAGCAGGCGCCGCGGATAATCGGGACGCTGTTCGATGGCGATGCGGTGCGGGTGTTCGCCCGGCTCGTCGGCGCCAGCGTGCCCCAGCAGGTGACCCTGCGGTGCAAAACCCAGCACGGCGACCGTTCGTGGACCGTGCCCGTAACCCCGGCGCGAAACGGGGACGCGGTCCTGGGCACGTTCTGGGCGCGGGCGATGATCCGGTTGCTCGAAGATGAGTTGGACCCCGCCCGCCCGGCCGAGGCGGCGGTGGGGCAGCGGGCCCAACTGGTGGCCCTGTCGCAGCGGTATGGCGTGCTCTGCAGCGCCACCGGTTTCGTGGCCATCGAGCATCGGAGCGAGGCCGAGCGCAACGAGGGCCGGCCGGCCCTGCGGCGAGTGCCGGTGATGCTGGCGAAGGGATGGGGTGGGGTTGCGGGAGCACCGATACCGTGTCTGCCGGGGATCGCGGCAGCGGCGCCGGCGATGATCGCCCGGCGCCGCGGATTGCCGGGCGTATTGCGTGCGCTGAGCGCGGGCCTGCCGGGAGGCAGCCATCTGGCCAGTCGCCTGGCGGCCCGGGACGCGGCGGGCGATGACGAGGTTCTGTGCAGTCTCAGCGACGGCCTTGGGAAGGTATTCGATTCCTTGGGGCCGACAGCCGCTGCCCCGGCCGGCCCGCCTCGCACAGACGACGACTTGTTCTCACTCCTGGGCACCCAGGATGCGGACGGCGCATTCGGAAACGGCGCGATGCTGGCCGCCATGCTGCAGAAGTCCGGCCGTGATCGCCGTGATCTCGAACAGCGTCTCCAGGCTCTCCTTGCCCAGAAGACCGCCGGCAAGGCCGAGCGGATCGTGCAGACGCTGCTGGCCATGTTCCTGCTCGAACAGAATTTCGCCCGTCAGCGTCGCGCATGGAAACGGGCCTGGAACAAAGCGAGGAGTTTCGTCGCCAGCAGCGCCGGCGTCGCGCCCGAAGAGGTGGAACGATGGGTCAAGGAATTGGCGCTGTAGCCGCGATCGCCGATCGCGGCTTACGTTTCCTGCGCAAAGCGCATCTGGCCGCGGAGATCTCGTGGCATGGGCGTCTCGCGCGTCTCGCCCATGGTGTCAATATTCCGACACAGAACGGCCGTCTCGAGGGTTTGTCCGCTTGCCCGCTTGCCCGGCGCACAATCCGGAGTAGCCTTCACATGGTTACCATGAGCCAACCCGTCGACCATTCGCCGCCTCAATCACGCCCCGTCGCTTCGACCCCGTATTTCGATGTCGCCGTCATCGGCGGCGGCATCGTGGGGCTGGCCACCGCCATGACGCTCACCTCCGAGCATGCCATATCGATCATCGTGCTCGAAGCCGAGGGAGCCCTGGCCGCCCATCAGACCGGCCACAATTCCGGCGTGATTCACTCTGGGCTTTACTACAAGCCCGGCTCACTCAAGGCCCGTCTCTGCACCGAGGGCCGCCAGTCGCTCGTGAACTTCTGCCAGCAGCGGAACATCCGCCATGAGCTTTGCGGGAAGGTCGTGGTCGCCATCAGCGAGTCCGAACTGCCGGCGCTGGATGAACTGCAGCGAAGAGGCACAGCCATCGGCCTGGCCGACCTGCGCCGGCTGTCCATCGAGGAAATCCGCGAACGCGAGCCGCACGCGGCCGGCATCGCCGGGCTGCGCGTCCGCGAGACCGGCATCGTCAACTACACCCGCGTGGCCGAGGAGTATGCGAAGGTCCTTCAGGAACTCGGCGGCCAGGTCCACACCAGCAGCCGCGTGTTTGCCGTAACCCCCAGCCCCGACGCGATCGTGCTCCACACCACCCAGGGCGAGATCGAATGCCGCGGCCTGGTCAACTGTGCCGGCCTGCAATCCGACCGCGTGGCCCGCATGTGCGGCCTGCGCCCGCAGGTGCAGATCGTCCCCTTCCGCGGCGAATACTACAAACTGTCGCAGGATGCCTGGCGCCTCTGCAAACACCTGATCTACCCCGTGCCCGACCCGGCCTTTCCGTTCCTGGGCGTCCACTTCACGCGGATGATCGACGGCGGCATCGAGGCCGGGCCAAATGCCGTCCTGGCGCTGGCCCGACACGGCTACCGCTGGAGCGACATCAACCTGCGCGACCTGGCCGAGACGCTCACGTTCGCCGGCTTCTGGCGCCTGGCCCGCAAATACTGGCGCCCCGGTCTGGGCGAAATGCACCGTTCCCTGAGCCGCAACGCATTCCTCGCCTCCCTGCGTCGCCTGATGCCCGACCTGCAACCGGCCCACCTGCTCCCCGGCGGCTCCGGCGTCCGCGCCCAGGCCATGCATGCCACCGGTGCCATGGTCGACGACTTCCACATCCAAACCGCCCCGCGCATGATCCACGTCCTCAACGCCCCCTCCCCCGCCGCCACCGCGTCGATCGCCATCGGCCAGTACATCGCACACGGTGCGTGTGAGACGCTGGGGCTGAACAGGCGCGGCAAGGCGCCATCCAGGATTGGCTGAGAGAACGGCAGAATCGTCAGACGATCCGGAAAATGCTTGACGCGGGAGTAGGACGTTTGCATAATGCAAACGTGGAGATACTCAATCGCAGAGTGCTCGAAACGGCGGCCATGAAGAATCCGGGCCTGCGGATTCCAATCCGGCGATGGGTTGAGATCGTCGCGGGTGCCGAGTGGTCGAGCCTCGATGATGTCCGAAAGACTTTCCCGTCGGCTGACGGAGTTCCCGTCGGCGGCGGGATGGTGGCAACGGTGTTCAACGTCGGCGGCAACCGCTATCGGATCATCACGGCGGTCTTCTATGAACAACAGCGAGTGTATATCTCCGAGGTGCTGACGCACGCGGAGTATGACAAGGATCAATGGAAGAGGCGGTTATGAACAAGACCCTGGCCCCAAAGAAGTTGCGAAATGTTGCAGGCGACGTGTATATGGAACTGGTAGGGAGGTTTCCACTCCGGCCGATCCGCAGCGACGCCGAATACCACAAGGCCAGCGCGGTCATGATGAGCCTGGCGATGAAAGGCGAGAAGAGGCTGAGTTCCGGTGAGCGGGATTACCTGGACGCGATCACCGTCTTCGTCGGCCGGTATGACGACGAGCACTATCCCCTCGCCGGCAAGTGTACTCCGCTGGAGTGCCTGAAGTACCTGATGGAAGAAAACGGCATGAAGGCCATCGACCTGGGCGAGCTCGTGGGTGGGCGCGGGCAGGCATCGTTGATCCTGCACGGCAGGCGGGACCTCAGCAAGGCCAACATTCGAGCGCTGGCCACCCGGTTCAAGGTCAGTCCGGCACTGTTTCTCTGAATCCGTAACATACACGACGAACTCACGCAGGGTGAGTGAGTTGCTCTCAGAGCCGATCTGGAGATCGGCGGTCCCGGAATTGATTGCCCCCGCCCCGTCGCTACAATCGCCCCCGTTCTTTCTGAAGGGCTCGTATGGCTTACACAGTCCTGGCCAGGCGGTATCGCTCGGCGACCTTCGACGAGGTCGTGGGGCAGGATCACGTTGCGCGGACCCTCAAGCGGGCCATCGAATCGGGGCGAATCTCGCACGCGTATCTCTTCAACGGCACCCGCGGCGTCGGCAAGACGTCCATGGCCCGCATCCTGGCCAAGGCCCTGAACTGCGCCAAGAGCGACGGGCCCACCACCACGCCGTGCCTCAAGTGCGACTCCTGCCAGGCCATCGCCCGCGGCGAGGACATCGACGTCATCGAGATCGACGCGGCCTCCAACACCGGCGTCGACAACGTCCGCACCGTCATCGAAAACTCCCAGTACCGCCCGGCCCGCTCGCGATTCAAGATCTACATCATCGACGAAGTCCACATGCTCTCCAAGCAGGCTTTCAACGCCCTGCTCAAGACGCTCGAAGAGCCCCCGTCGCACGTGAAGTTCATCCTGGCGACGACCGAGCCGGAAAAAGTCCTGCCGACGATCCACTCGCGCTGCCAGCGCTACGACTTCCGCAACATCCCCACCCGCGAAATCGCCGGGCATCTCAAGAACGTCTGCAAGGAGGAGAAGATCGCGGCCGAGGAAGAGGCCCTGCTGCTCGTGGCCAAGAGCGGCGCTGGTTCCATGCGCGATGCCCTGTCGCTGCTCGACCGGCTGCTTTCCATCGGCGAGAAGAAACTCACGGTCGAGACCATCGAGCAGATGCTCGGCCTGCCCAAGAGCCAGCGGGTGTTCGATTTGGTGCAGGCCATCGGCGAAGGCAAGGTGAAAGATGTGCTGACCCAGGCCGACAAGCTGATCTGCGAGGGCCTCTCGGCCGACTCGCTGGTCGGCACGCTCGTCGACCACCTGCGCAACCTGCTCGTCGTCCGCACCTGCGGCGCCGATTCGACCCTCGTCGAGGCGGCCACGCTCAGCCTCGAAGAACTGAACAAACAGGCCCAGCGCTTCGAGGCGGCCACACTGACGCAGGGCATCACGGTGCTGGAGGACCTGCGCCGGCAGATGAAACAGGTGCAGGCCGGGCGGGCGCTGCTGGATGCCACGCTGGTGCGGCTGGCACTATCGGAGCAATTCACATCCATAGCGGAACTGCTCGAGCGAGTTGATTCCGGGATCGCTGCGGCGGTCCAAAAAAAAAAGTATGAACCCGTGAGTGCGCCGGCCGGTGCCGCCGGGGCAATCGCATGCAGCCAAGAAGGTGCCGCCAGTGCCCTCACTGGCGGAGGTTTCGCCGGGGAAACTGCCAGTGGGGGCACTGGCAGCACTTGCCAGTTGCCAGTGGCAACTGCACCCGCGGTCGGAATGGGTGTGCCCAGCGAAAGCAACTTGGGTAGGGACGGCTCGCCGAGCCGTCCGTCTTCGCCTCACGACGGCGGTTTCGGCGAAACCGCCCTGCCCGCGACGGTCGAAGAAAACGGCGGCGACGATCTTCCCGCCGTGGGCCGAGTCTGGGAAGGCGAAACCCGCTCACTTGGCGCCATGTTCAAATCGCAGCGAGCCGCGCCGCCGCAGGCCGCCCCCGTGGCCACTGCCCCCGAACCGGCCAATGTCGGCCCGGTCGATCCGGCAAACCTGCCCATGGTCTGGCAGGAGGTGCTGAAGCGATTCAGCGAAAACCACGGCATTCTCGGCGTGCTGAAGTCGGCGACGCTGGCCGAGATCGGCGACGACATCGCCGTGGTCATGCTGGGCCCGCAACATGCCACCTTCGCCGCGGCCTGGTCGAGAAACGGCAAGAAGGACCAGGTGGCCGAGGCGCTGACCGGCGTGCTCGAACGGCCCGTCGGCGTGCGTTTTGACGTGGAGGCGGCCGGTGCGGCCCCCCTACCGGCATCTTCCCCGGCCGACGCGAGCATGTGTCGGAGTACCGACACCACAGGCGAGACGCCTGTGCTACGAAATTCAGCCGGCTCGCGTCCCGAGGCCCGCAAGCCAGCGCCCACCCGCGCCGAGCCAGTTCCCGAACCGGCCGCGCCCGTCGGGCCGGCGTTTACGCGCCCGACCGAGGAACAGAAGAAGGAATTCGAGGCCGACCCGCTCGTGCGCGAAATCATGCAGCGCTTCGGAGCCGAAGTCGGCTGGATATCCGAGGAAGAACATGTTTGACATAAACGAGTTGATGAGCAAAGCCCGCGAGATGTCCGGGCAGATGCAGCAGATTCAGGAGGAACTGGCCAAGCGCGAAATCACCGCCGAGGCCGGCGGCGGCATGTGTGCGGCCACCGTCAACGGGCGGCTGGAACTCGTGAAACTGCGGATCGACAAGAGCAAGATCGACCCGGCCGACACCGAACTGCTGGAAGACGTGGTCGTGGCCGCGGTTCATGCGGCCCAGGTCCGCGCCGGACAGTTGCTCAAGGAGGAAATGTCCAAGCGTGCCGGCGCCCTGGGACTGCCGCCGGGAATGCTGGGGATGTAGTGAACGGGTGGCATGGGCAAGTACGCTTGCCCGTGCTCTTGCGGAGGCGATTCCCGCCGCAATGTAGTAGAAAGGCGATGGAGTCCGGCTCATCGGTCGTCGATGATGGTTCCAATCGCCGTTGCCGTTCCCCATCTCACCTGCCTGTGTGCCTCTGGAGCCCTGGCCTGCAATTCCGCCTCGGTCGCATTGCCGACCAGCAGTGTTCCCTCCGGTGTGTACACCGAGTAGAGCGCGCTGACGGGACCGGCCTTGATGACGATGACCTGCCGTCCCACCAGCCGCCCGATGATCGGATAATCTCCGTCCCGCGCACTTTCAGGAGCCTGAACCGGGGTGTCTCCCCAGAGCAGCGCCCCAAGCAGAACAATCGAGTAGGCTCGAATCATGGTCCACCATCCTTGGCTTATCGACCATCTCAAGCGGTATTGTACACGCCGTACCACGGATGCCCAGCGGTTACAGAACAAGTGCCTCCGTTCACATGTGTTTCGCAACGCGGTGCAGGATTTTCGGACGTTTGTGATGTAGCGTGGGCTGTTTGGGCCGGGCGGCGGAGGCTGTTCTGGCCGCCGGAGCTGCGTTCGCCGTTGCGGGCGATGTCGCGGGAAGCAACGGGCCGGCCGCCGGACTTGCCCCAGCGCCGAGATTGGCGGAAACGATCGCCAGATCGTTCGCGGTGACGACCCCATCGCCGTCCAGATCGCCCTGGAAGTAGGTTGCGCCCACGCGGCCCATGTTGGCGATGATGTCCAGGTAGTCGGACTGGTCCACCTTGCCGTCGAGGTTCGCGTCGCCAAGCAGGGTGCGTTTGGTCAGGATCTGGTTGAAGTTGGAGCCATCCGAAACCGTCTGTCCATCCCACGTCGTCTGGTGGATGGTGTTGTTGTCCACGACGCCGATGGTGGTCGGCCACGCCAGCGCCGGGATCGTGGAGACGATCATGGGTCCCGCGCCAATTTGCCCGTCGCGGATGTAGGCGCTTACGGTGTCGATCGGTGACGACGAACTGTACTGCAGCACCAGATCGTTGCCCTCCATGTCCAGGACTCCGCCGTTGGCAATGCTCAGACCCGTGCTGAAGAGGGCCTGGTTCTGATTGCCCACCATCCGCACGGTGGAACCTGCCGGGATGGTCACGTTGCCGGTGGAGTAGTTGCCATTGAGAATCAGCATCGGTCCCAGTGGGCTGGCGCCGGAGGCACTGAGCACGAGCGTGTCCGTCAGGCCGCCGCTGTTGACCGTGATGGGTTGCGAGCGGTCGGCCAGTTGCGTGGGTGTGCCGGTGGTGGGGACATTGACCCACACATCGTCATCCACGCCGTTGGCATCGGGCTGAATCGTGATCGTGTTGGCGATCCCCGCCACGCTGTTGATGGTGTTGCTGACGGCAAATACGTGAATCAGCAGCGATGCGGTTGCCGTGCCGACGCTGTTGGTGGCGGAGAAGTTTGCGGTGAGCGCACCGAGGTCGCCAGGCGTCGCGGTGTAGGTGATGGCGCCGGTCGTGGGATTGACCGACATGGTGGCCGGGCCATTGACGAGCGCGAACGTGGGAGCCGCATTGCCGGAGCTGGCGAAAGACAGGGTGACGGTCTGGCCCACGGTGACGTTCAGCGGGGTGCTGCCGGACCAGACGGCACCAGACAGGAGGAAGCCGCTGATCGCCGGCGCGTACAGCGGGGCGGCGGAGACCAGCGCAGACTGGGCGGAGGTGATGCCGTTGTCGACGGAGACCACGACATAAGTGTGGATGGCGGGTCCCGAGACCCCGGTGACCGTGTACGAGGTCGTGGTCAGGCCGCTCGCCTCGAGCGTGTAGCTGTAGTAGGGCGGGGTATAGCCGCCTCCCCGGCCGCTGTGCCCATGCCCCGGATGATAGATCCGTTCGCTCACGCTATACGTCGGCGTGCCGCCGGCGGGTTCGCCGACGGGATTCCAGGAGACAGTGATGGATGTGGTCGAGGAGCCGACGGCCGTGACGCCGGTGGGGATCGTCGGGTCCGGAATGGTGAGGGTCGCGCTGGCGCTGCCGCCGGTGTAATTGGGGTCGGAACTGGTGAACGTTGCGACGACGGCATAGGCGCCGGGGTTCACCGGCGCCGTGGCAGCGCCGTTGTAGGTGATCGCGAACGTGCCGGCCACGGGTGTTGCCCCGTCGACCCCGACGGCCGTCGCGATAGCGGGGTGGGGATTGCCATCCCACGTGATCGTCCCGCCGACCGCCTTGACCGTGGGCGCTGCCGGATTGATGACCATGGTCGCGCTGGTGGTGCCGCCGGAGTAGTTCGGATCGGCGCTGCTGAAGGTGGCGAGGACGTCGTAGGAACCGGCATTGGACGGTGTCGCCAGGGAGCCGTTGTAGGTGAAGGTGAAGCTACCGTTGACCGGGGCCAGGCCATCGGTGCCGACGGCGATGGCGCTGGCGGGAGCGTGGGCGGTGCCGTCAAAGGTGAACGTGCCGCCGGTAACGAGAAGCGTCGGCGCGATATGGTCCGCGTGGATGCTCAGTGTCGCATAACCACTGGCGGCGCTGTAGCTGGGGTCGATCGGAACGAACGTGGCGACGACCGCATAGGTTCCGGGAGCGCTGGGCGGCACCGGGCCACCGTTGTAGGTGAAGGAGAAGGCGCCATCGAGCGGAGTGACGCCGTCAACTCCGACGGCGGTCGCGGTGGCCACGTGGGCGGCAGCGTCGTACGCAAACGTGCCTCCGGTGACGGTTACAGTGGAAACAGCGCCGTCGATGGCGAGCGTGCCGCTGGCGATGGAACTCGCGTAGGCGGGATCGCCGCTGGTGAAGTTCGCGAGAACCGCGTAGACGCCGGGTGCGCTGGGCGGCGTCGGCGAACCGTTGTATGTATACGTGAAAGCGCCGGCGACGGGAGTCACCCCATCCGATGCCACGGCGGTGGCGGTCGCTGCGTGCGTGCTGCCGTCGTAGGTGTCGGTTCCGCCGAAAACGGTGAGGGTGGGGAGCGCAGCGCTGGCGCCGATGGTGATCGTCCCGGCGCCCGTGGCGTTCGTGTAGGACGGGTCGCTGCTCGTAAACGCGGCCAGCACGCTGTAGGTGCCGGCGGCACTCGGCGGAGTCGGCGAGCCGTTGTAGGTGAACGTCAACGCGCCGGCTACCGGCGTCAGGTAATCGACACCCAATGCGGCGGCCGTGGCCGAGTGGGGCAGGCCATCCAATGCGAAGGCCCCGCCGCTGAAGACCACGGTCGGCGTGGCGGGATTGATGGTAATCGAAGTGTTGCCGATGGCGTTGCCGTAAGCGGGGTCGTTGCTGGTGAACGATGCAACCACGGAATATGTGCCCGGCACGGTGGGCGGTTGCGGCGAGCCGTTGTAGGTGAATGTGAATGAGCCGGCGACCGGAGTGCCGCCGGCAGCAAGCGCCACGGCGCTTCCGGGGTGGGCGCTTCCGTCGTAACCAAAGGTGCCGCCTGTGGCGAGGACACTCGGTATCACCTGCGTGGTGCCGACGGCGAAGGTCTGGCCGGCGCCGGTGAGGCCGGTCGCGCTGAATTCCATCCCGGCGACGCCGGTGTTGCCACCGAAGAAAAACGAGCCGGAGAAGAACGCCTCGCCGCCGACGGTGAAGGCCTGGGTGTTGCCGAGCCAACTCCCGGAGCCGAATGACGTGGACGTCGCGAGCGTGATCAGCGTTCCACTGGTGCCGACGATGTTGCCGTTGGCATCTTCGACCACAACCGTCATTTGCTGGTTCTGATTGAGGATCGTTCCCGAAGGAATCCCCTGCAGGATCGCAAGGTGAGTGGCCTGGGCCGGCGTGATGTCCGAACCGACGGACACGGTGGTCACGGGTGTACCAGTTGAATCGTGTCCGCCGATCACCTGGATGTTGTTCTGCGCGTCGGTCACCGCGGCCGCGCCGTACACCGGCGCGGGCAGCGGCGTTTCCGCCGTCCAGGTGTTGTTGGCCGGATCGAAGGACTCGACGTTGGCCTGGGCACCGGTGGCGCTCAATCCGCCCAGGACATAGATCCGGTCGTCCGGCGCTTTGACGGCCGCGGCGTAGCTGACGGCGAGCGGCATGTTCGCGACGGCATCCCAGCGGTTGGTCGCGATGGTGTAGCGATAGACGGTTGGGACGGGCGCGCCGGCGGCGTTGTCTCCGCCGAAGACGAAGATGTGCCCGCCGCCGTCGGGGACTCCCGCCGCACCATAGAGCGCCTGCGGCAGCGGGGCGACCGGCGACCAACTGTCGGCCGAGGGGCTGTAGACCTCGGCCGATGCCAGAACCCGGTTGGCACTGCCCATGCCGCCAATGGCGTACAACGCGCCGCTGGACGGGTCTGTCGCCGAAGCGAATGCGAAGCGGGCCGCGTTCATGGACGGGGCGCTGACCTGGTTGGCGACGTTGGCGGGATCGTAGTTGATGGCCGTGCGCGTCGGCGTTCCCTGTTCGGCGCCGCCGTAGATGAAGATGTCGCCGGTATACTTGAAGACCGTGCCATCGCCGGTGCCATCGATGAGCGGTCCCCTGGTGCCGGTTTCGCCGATGGCGCCCCCGGCACGTCCCTGGTCGATGGCCGCCGCGCTCACCCAGGTGTTGGTGGTTGGGTCGAGAAGGAGGGCCGCGGTGTCGCTGCCGGACGCCGTGGTGCCGCCGACCAGCAGGATCCCGGCGCCGTAGCTGATGTTGAGGACGGCCGCGTCGGCCCGCCCGATCGGCAGGCTTGTCCCCGGCGACCAGGCCAGCGCCGAGAGCAGCGTGCGCGATTCCAGGTTTTCCATCGCCTGCGCCGCGGTCGAGCCAGCCAGCGCGGTACGTCGCCTTCGGAAAACACCCGTCAAAGGACGTCCCTGCGTTGAAGTCGATTGCCGAGACATGCGACACCTCGGTCCTGATTGTGGAGCACACACCGCTTGCTCAACGCCACCTGCGTAACGAATCTCTCGATCAGCCGTCGGGCTTATCAGACAAAAACGGTGCGGAATGCACCGGCGTTAGGCTCGGCTAATGATAGGTCCGCCGGCGGGTGCCGTGTCAACTGATAATCAGTCGCTGGTGCAGACCTTCTGCCAGACATCCTTCTCCAGATGGAACGTCCAGGCGGATTTCTCGAAGAGGTTGCCCTCGATGGCGTCGGTCTTGAGGGTTACGCCGGGTTCATGTACGCCGACAGTGGCGCCCCTGGGCCTGGCGAGCAGATAGTCCCAGCCGCCTTCGAGCGACGTCTGTTTCCATCCACCGCCGGGCTGGCGGAGGAAGACCAGCACACGGCTTTGCCCGGCCACCGTCACCAGGGCCGCGTAATCCAAACGCCCGTTGCCGTCGAAGTCGCCGCGGATGACGACCGGCGAACGGCCGGGGTAGGTCTTGGCGAAGAACCTGGCTGTATCGCGGGGGACTCTGGCGAATTCCCAGCCGGCATGGTCGTGGTTCAACAGTGAGAGCACGGCTGGTGGGAGGCCCAGGTACTTGCTGGCCAACTGTTTGCGCAGGGCATCCGCGGCCGCGTGAAGGGCCTGGGGACTGGCCGCAAGGTCCTGGCCGAAGAGCGAACGGAGCGAAGCCAGCGCCAGTTCGCGGACGCTGGGATCATCAAATTCCAGGCAGGAGATGAGGAAGGCGGGGTCTTCGCGCAGATCCTCCGTGGCCAGAGGACAGCGGGATTGTGCTTTGATGGCGGAGGCGATTCGGTTGCGCTGCTCGGGGCTGAGGGCAGACCGGTCCAGGCGAAGGACGGCGAGAACCCCCTGGTTGCCCAGAGCTTCGAGCCGGCGCGAAGCGGCATCGCGTTGTGCCGAGTCGGCGGCATCCATGGCCACCAGGATTTCCGGCAACTTCTGCTGGATTTCCGGCCGCGGCTGAATCTGCGGGAACGCGCGGTAGACGTCGGCCGCCCAGGGGCGGATGAGACCCTCGTCGGGGATCAGGCGGCCGCCATCGAGGAGGAACCGATGGGTCTCGGGGACGGTGGGGTCGGGCATGGCGTCGTGGGCGCCCTGCGTGAGAATCTCGACGGTGATGATGCCGCCCTTGATGGACAGGGCCTGCACGTTCACGCGGTCGCCGAGGCATTCGGAGGCGATGTGCCTGGGTTTTCCGCCTTCGTTGATGACGGCGGCCAGGTGGACGAAGGTGCCGCTGCCGCCGGAGTTTTCCCAGAGGATGACGGCCGCGTCGGATGATCCGTCGCCATTGAGGTCGCCGTGGGCGACCTTGTCGCCGAAGAAGACCTCAAGCCGGCTGGCCGCGCCGGGCTCGAACGGCTTGTCGGCGAACTTGCCGTTCCGGAGAACGGCTTTGCCCTTGGTGGCATCCTCGACCTTGTAAGTCATGTTCTTGAGTTGCTTGAGGGTAAGCTGTTGCGGTGAAGGTGACGGTTTGGCCGGATCCTGGGCCGTGGCGGCCGTGGCGATAGCGGCAAGAAGCAGGCAGCAGAAGACGTGACGTACAAGCAGCGTGATCATGGAAGTCCTTTTCCAGGAACTGGACCGGTCATGCGACGGGTCTTGGGAAAGTATATCGACCGGAAGAGAGATTGAAATCCAGCGATACGGCAAGCGACGCGGCAGACGCCTCTGCATTTCGACCCGGCGTGTCCCATATGAATTTGCCAGTGCGAAAACCTGTCCCGGCCATCGCGAAGCTACAGTGCCTTGGCTCGCGCCAGCGTCTCGAGCGCCCAGCGCATTTCGCGGAACTCAACGTGGCCATCGGCGAAGAGAATGCCAATTCCGGTCGCCATGCCGCTGGGGTTCTCGTAGGCCAATACGTCGTCGCTGCGGGCGGTGTTGGCTCCTTTGCCGGCGCCAACGTAGATATAGTCCGTGCTGGCATTCACCCACGCCACCTTCTGTTCGGCCGTCAGGTTGCCTGAAGGGAGCGGCGTGCTACCGCGCGGGTTGATGAAGGTTTCCAAGGTAAGGTTCGTGGTGGAGTACAGTGTGCCGAAATCGGGCGGATACCACCTGTGATCGTTCCAGTACAGAGACATGGCCTGGCCAATGTTCAGCAGGTGCAGCATGCTCTGGACGACCTTCGCATCCGGCAGCGGCCCAGGGGGCATGACGGGCGGCACTGCGGGTCCGGCGCTGCTCACTCCGATCAAAGCCTCGGCGGCAGCGCGATCCAGTTTGGCGACATGCCCATCCATGAAGAGGACGTTGAGGTCGCCAGGAACCAGTTCGGGGTTTTCGCAGGCCAGAACCGCGTCCGCGGGGCTCCTGCGATTAAGTCCGGCGCCAAAGTAGAGGAAACCGTGTTGCTCGCTGACCCATGCCAACTGCTCGACGAAAGAGATTTCGCCGCGCGGAAGATCGCCGGCTGCTCGCGGGTTGGCATATGTGGTGTAGTTGATGCCGCGGAAGAGATAGTCAAAGACCGTTGCCAGGTCTCGCGGCAGCTTTCCCTTGTTGTCATTCATATAGAGCATGACATCCATACCGATCTGCCGCAGATAGGATGCACTCTTTACGTACAGGTAGTCTTGGGACCCTTTGAGCCCCGAATAAGGCATCACCGCCGCAGGAATATCGGTCGGGACGAGGACGATGGCCGAGACGATGGCGTCGCCGGTCTTTCCCTGGAATGCGAGATCGATGCTGCCGTCGGTCACTTCGACGTTGAACTGTTTGGCCGTAGCCTGCTGCGCGCCGGCAGTGGCGGTGATGTCGTAGTTGGTCAGGATCTGTTGGCCTTCGGCCGCGACATCGAAGACGCGGTCGCCGGCGTGGGCAAGATTTGGCTCGGCGAACTCCAGCCAGAGCGCGTAATGGCCATTGGCGATGGGGCGGCTGAAAGTGAACTGCTGGCCGGCGCGGTAGCTGTAGAACAAGGGGTCGTCGTCGGTGTTCAACACGTCGTACGGAGACTGGATGGCCGTGCCGCCGACGAACCCGCTGTCGCCATCAAACGTGCGGGACAGGGAATCGGTATACACTGCACCGCCGGCGTTCACGCGCGCGGGCGCCGGTGTCACCGGCGTACGAGTCGGGACCAGTTCGATGGCCGAGACGATGGCCTCGCCGACCATCCCGAAAAACCACACCTCCACGCGACCGTCGGTGACGGTCACCGTTCCAGTCTTGGTGACCGCAGTGCGTACGCCGACGTCGGCGGCGATGTCATAGCGATCGAGGAAAAGCTGGCCTTCGGCAAGCACGCTCAGAACCCGCTTGCCAATGCGGCTGACGGCAGGTTCCGCGAAGTCGAGGGACAGCTTATAGGTGCCATCCGGAACCGTCTTGAGAAACACGAACAACTTGCCCTCGCGCCATGTCTGGTAGAGCGGCTGATCGGTGGTGCCGGAGACGGGGCGCGTGGAAGAGCCGGTCTGGCCGCCCAGAAAACCCTGGTCGCGACTGTAAACCACGCCTCCGGCAGTGGTGTATGCCTTGCCACCGGCATTGATGCGGATGTCGGCAGGCACGGCGCTGGAGTCGATCACGGTGAACACGGCCGCATAGAACTTGCCGGGCGCGCCCAGACCGTTGCGCTGAGTGTACGGAGTAACGATGAGCGTGTGCGTGCCCAGCGCGGGAGTCCACGAGATGAAATCGGTGCCGTGGCGGGTTTCGCCCGCGATCGTGTAGGGGGCGTCGTTGTCGATCCGCTGGCTCGGCGCTCCGTCGTAGCCGAAGCGCACGCTCTGCGCGCCGCCGCCCGCAAGCTCGGCACGAATGCTCAGATGGTAGCCGGTGGCGGCCAGGTCAATGACCGCGCCATTTTGCAGTTGGAAGCCGCTGACCGGTTGATTGGTGTCGGCATCAATGAGCGTCAGCCCGCTGATGACGGGGACCCCCGGCGATGCGGCAAGAAACACCCGGGACTCGAGATGTTCGCAGAATGACGGCGACCGCATACCGCCGTGCCCTGCATTGAAGACCGAAGTCCGAACCGGCCTGGATCCGCGTCGCCCGCAAGTGATGGCCATGGGTGCCCTCGGTTTGTATGTTCCCTGTATGAGAAGACTACGTGCTCCCGTTTTGTCATCGCAGTGTAACTTATGCGGTTCACGAATGCAACGCAAGAATATGAAACATGAACATGAAAATATGACGCCGTCACGGCAGAGGATCTCAGATTTCAAATTGCAGATGGGTGGGCGTCTTCCTTTTGCCTTTCATACGGGTTGCTACAATCCGCATCCATGGCCCAGCAAATCCCTCTGTCTTCGCCGGACATCACCCAGGCTGAGATCGACGCGGTGGTGGATGTTCTGCACACGCCGACGCTGTCGATCGGACCGAGGATCGAGTCGTTCGAGGAGCAGTTCACGCGGCTCACCGGGCGGCGGCATGCGGTGGGGGTTTCGTCGGGAACGGCCGGGCTGCATTGTGCGATGATCGCGGCCGGCGTCGGGCCGGGGGATGAGGTGCTGACGACGCCGTTGTCGTTCGTGGCCTCGACCAACTGCATCCTCTACGTCGGGGCGCGGCCGGTCTTCGTGGACATCGACACCAAGACGCTCAACATCGACATGTCCAGGCTGGGGGCGGCCGTCACGCCCAAGACCAAGGCGATTGTCGGCGTCGAGGCGTTCGGCCATCCGGGCGGAATGCCCGAGCTCGAGCAGTTCGCACAGAAGCATGAGCTGCTGCTGATCGAAGACTCGTGCGAGGGCCTTGGCGGAATTGCCGGCAAGCGGGCCATCGGGTCGTTCGGGCGGGCGAGCGTGTTCGGGTTTTATCCGAACAAGCAGATCACCACCGGCGAAGGCGGGATGATGCTGACGGATGACGACAAGTTCGCGGACATCTGCCGCGCCCTCCGCAACCAGGGCCGCGAGGGGATGTCGTGGCTGGCGCATCAGCGCCTGGGGTACAACTACCGCCTGTCGGAGATCGCCGCGGCCATCGGCATCGTGCAGATGCGCCGGTTGCCGGAACTGCTGGATGCCCGCCGTCGCGTGGCCGGCCACTACATCAACCGGCTGATGACCAGCCGGTACGTGATCGTGCCGACGATCACCGAGGACATCTCGATGAGCTGGTTCGTGTTCGTGGTGCGGCTGACGGACCTGTTCGAGCCGGACGACCGGGACAGCATCATCCAGCAGATGCGGGCCGAGGGCATCGGCTGCTCGAACTACTTCCCGCCGATCCATCTGCAGCCATATGTGGCCAAGCAGTTCGGCCACAAACCCGGCGATTTCCCGGTGTGCGAGTACGTGGCCGCCCGGACGATCGCACTGCCGTTCTTCAACGAACTGTCGCCGCGGCAGGTGGAGATGGTCTGCCAGACGCTGGAGAAGGTGTGCGAAAAGGTATTGATGAGCCGGGGGAAAAGAATGTGAGGCTCGGCAGCATTTGGTGGCACGGGCTTCCATCTGATAGTGATGAAGGGCGCGGGCGCCGTGCAGGTTTTGCAAACTCGGAAGCGGGTGGGCAGGGTGAAGAGAAAAAATGTCTGTTAGGGTGGTGAAGATCACTGGGTGCGGCATAAGTGGCTCCGTTGCAGGCGGTTACGGTCTATCCGGCGGTTGGTGTGGGTCTCGAAAAGCGCCCCCAAAGCGCCCCCAAAG
>JBIOJL010000051.1:0-20521 GCA_044450885.1 Tepidisphaerales bacterium
GCCCCCATGACCGCACAGTCCGCAGAACTCCCCGCGCAATCGAAACCGGCCAGCAGTCGGCTTCAATCCATGCTACCGGTTCTCATTCTCGTCGACCTGGTCGCGCTGATGTTCTACGACGTGCTTCTGGCCGGCGGCAAGGTCCTTCTCGTCAAGCCGGGCTACGACATGTGGGCCTACTTCTACTGGATGCGCGACTGGGGCTTTGACCAGCTTCGCCACGGCAAGCTCGCGCTCTGGAATCCGCACATCAGTTGCGGCACGCCCTTCTTCGGCGGCTGCCAGCCCGGGCTGCTCTATCCCCTCAACTGGCCGGCCCTGTTCATGTCCACGGCGGCGGGCGTCAACTGGACAATTTCCATCCATGTCCTGCTTGCGGGACTTCTCACGTACATGTGGGTCCGGCAACACGGCGTCAGCCGCCTGGCGGGCCTCCTGGCGGGGTCGATCTACATGTTCTGCGGGGCGTACTTCTTCAAGATACTCGCCGGCCATCCCACGTTCATCTTTGCCGGCGCCTGGCTGCCGCTCGTGCTCTGGTCGGTCGACAAAATCTTCAGCACCGGCCAGGTGCGCTGGTCGCTGATCGGCGGCATGGCGGTGGCCATGCAGGTTCTCGCCGGGAGCCCGCAATATGCGTCATACACGGGCATCACGGCCGCCCTCTACGCCTTGCTCAACCTCATCCGCCACCGCGAGCGATGGCTCCCCGTGCTTGTCGGCGGCGGCATCATGGCCGGGCTGGCGGCCGCCCTGTGCGCCGGCCAGATCTTCCCGCTGCTGGCGCTGGCCGCCGAGAGCATCCGCTCTGAGGGCTTTGGTCCTGAGGGCGCCGCCTTCGGCGCCCTGGAGCCCGTGGCTTTCCTGACGCTTATCTGTCCCTATGTCTTCGGGCACAGGGACTTCGGCATCATCGTCAGCGGCATCCGCCAGCTCCAGCTCAACATCGGCGCCGTCGGGCTGATCCTCGCGGGCTACGCCATTTTCCACGTGGAGGCTCGCCGGCGGCGCTTCGCCGTGTGCGTCATCGTCATCCTCCTGATCGTCGCCCTCGGGCCGCACACGCCCGTGTTCGGGTTCCTCTTCAAGCACGTCGGTCTGTTTCGCAGTTTCCGCATGGTGGCCAGGCTTGGCCTGTTCGCCAATCTGTTCATGGCCCTGCTGGCCGCGCTGGCCCTGGACAGGATCCGCAGCGCCGATCTCCGCCCGTGGTTTCTCGCTGCCTGCTGCATGGTCCTTGGCCTGGCCATGGCGATTCTTGCCGTGTCCATGGACCTTACCCGTCGCCGGCCCGACGGCGGCGTTTATGGCGCGATGATGAAACTGGCCGATCCTTCCGGCGAATTCTACCAGATCGCCAGGAGCGATTCCGGCCGGGCCATGCCGGGGAAGGCCCGTTTCACGGCACAGATGGTCGGCGTCAGCGCCCTGGGTTTCCTCCTCGGCGGCGCGGCCCTGCTGCTCTGGCGCGTGCCCAGGGTTCGCGTTTATGCCCTGACGACCATCGCCATTGCCGAGTTGTTCGTCGCCGCCCGCGTTTCCCGCATGAGTCTCCCGTTGTCCCAGGCGTTCGATACGCCCGACGAGTGGTTGGCCGGCATCGAACGCGTCCGGCCCACCGAGCGCACCTTCCATGTCCGCTGGGGCACGCCCAATCAGGTGATGGGCAACCGCGCCTTCGACGCCAACGGCTACGAGGCCGCCGTCCTGCGCCGTTTCCGCCAGATGGAAACGCTCGTCACCAAGGATTCCAAGCACAACGAGAAGATCACCGCCTCGCTCGAGAAGCTTCCCGGACTCTGCCAGTTGATGCGCGTTCGCTACATCCTGGGCGACAAACCGCTGCGCACGATCGAGATGCCCCGCCCCATGGGCCGCGTCGAGCTGCTCGACCGCTGCCAGGTTCTGCCGGACATGCCGGCCGTTTTCGAGGTCATGAACGACCCTGCTTTCGATCCGCGCCGGGCGGCGCTGCTGGAGTCCCCGCCGGACATCCGGCCGGAACCCGGCGGCGCCACCGGCTCCGCCAGCGTGGTCCGTTACGAGAGCGACGAAATGGAGATCATCGCCGATGTTCCCCGACCGGCCATCCTGCTCATCACCGATTCGTACAGCCGCGACTGGCAGGTGACGGCGTTGTCCGACAGCTCGCAGAAACGGTACACCCTGATGCCGGCCGACCTGTTGATGCGGGCCATTCCGCTGGGTGCCGGCCGGCACCACCTCAAGCTCGAGTACCGTCCGCCGTACTACGTGCTGGGGCTGTGGGTGTCGGGAGTCTCGGCCATGGCCTGTCTGGGCGCTCTGGGTGTGTGGGTTTGGTCCATTTCCTGCTTTGCCTTGCCGCCCGCGTGACGTTAGACTAAACTTCTCGCCTTGGCCGGACTTATGGCTCGCATGGTCGGCCGGGCGGAATGCGGCTAGCGACTATGCTCAACAACACCCCCAAGTCGGTTGTTCTCGGCCTCTACCTCGTGGCCGGTCTGCTGGCGATCAACATCGTCATCAGTTTTTCCAAGCCCGATTTTCCGTCGATCCTTCCGGCGGCCTACGCCCAGCGTCAGGCGCCGATCGCCGGAGGCGCCGGGATCTTCGTGATGCCGGCCCAGCTCTCGGGCAACACCTGGGGGTGCTATCTCATCGACGTGGACCGCAGCACGCTCTGCTGCTACCAGTATTTCCCCGGCACGCGGGAACTGCAGTTCGTGGCGGCCCGCAACTACCGCAACGACACCCAGCTCAGCAACTTCAACACCACGCCGAGCCCCGCGGACATCCAGAACCTCGTGAACAAACAGAACCAGGGCGGGCCCGCACAGCCTCAGCCCAAGACGGATGGTCAGTAAGCGCATAAGATCAAGTAGTCTCAACCGGAGTCGCACCCATGGCCAAGATGTTCTACACCCTTGATGAGACCAAGGCCGCCCTCGGCCGCAACGAGGAAGGCATCAAGCAGCTTGCCCGAGAGGGCCGCTTGCGCGAGTTTCGTGACGGCCCGCGCCTGATGTTCAAGGCCGACCAGGTCGAAGCGCTCAAGTCCGATCTGGCCGGTGGCGGCGGCGAGATTTCGCTGTCGCCGCAGGAACCCGGCGCGCTGTCTCTGGCCGGCGATACCAAGAGCGGATCGACTGCGGGAATCCCCATGGCCGACAGCAAGGGCGGCATGGACGTGCCGCAGGGCGGGTCCGTCGGCGGCATTCCCTCACCGGGCAAACTGACCACGGCCGCCACCGGCTCGGGCGCCGGCTCCGGATCCGGCTCGGGCGTGCTCAACCTCGGTGGCTCGACGCCGGGCTCCGGTTCGGGCATGCTCAACCTCGGCGGCTCCGGCGCGGCCTCGGGCTCGGGCCTCAGCGCCCATGGCACTCGCGGCGGCATCACCATCTTCGACGTCGACGAAGGCAGCCGGGTGGATCCTTCGGCCCAGACGGCCATCAACGCCGCCCAGAACGAACAACTCAGCCTCGAAGGCGTGGGCTCCGGTTCCGGCCTGTTGGATCTCACCCGCGAATCGGACGACACCTCCCTTGGCGCCGTATTTGATGAACTTTCCCCCGGCAAGTCCACCGGCGGTGGCGCTGCGCCCCGCGTCGCCCCGTCGCCCCTCGAAACCCAGGCCGGCTCCGGCGTGGGCCCGGCCATCGTCGACACCGGCCGACGGGCTTCCGCTCCCATTTATGTCGAAGCGCCCGATCCCATGGGCGCGGCCCTGGGCATCGCCTCGATCATTCCGATTGCCTGCCTGGGCTTCGCCTGCGTGGTTCTCGGCGCCTTGCTTCTGAACTACCGGCCCGACATCCTTAACGATCTGGGCGACTGGCAGAACGGCAAGGTCAAGACGTATCTTTTCGCGGCCGTGGGCGTGACGCTGCTCTTCGGCGCGATCGGCTACTTCGTATCCAGCGCCATGAAGAAATGACGGGTCACAGGAACAGGCTCGCGTCCACCCGAAAGCGTGCCGCGAGCGCCTTGATGTGCGCCTTGGAAAGCTCACGCTCTCCCTTGAGGAACATCGACACGGCCGACTCGCTGCCAATGATCCTGCCGACCTGGGCCTGTGAGATGCCATTGACATTCATGATCGCCTTGAGCGCCTGTTGCGGCGTCAGGTGAACGCCCTTTGGGGTGTGGTGTTCGTCCTCGTATTTGTTGACCAGCAGGATCAGCGTGTCGAGGTAGTCACTGCTTCCGGCATCCAGTTTCCGGCCCATGAGTTCCCCGATGATGGCGACCGCCTGTTCATGCCGGGCGTCATCCTTAAGCGGCTTGAGTGGAAAACGGCAGATCAATTCCATGTAGGTGTCGGCCTCGGGCCTAGGGGATCTTGACTTGGTTGCCATCGTGTCACCTCTTTAGATATCGTTCTTCCAGTTGTTCTTGTCGTATTCTTTGTGATCCATCACATGTGTGATCAGCACGGTCTGACGCGTGTAGTCAATCAAAGCGATGATCCGGTACTTGTTGCCGCCGATATCGAAGATCGTCGCAGTCCTGCCGCTCGCCGTGTCATGGGCAATGTCCGTTTGTCCGAACAATGCCCGGGTGTCCTGAAAGGTTTGCCAATGGGCCTGCCGGGCCAGGCTGAACCAGTCCTCGAAAGTGTTGGCGTGCCGGTGGCGTTCCGGCGTCGCCTCGTAGAACTCCCGGAGTTTCTTTCGGCTGATGACGTTCACTACTTCACATTATGAGAAGTATTCCGCGAAATGGCAAGGAGGATTAGGTGCCTTCTGGACTGGCTCCTATTGCCCGATGACCTGCAGCAACTCCCGCGCCGGCTCATACCGCGGTTCGATCTGCAACGCCCGGAGGGCGGCGGCTTTGGCCTGCTCCTTCTGATGGAGCTTCGCCAGGATCGTCGCGGTGGCGTAGGGGATTCGCGCCGATGCGGGTTCGAGGGCTTCGGCTTTCAGCAGCGATTGCAGGGCGCGGGCCGGGTCGCCGACGGCGTCGTATGCCAGACCCAGGTTGTACATGGCGGCCGCGTGGCGCGGGTTGAGCTTCAGCGCCTGTTCCAGCGACTCGATCGTCTTCGGCAGGTTGCCGGCCTCGTTGTACGCCAGGGCGAGTTTGTACCACCATTCCGGCTGATTGGGCTCGAGCTCGACGGCCTTGCGCAGCTCGGCCAGCGCCTTCTGAGTTTCGCCGGAACTGGAATAGAGCACGGCCAGCGCATCGTGCGGGGCGGCCGAAAAGCGGTCCCAGGCGGCGGCTTTCTCGAACCACTGCCGGGCCTCGGCCAGTTCGTCGCGGTTCATGTGCCAGAGGCCGAAGCTCATGGCGCCGGCCGGCTGGTCGCAGTTGAGCCGAAGGTACGCCAGAAGCTCCTGGCCCGGCGGCGAGGCCGGGCTGAACTGCGACCGCAGTATCCACTCGGCCGCGTTGCGCACGCTTCGCGAGCGGTCGGACAGCAGCCGCTGCAGCACATCGCCCCGCATCTCGGCCAGCGGTTCGAGGCTGCGGGCGGCCGCCTCGCGGACCATCGGGTCGGCGTGCTGCGTGGCCTTCACCAGCGCCTCGACGACTTGTGGCGACGACACGTACTGCTCCAACAGCCCGGCGGCCGACGCTTGCCAGAGCGGGATCGGCTCGTCGGCGAGCACCTTGAGCAGTTCGTCGCGGGCGGCCGGTTCGCCGAGGCGGCCGCGGGCGATGATCTGGGCACGCTTGCGCGTCGGGCGGTCCATGAGGGCGCCGTACCACTTGTCGCACGCGGCCATGGACCAGTCGGCATCCTTGTCCTTGTGGCAACGATTGCAGGCGTTGGGGATGTTGAACTGTTTGGTCAGCAGCGGGTCGGGAATGGTGAAACCGTGGTCGTGCCGCCAGTGGCGCTGCATGTAGACGGTCTGCGGCATGTGGCAGTTGATGCACTGCGCGCCGGTGCTGTCGGGCTTGTGGAACGTGTGGGTCTCCGGCTCCAGTTTCGGGGCCTTTGGAAACGAGCCGTTGTGGCAGGACATGCACAACGTGTTGCCTTCGAGGATGGTCCTGGCCGTGTGCGGGTTGTGGCAGTTGACGCAGCGGACGTTCGACTGGCTCATGCGGCTGGAGAGGAACGAGGTGAACTCGTAGTCCTCCTCGCGCACCTGGCCGTCGGGGTAGAACAGATCGGTGTGGTCCGGGATCGAAAGTGAGTAGTGGCTGAAGAACGAATCGCCCGGGACGTAATCGCCCGTGAGTTCCCGCCGTCGCGCGTGGCACGAGCCGCAGGTGTCGAGCCACCGTTCGGGGGTGAACTTCTTCAGCGTCGGGTCGGCTTTCTTCGCGCCATGCTTCTGCTGCCAGGAGACGTGATTCTTCATCGGTCCGTGGCATGCCTCGCAGCCGACGGTCCGTTCGGCCATGACAGTGTTATACGAGTCGGTCTGGGGGTCGTATTTCTTGCGCGGCCGGGTGTTGTGACAGGTGGCGCACATGTTGTTCCAGTTCATGCCGCGCCCGGTCCAGTGGCCCCATTCGCCCGGTTTGCGGTCTTCGTTGCCGTAGACGTTGAACCACTCGTTCTTGGCCGGGTCGTAGGATGCTTCGAGCGTCTGGTATCGCCCGCCGCCGATCGCCACGAGGTACTGCCGCAACGGCCGGTTGCCGATGACGCGAACGGCCTCGTATGCCTCGCGTTTGCCGTCGATGCCGTTGGCGACGACCTCGAACTTCCCGCCGGTCTTGCCGATCTCGGTGGTCTGCGTGCCGTGCGTGAACGATCGCGGCGGCACGAAGGCCGGGTCGTCCATCGCCGCATCCATGAGCCGTTCGGCCAGGCCGTGGTTGGAGGTGTTCCACAGATCGTAGGTATTGCGGTGGCACTCTTTGCAGGAAGCGGAACCGGCGTACAGTGAATAGACGGTCTTGTCGTCGTTGCCGGTGGGTTGCGAGTAGTCGGTGTTGTCGCGGCGGAGCCAGACGACGGACGCGGCCGCCAGCACGAACAATAGCGCAACGGCAGTCGCGACACGCAGAACGGCCATCCTGCGTGGTGGCCGTGCGACCGGATCAAGCTTGTTCCTTGGCGACATTAACGAACTCGCAGTTTGCCCGCGGCACAATCAATGCCGAGAATGATACCGCATTTTCGAGCGATCGCGCCTGGTCTCGTGGGAACATTTTGGGGGTGACAGATCGTGCGGTGGTCTCGACGGCAGCCGCTCTCGTCGAGCGGGTCTTGCCGGTTTCCGGGGCAGAGGCGCACGATCACTGAGCCTCAAGTGCGCGCGACACAACGGCGCGGAACTCAGTTGCGTGTGCGCGGCTCGTCGGCGGTGGCGGCGAACGGGCTTTGCCGGGCGACGAGAACTTCGGCGGAATCGCGGTCGCTGAAGCAGGCTTCACGAAGAACCCGGTCGACGACCAGAACCTGATCGGCAGGCCGATCGCTGCTGCCCACGTTGAGGCCGCGCGCGGCGGCCGCAGGAACGACGTGGTCGATGAACGTCTGCCAGCCTCCGAACCCGAAGCCGTAGGAACGCCCGTCGTTCCACAACACTTCTTCGCCACGCGGCTCGTAACAGAAGAAGACAAATCGACGTTCGCCGATATACCCCAGCCGGCGATCCAGCGAGGATAGCCGCTCTCCGGACACGCCCGCCGACGCGGGCGCAATCATTGCTCGGGTGAGGTGTGCGCCGGTTTCCAGTCGCAAGTCCGAACTGAGCCTGCTCATGGGTGTCTCCGAGAGGGTCCCCGTTGCGTATCGCCGTATCACACGCGTAATGTACGCGGTCGCCGCGGCGGTTGGCGGCTTCTGCAAAGATTGCCGGACCGGCGGCGGGGAAAGCGCCGGCGGCCCTCCATTGCCAGGGGAATTCGCTGGCGAATTTGACAATCCGCGCCGGCGTGCAGATTATCGGAGGTGGCGATTGCCGCGCCGAACCCGTGTCGCGGCCCCCGGATGAACGGTTCGCCATGGATGATTTTCAGAGCCATCTCGATGAGGTGTCCCGCACGTCCGTGGTTCAGGAAGTGCTGGCCACAGGCGGTTTGCCAAGAAAGATGGGCAGACCCCGCGCCACGGGCCGCCGGAGCGGTGGACCCGTGCCTCGCTGCCGCCGTCGCAGCGTTGCGCGGTGTTCAAGGTCGCACTCGGCTCGCCCCGATTATTCCGGCGCCGCGGAAGACCGGCCGAACGCGCGATGTCGGCAACGAAAAGAACCCATGTCCTGGCAGGATTTCTCGGCGCACATGCCCCCGGCGGGAGTCGAACCCGCACGCCTTTCGGCAACGGATTTTAAGTCCGTAGCGTCTGCCGTTCCGCCACGGGGGCTTGACGTGATAGCCTACGCTACGGATGCCCGTCACGCCAGTAGCCGCTCGGCAAGCAACAGGTCCATCTGCGTGGTGATTTTCAGATTCCGCTCCTCGCCGTCCACCAGCCAGACCTCGCCGCCGGATAATTCGATGAGCTGCACGTCATCGGTCACCTGATCCAGCGACAGGGGGCAGCAGTCGAACGCTTCGAGCAGCGCCCGGCGGCGGATGATCTGCGGGGTCTGCATCGTCCACAGCGTCTGCCGCGGGATGGTGCGAAGGACGCGAGCCGGCAGCGGGCCGATGGCCTCTTTAACAGTCAGATACACCGGCATGGCCGGCACGGCGGCACCGCGAATTTCGGCGGCCATCAGCGTGCGGTCGATGATTTCCTGCGACAGCAGCGGCCGGGCGGCGTCGTGGATCGCCACCAGCCCAACCTCGGGCCGGGTCAGCCGGACGCCGGCCAGGACGCTGTGGGCGCGGCTCGGGCCGCCGGCACAGAAGCGGATCCGCCCATCGGTCGTTTCGCCAAGGGTCTTGCGGATGGCCTGTTCGTCGTTGCAGGGAATGATGATCTCGACGACGTCCGGACGGGCCAGGAAGGGGTCGAGGGCGCGCTGGAGGATGGACCGGCCGGCGAGGGACTCGAAGAGTTTGTTGCTCGATCCGCCGAACCGGACGGACTTGCCTGCGGCCGGGATTACCACGGAAAAAGGGGTCATGCTGGGTGCGATGGGGAATCCGCGGTGGGGGGTTTCTCGGGATGACGGCGGGGCTTGCCGCCGTTGTCGCCGAGGCGGGCGAAGATCATCCGCCCGGTGGATGTCTGGAGCGCATTGGTGACGGTGACCTCGACATCCTCGTTGAGATGGCTCCGGCCATTGTCCACCACGACCATGGTTCCGTCATCGAGGTAGCCGACCGCCTGCGACGATTCCTCGCCGAGCTTGACGAGGTGTACGGTCATCTTCTCACCGGGCAGCGCCACTGGCCGGAGGCACGAGGCGAGGTCGTTGAGGTTGACCGCGTCGATGCCGCGGACCTGGGCCACCTTGGAGAGGTTGTAGTCGTTGGTGAGGAGCCGCCCGTTGAGTTCCTTGGCCATGGACAGCAGCTTTTCGTCAGCGGCGAGCTGCTCCGAGCCCGGCCGCGACCACTCGTACAGAATCACTTCCACCTTGCGGTTGCCCTGAAGCTTGTTGAGGATTTCCAGGCCGCGCCGGCCGCGGTTGCGCTTGAGCTTGTCGGCGCTGTCGGCGACGGTCTGGAGTTCCTGGAGGACGAAACGCGGCACCAGCAGCCGGGTGTCGATGATGCCGGTCGCGAGGATCTCCAGCAGGCGGCCGTCGATGAGTATGCTCGTGTCGACGATGATCGGGTGCGGCCCGCGGACATGCTTGGTGAATTCAACGTAGGGGATGATGAAGCGGAAGTCGTCCTTGGTCTGGAGAATGAAGCTGATGGCCAGATAGCAGCAGGTGATGCCCACCGTGATATTTGCGAAAGCGATGATGGCTTCCCGGCGGGCCATGTCGAATTCGGTCAGTCCCTCGAACCGCTCCACCAGCAGGCGGACGGCGAAGCTCAGCGCATAGGCGATCATGACACCGACGATCAGCCCCATGAACGTGCCCGAGAAAACCGCGAGCTTCTTGCGCGGCGACAGGATGTCGATGCAGATGAAGAGCACGGCGATCGACACGGTGATGGTCAGCGACAGCCAGGTGGAATCACCGAACGGCTGGGCCCGGTGCTGAAGAAAGAACCAGCCGACCCCGGCCATCAGAAGGACAAAGAGCGCTCGTAGAACTTGCAGAACCATGTGGTTTCCCTGACCTTCAACTATAACGGCTACAGGGCGTGCGCGGAAGTGGAAAAGGGAGGGAAAACGGAATGGGAAAGCGGTGTCAGGCCACGGCACTCCAAAAGACGACGCCGGCGGCGATCAGCCGGTAAATGGCGAAGGGAATGAAGCTGCGCCGGCGGATGTAGCCCATGAACGCGGCGATCACCGCCCAGGCGACCAGGAACGAGACGATCGTGCCGATGGCCAGCAGCACCATCTGTCGGGCGAACTCGTGGGCGCTAAAGCCCGGCGCGTGGATCATCTCCGTGACGGTCTTCAGGAAACTATAGCCGCAGGCCGCGCTCATTGCCGGGATGGCCAGGAAGAAGCTGAATTCCGCCGCCGTCTGCCGCGAGCAGCCGATGCTCATGCCGCCGATAATGGTGGCGGCCGAGCGCGAGGTGCCCGGAAAGGCCACCGCCAGGATCTGGAAGCAGCCGATGGCGACGGCCTGGAACCAGCTCATATCCTCCACGCGCTCGGTCTTCACCGCCGGGCGGAGAAGTTCGACCACGAGCATGATCAGCCCGCCGATGCCCAGCGCCAAGGCCACCGGTTTGAGCCCTTCCATGTTGTTCTCGACCCATTTGTGAATCATGTACCCGATGATGAGCACGGGAATCGTGCCGACAATCACACCCATGAGCGGCGTGGGCCGGCCGGCCGGCGTTTCCCGGCCGCGTTTGAGCAGTTCGACGATGCGGGTGCGGAAATAGACGACGACGGCGGCGATGGCGCCGATCTGGATCACCACCAGGAACATCTGCCAGAAGATCGGGAGGGGGCCCTGGACCGGTTGGAGTCCGAGCCAGTGCATGCATAACAGCAGATGTCCCGTCGAGCTGACGGGCAGGAACTCCGTCAATCCTTCGACGATCCCCAGCAGGATCACCACCAGCATGTCGGCCATGGGTTCACTCCTTCACAAGACTTCGGCGGTAGAGAACGACGGCCTTCTGCACGTAAGCCAGGCCGCTGAGCACGGTGGCCGCCACCGTGGTCCAGATGAAGATATTGCGGATCCAGCGGACGGGTTCTTCCCAATCGTGGCGCAGGAGCGCTCCCCGGTAATTGACGAACACGAGGATGGCCAGGATGGTGATGGACTGGATGACCATCTTCACCTTGCCGCTCCACTCGGCGCCGAAACTCTGGCCGGACGACTCGGCCATTCCGCGGAGCGTGGTCACGAGCAGTTCGCGGCCCAGGAGCACGATCACCATGGCCGGGGTGACGCCGGTGATGGTCTTGACGACTTCGGGATGCCCGCCGGGAACGGGGATGATGAAGTTCTTCCCGGCGAAGAAAGCGAACGAGCCAAGGACGAGGATTTTATCGACGAACGGATCGACCACGCGCCCGAACGCGCCCTCGACTTTCCAGCGTCGCGCGAGGTGGCCGTCGAGGAAATCGGTGACCAGGGCCACGAGGTAGATGATGAACGCGATGTTGAGGAGTGTCGGATCGCCGCGCCCCTCGTACTGGTAGAACGAGAGCATGACGAAGAAGACGATCGCCAGCACCAGGCGCGCGCCTGTCAGGAGGTTGGGGACGTGGCGGAACATGTGCGGGATTGTCAGAACTCCAATCCGCCCCGCAACTGCGGCCGCTTCTTCTTCGGCCCGGCGGGCGCGGCCGCCCCTGGCTGGCTGGCCAAGTCCAGCACCGGCTCTTCCGCCCGCCGGATCGACAGACCGATCCGGCGTTTCTCCGTGTCAATGTCCAGAACCCGCACGCGGACTTCCTGCCCGGGCTTGACCACGTCGCCCACCGTCCGCACCCGCTGGTTGGCCAGCTCGGAAATGTGTACCAGACCCTCGAGGCCGGGCTCAAGTTCAATGAATGCGCCAAAATCGGCCGTTCGCGTCACCTTGCCGGGAACGACCATGTCCAGGGCATAGCGCTCGTTGACCGTCTTCCACGGATCGCCGCCGGCCTGCTTGAGGCTGAACGTCATCTTGCGGCTGACCGGGTCCATGTTGATGACCACGACCTTCACCGTCTGCCCGTCCGCCAGCACATCCGACACCTTGTTGATGCGCTGCCAGGAAATCTCGCTGATCGGCAGCAACCCCTCGATGCCTTCCTCGACCTCCAGAAACGCGCCGAACGACTCGATCTTGGCCACGCGGGCCGTGACGGCTGTCCCCACCGCATAGCGCCCGGCGGCCTCGTTCCACGGGTCGGCCATCGTCTGCTTGAGGCTCAGCGACAGCTTGCCGGCTTCGCGGTCGATGCGGATGACCTTCACGTCGACGACGTCGCCTTCCTTGAGCGCGTCTTTGGGGTTCTTGACGCGCCGGTGGCTGATTTCCGAGACGTGAACCAGCCCGTCCACGCCACCAAGATCGACGAACGCGCCGAAATCCATCACGGAGCGAACCGTGCCCCGGCGGACCTGGCCCTCGGCCAGTTCTTCCAGCAGTTTCTTCTTGGCGATTTCCTTCTCGCGCTCGATGATGTTGCGGCGGGAGATGATGAGGTTGCGTTTGTCCCTGTCGAACTGGGTGACTTCGGCCGTCACCTTCTGGCCGATGAACACCGAGATGTCCTTGTGGAACACCACATCGACCTGTCCGGCCGGCATGAACGCGCGCATGCCCTTGACCGTGACTTCCAGGCCGCCCTTGTTCATGCCCGAGACCATGCCCTCGACGATCTGGCCGGCTTCGAGGTTCTCCCAGGTGACGCTGGATGCGACGGCGCCCTTGAGGGCGAGGATCAGCAGACCCTCGGCCTTGTCGAAGCGGTCGACGCGGAATTCCAACTCGTCGCCGACCTTGGGTTCCTCGGCAAACTGGAGCAGCGGGCAGACGCCCTGCGACTTGCCGCCGAAATCCACGAACACATCTTCCTTCTCGACGCGGATGATCTTGCCCTTGCGCATGCCGGGCGTCGTGGATTCGCTGCGTGCCTGTTCGTGTTTGAGCAGCTCGTCGATGGACAGATCGCCCAGCGCATCCGCGATTTCGCGGTCGAGCGCGATGTCGGCGTCGGGACGGTACTTCTCCTTGAACTGATCCTTGAACTCGGACATTTCAATTACCTCTACCGGGACAAATCTACTCCAAGCCTGAAACCGCGGGATTGTATAGAGGTGGGAAGGAAAACGGAAGGAGCAAGCCGCGTTCATGTCGGAGGGGTTACGCCCGGAGCGTGGCCGTCCCCGGCCGCCTTCGGGAGCGGGTGAGCCCGCCTGCGCTCGCAACGGTCCTTTGCCCGACCCTGGCCCTACTTATGCTTCTCTTTCCATCGCTTGAGCAGTTCAAACGCCTCGCGCGGGGAAAGATCGTCGAGATCCGTCGCCCGCAGCGCATCCAGCAGTTCCTTGGCCGGATCGGCGAAGAGCTCGAACTGGTTGGGGTCGACCGCCTGTTTCGAGCGCCGCAGCGGCGACTGGCCGACGTGATGCACGGCCAGTTGCGAAAGCAACTCGCGGGCGCGCTGCAGCACCAGTTTGGGCACGCCGGCCAGGCGGGCGACATGAATTCCGTACGACCGATCCGTCCCGCCCTCGACGATGCGGTGCAGGAAGATCACCTGGTCCTGCCACTCGCGGACGGCCACGTTGAAGTTCTTCACGCCCTTGAACTGCCGAGCGAGGTCCGTCAACTCGTGGTAATGCGTGGCGAAGAGCGCCCGGCAATGCACGGCCGAGGCGATGTGCTCGGCGATCGCCCACGCCAGCGACAACCCGTCGAGCGTACTGGTTCCCCGGCCGATCTCGTCGAGGATCACCAGCGACCGGTCGCCGGCGTTGTTGAGAATGTTGGCCGTCTCGGTCATCTCGACCATAAATGTAGACTGCCCGCCGTGGATTTCGTCGGAGGCGCCGATGCGGGCGAACAGCCGGTCGGCCACGCCGATGGTGGCCGACTTGGCCGGGACGTAGGAGCCGATCTGGGCCATCAGCACGATCAGGGCCGTCTGGCGGATATAAGTAGATTTTCCGGCCATGTTCGGCCCGGTGATCAGCGCCAGGTAGTCGCTCTCGCCGAAGCGCACGTCGTTGGCGACAAACTCCGAACCGAGCGACTGTTCGAGCACGGGATGCCGGCCGTCGATGATCTCCAGCACGCGGTCCTCGGTGATCGTCGGCCGGCAATAGCGGCGTTCCTGCGCCAGCATGGCCAGTCCGGAAAGACAATCCAGCCGCGCCAGTCCCTCGGCCAGTTCCTGGAACTTGGGCAACTGCGGCAGCAGCGCCTGCCGCACCTGCTCGAAGAGGCGCTGTTCGAGCAGGATCGAGCGATCCTGCGCCGACAGCGCTTCATCCTCGAACTTCTTGAGCTCCTCGGTGATGTAACGTTCGGCGTTCTTCACCGTCTGCTTGCGAATCCACTGCGGCGGAATCTTGGAACGATGGGCGTCGGTCACTTCGATGTAATAGCCGAAGACCTTGTTGTAGCCCACCTTCAGCGACGGAATGCCGCTTTCGCCGGCCAGTTGCGACTGATAGCGGGCGAGCCACTGCTGGCTGTTGGTCACCAGCTCGCGCAGGCGGTCGAGCTCGGCGTCGAACTTCTCCGCGATCACGCCGCCTTCGCGCAGGTGCGGCTGCGGATCGGGCCTGATGGCGCTGACGATGTACGCGCCCTGTTCCTGGCAGAACGCCCGCAGGAGCAGCAGTTCCGGCGCAACGTCCGTTGCCCGTTCCAGAGAGGCAAGCTGATCGAGCAGACCCGGCAAAGTCGTCAGACACCGGCCCAACGCTGCCAGGTCCCGCGGGCTGGCGCGGTTCACCGCCACGCGGGCCACGATCCGCTCGATGTCGCACACTTTGTCCAGATGTTCCGTGACAGCCTTGAGTGCCGGCGGAGATTCGAGCAGCGCAGCGATGGCCGTCTGCCGGGCGATGATGTGTTCGGCATCGCGCAGCGGCGTGCGAATCCACTGCCGCAGCAGCCGGCCACCCATGCTTGTGCGGGTGCGGTCAATGGCCGACAAGAGCGAGCCCTGGGTCGTGCCCCAGCGCGTGGTGCGGTCGATCTCCAGACTGCGCCACGATGCGGGATCGATGCTGAGGTGATCCTCGACCAGATGCCGGCGCAGCGGTCTCAAATGCCCCAGCGACGACTTCTGCGTCTCTTCGAGGTACGTGAGGATCGCCGCCGTCGCCATCACGGCCGGATCGTCATCCGCAAAGCCAAAACCCCCGGCCGTGCTGGTCTCCCACTGCTTGTGAATCTGCTCCTTCGCATGATGTGGCGTGAACTGCCATCCCGGGCGCGCCGTCAGGGCGATGCCACCGATCGCCTGGATCGCCTTCACAATTTCATGCGGCTGTCCCGTCGGCAACTCCGGCACGAGAATCTCGGCCGGCCGTATGCGGCTGATCTCATCCAGCACCTGTCCTTGCGAGCCCGACATGGCCACACACGAACCGGTGGAAAGCTCCACCCACGCCAGCGCGGCTTTGTATCCATCGGCCGCGGTGATGTGAAACGCCACGGCCGCCAGATAGTTGTCCGTCCGGCCATCCAGCAGCGGATCATCCGTCAGCGTGCCCGGCGTCAGCAGCCGAGTGACCTCGCGCCGGATGACGCCCTTGGCCTCGGCCGCCGTTTCGGTTTGTTCGCAGATGGCCACGCGGTGCCCCGCCTGGATCATCTTGTTCAGGTACGATTCCACCGCATGAAACGGCACCCCGGCCATGGGGATCGACTCCGCCGAATCCAGCCCGCCCCTGCTGCGCGTCGTCAGCGCCACCCCGAGTACCTTCGCCGCCAGTTCCGCATCCTGCCAGAACATCTCGTAGAAGTCGCCCATGCGGAAGAACAGGACGTAGTCCGGATATTGCGCCTTGTACTGCTGATACTGGCGCATGGCCGGCGAAAGCGCGGCGGCCTGGGCGGTTTTGTCGGTCGGTTCAGGCATGGGTGTCGGGCGTGAATGTTAGTTTCTGTAGGGTCCGCTTCAGCGGACGCGATCGGTCACCGCCCGATTTCCGCGTCCGCTGAAGCGGACCCTACGCATTTCTCGTTCCGAGTTCAAGCCTTGGTGCTTCAAAGCCTGCGGTGCAACTCATCCCGGCGCCATGGAGAAGAACTGCGGATCGCGGCGGGCGCTTCGCAGGAGCAAGAGCGTCAGCAATGGCCAAATGGCTTCGAGAATACCGTTGGTGCCCCAGTTCAGAAGCAGAAAGCCGAGGTATATGGGGGGTTGTCCGAAATAGCCCTCCACCAGGCTCGCAATTGACATGCTGACCATCATCACCGCGCTGCCGATGATCGATGTCCAGCAGCCGGCCATAAGCACTTGAGACGACCGCGGATTCCGGAGCATGGATACCGCTCCGACAAGCAGTAGCAGGCCTATTATCCCGCCCGACAGCGAGCCGCTGACAAACACGATGGCACTGCCCGTGGGCCAGCGCGAACGACCCAGAAATGGCCAAGCTACCAGAACAACCTGGACAATCCGCACGCATCCGATGGCTATGCCGCAGCTTGCGCACAGGCGTGAAACCGTGCGCCATGGGTTGTCAACAGGGATCGCATAGTGGATCGGCTGAACAGGGAGAGGAGATTGCTGCTGGGTCATGCATGGTAATGTACCACGCGAGGCGTGAGGGTGACGACATCCAGTGATGCTGAATTCGCGCACCGTCTGATCGGCGTTGCTGCGGGCTGAGCCGATTGGATTGGACTTGGCTCGCGTTGCGATGGTATGCTCTATCCATGGCCACACAGAGCACACTCAGTCTTTCTCTGACACCCTCATGCCTTCGGATTCTGCGACAAAGGGTCCGCAGTGGACGAAACCAATCGCCCAGCGATGTGGTGTGCGAAAGCCTGCGACTGTTGGACAAGATTGACTCCGGCCGGGAGACTTTCTGGGATGAGGTCCGAGGGAAGGTGGCCCGGGCGCGCGAACAGTTTGGGCGCGGGCGCGTGGTTGACGGCGAGTTGGCGATGGCTGAAATATTGGATACCGTTCCGCCCGTCGCGGCCAGGAAGACCGGGGGACGCCGACGATGAAATATGTCCTCACGGAGGCGGCGATCGAGGATGTTCGGGAGATTGTCAATTACATCAAGGCCGACAGTCCGCGGAATGCCAGGAAAGTCGCCTTGAAACTCCGCGAACAGTTTCGCCGGATTGCCCGGACGCCCGGAATCGGGCATGTGCGGGAGGAATTGCATGATGATCGGCTACGCGTCAGCAGTGTCTACCGATATCTGATTATCTATGACGTGACGCAACGGCCATTGCCCATTTTACGGGTCATACACGGTGCAAGAAACCTGAACTGGGTTCGTCCCCATTGAGATCACCCCTCCTTTCCCCCTCACGTCTTTGCCCTTACCATGCCCCGTGCCGAGGAGATTCCCTATGGGTAGACGCACGTTCGCTTTCGCCGTTGCCTGCTCCATGCTCGTTGGCTGCGCCAGCGGCCGCAAGACCGAGTCCCCAAAATCCGAACTTCCCCCGCCGCCGAAGGCCGAACGCCGCGAGACACCCGAGAACAAGCTCCAGGAACAGATCGCCGCGGTGCTGGCCGCCGGCAACGAGGAGCAATACTACAAGCGAGTCGGCGAACTCTTCGAACGTACCCGCGAACTGGGCTGGTCGCGGCCGCAACTGGTCGGCGCCGTCATCGACTACTCGACGCAGATTTCCGGCGCCGAGGAACTCGGCCGCTACAACCGCATGCTGACCAATCTCGACATTCCCCGCCCGGAGATCATTTCCGTCGCCGCCGCGCGTCTCGATACGGCCCAGGGCACCGCCGCGGATGCCGGCCGGAATCTGCTGCGATATGCCGCCCCGCCCGACCCGCGCGGCCGCAAGGATTTCTCCCACTTCAAGCCGTATTTGGAGACGCACGCCTCACCTCCACCCGCGAGACTCGTGCTCTGGATGTACGAACACGATCCCGCCGCCGCCATGTGGCTGATGCGCGACGTTTATGGCGCCAACATGACCGCCGACGACTTCCGCAGCCTATCGCTGGGCGAGCACGTCATCAGCGAAATCCTCTTCCGCCAGCAGGCTGGACTGGTTCCGCCCGGCGAGTTCGACCAGCCGGCCGTCGACCAGCTCGCGCGCCTGGCGCTGTACCGCCAGTGGTGGGTGCGGCTGTACGTCGCGAACGTGCTCCTGAAGAACCCGCCACTCCGCAAGCCACAGGTGCTGGATATGCTCAGGAACGACGCGGACGAGCTGGTGAAGGCGACGGTGACGCGGATCGGGTAGCAGACATCGGTCGCTCAGCGGAAGAAGCTGTAGCCGTGCGAGCGACCAGCCGCGATCACCGATCGCGGCTACAAACGACCGCGAAGGGACGCCTCGCCTACTCCCTCAACCCAAACTCGTTCAGCCGCCGGTGCAGCGTCCGCCGGCTGATCCCCAGTTGCTTGGCCGCTTCCGTGCGGTTGCCGCGGCAACTCTCCAGGGCCTTGAGAATCGTCTGCTTCGACAACCGCGAGAGATTCAGCTCGTCGGCCGCCTCGATCGCAGGCTGGCCCGTTTCCGCGGTGGCCGCCGCCGTCGTTGCCTTCTCCGGGAAGAACTTCTCCGGCAGATCGTCGGCCGACAGCGTCAGTTTGCCGCTCAGCACCACCAGGCTTTCCAGCACGTTCTTCAACTCCCGAACATTGCCCGGCCAGTCGTATTCGGCGAACGCTTCCAGCAGCGACGCGTCGATTTCCCGCGGCTCGAACCCGTTCTGCCGGCAAATCTCATCCAGCAGGAATCGCGTCAGCAGCGGCAGGTCCTCCGTGCGCTGCCGCAGCGCCGGCAGTTGAATCTTCACCACGTTCAGCCGGAAATACAGGTCCTGGCGGAAGCGCCCGGCCTTGGCCTCGATCTCCAGGTCGCGGTTCGTGGCCGCCACGATGCGCACGTCCACCTTCTGCGGCGCCGTCGTGCCGACCGGCGTGACCGTCCCATCCTCCAGCACGCGCAACAGCTTGCTCTGCAACCCCAGCGGCAGCTCGCCGATCTCATCCAGCAGCAGCGTCCCCCCGTTGCCGGCCTGGAAATACCCCCGCGTCTTGGCATCGGCCCCCGTGAAGGCGCCTTTCTCGTGGCCGAACAGCGTGGACTCGATCAGGTTCTCCGGAATCGCCCCGCAGTTCAGCGCCAGGAACTGCCCGTCGCGCCGCGGGCTGCCTTCGTGCAGCGCCCGCGCCACCATCTCCTTGCCTGTCCCCGATTCGCCCACCACCAGCACCGTCGTCTTCACCGGCGCCGCCCGGTCGATGATCGAGAACACCTGCTGCATTCCCGGCCCGCGCCCGATGATGTGCCGGTAGTGCCACCCATCCCGCAACTGCCCGCGCAGCCGCGACAACTCCTGCCGCAGCCCCTTGTCTTCCAGCACCTTCCTCACCTGCACCAGCAGCTCCTCCGGATTCAGCGGCTTGGTCAGGAACGCCGACGCCCCCGCCTTGATCGCCTCCACCGCCCGCGGGATCGTCCCGTACGCCGTCATCAGAATCATCGCCGTGCCCGGGTGGTTGCTCGTCACCCACCGCAGCAGTTCCCGCCCGTCCACCTTCGGCATGTTCAGGTCCGCCACCACCAGGTCCGTCCCCGGCACGATCTTGTGCATCGCCTCCTCGCCATCGACGGCCATCGTCACCGCGAAGCCCTCCTCGCGCAGCACCGTCGCGGCCGACTCGCGCACGGACTCGTCGTCCTCGACCAGCAGAACCTGGAATGGAATCTCAGCCATGTTAGTCGATCATTCTACACATCTGCGCCCGAAGATCATGCCCGCGGCATCACGCCGCCCCGCTTTCCGACGGCGATGGCGACGGCACCGCCCGCGCCTGCTCCGCCATCCCCGTCTCCGCCAGCGGCAGCTTCACGTGGAACACCGACCCCTTGCCGACCTCGCTCTCCACCGATGCATTGCCCCCGAAATTGTCCGCAAACCGCTTGACCAGCGCCAGCCCGATCCCGCTTCCCTCCTTCTTGCTCGTCTGAAACGGCTTGAACAGCCGCTCGATCATCTCCGGCGGAATTCCCGGCCCGGTGTCGGCCACCGAGATCACCCCGAACCCCGCATCCTGCCTGATGCCGATGGTGATCTTCCCGCCCGGCCCCATCGCCTGCTGGGCGTTGAGCGCCAGGTTCATCAGGATCTGCCGCAGCGCGTGCGGATCGCACCACACCACCACGTCCGGCCCCGCCGGCACGGCCAGTTCCGTCTGGTTGCTCTTGAGCAGGGCCCCCATGATCGTCTGCAACCCTTGCAGTGCCTCCACCAGTGACACCGACTGGACGTGGAACGCCTGTGCCTTCTCGTGCGCCAGGTAGTCCTGCACCAGCCGCTGGATCCGCTCCAGTTCCGAGTCGATCGTGTCCGCCGTCGTCCCCACCCGCGCCGGGTCGCCCGCGTTCCTGCGCAGCGAATGTAGCTGGAAGCGCAGCGCCTGCAGTGGATTGCGGATCTCGTGGGCCAGCACCGCCGCCGTCAGCC